>JACOSB010000075.1 GCA_016179105.1 Candidatus Acetothermia bacterium
AGACCTGTGGCATCTGGGCTCGCGGATCTTCCGCAAGGTGCTCAGCCATACGGTAGCTGTCTGGTTGAGTCTCCAGCGCGGAGGTGAACCGCTCCAGTTCGATCATTTGCTCGCTCATTAGAAACCTGCACATCGCGTTAGCTAACTCGGCTTGCTTGTAGGTATAGTGCATCTGTGTCTATCCGGACCGCTTCCTGAAATGCCATCACTTCCTTAGGTGTTGCCTCATTTTGAGCTGCAGCTGCGGCGATGTCAATCGAAGCTGTAGATCGGTCTTTGCCTGTTATAACTGCTCCGATGACCATTCCGGCTCCAAGCAACCCTAATACAATCAGTACTTGCTTGACTGAAAGATTCTGTAGCATTTGGCGCACTCCCCTTTGATAAATTTGTAGGTTTGCCTCATTTGTCTTGCTTTTATGGCATGCACTGAACCACTTGCTCGGTCGCTGCATTATGCCCTTACATCCGATCACCTCCTCTGCTGGTTCACGACCAAATCGAAACCCAGCTCCGGAGAATGCGCTACCTAAGACTTACTGCTTTAGTGCATACTCCACAGCCTGCTCCAGTGTCATCGCCCGGCCTTGGGTCCAAGCTGCTGCAAACGTTTCATCACCCAACTTGGCGCGCGTGGCGGCTACTTGGCGATCATAGTCGGTGCGATCGGAAGGAGGCAAAGGAGCGCCGATAGCTTCACGCAGAGCCTCTGCTGCCCCGAACAGCCGTGCTGCTCGTCCTGGATGTGTCTGGACTACTGAAAGACCTGCGAGCCTCGATAGCGAAGCGATTATACCCTGTTTGTCTCCCAACTCTTGCCTGATAGCTAAGCTTTCTTCAAACAACGAACGAGCCGTGACATAGTCGCCTTGACTTTGAATCGCGAGCGCGAGGTTGTTGAGCGAAGTAGCCGTGCCTTGCTTATCTCCCAATTCCCGTTTCACAACTAAGCTTTTCTCAAATAACGAGCGGGCTGTGAGATAGTCACCTTGGTTCTGGGCTAAATACCCAAGATTGATGAGAGCAGCACCAATGCCCTGTTTGTCTCCCAACTCCTGCCTGATAGCCAAGCTTTCCTCAAACAACGAACGGGCCGTGGCATAGTCACCTTGGTTCTGAGCCACAATCCCCAAGTTGTTGAGCGGAGCGGTGATGCCCTGCTTATCTCCTAACTCCCGCTTGATTACCAAACATTCCTCATATAGCGAGCGTGCCGCAACGTAGTCACCTTGGCTCTGAGCTAAAAGTCCCAGGTTATTGAGTAATCGAGCGATGCCTTGCTTGTCTCGCAACTCTCGCCCTATGGCCAGGCTTTTCTCAAGGAATGCGCGCGCCGAGATATAATCGCCCTGAGACCATGCCAGTACTCCTGCTCCATTAGACGCCTTCGCCCGCGCGGGCAGTGAGCCACTGCCCCCCTTCACTGCCAACGCCTCCTCCAGCCATTTACGCCCTTCCCTCAAATAACCACGCACATACCAGAACCACCAGACTGCTCCTGCTAACCGCAGTCCCGCTTTTATGTCTCCCTTTTGGAGCGACCATCTCAATACCGCCCGCAGGTTGTCATGTTCTGCTTCCAGCCGCCCTAACCATATTGTTTGGTCCGCCCCCTTGAGCTCCGGCTCCGCTCGCTCCGCGAGCCTTAGGAAGAAATCCAGATGGCTCTGGCGTAGGCTGGTAGCTTCCCCTGATTCTTCGAGCTTCTCTCGTGCGTATTGCCGTACCATCTCCAACAGCCGATACCGCACCTTCCCATGTTGATTGGTCACATGCACCAACGATTTGTTCACAAGCTGGGTCAACAGATCGAGAATTTCTGTAGGAGCGGTTCGTGAACTACCTCTCTCTGTCTCGTGCTGTGCACAAACCGCTTCTACTGTTTCCAGAAGGAATCCCCCGGCAAAGACCGAGAGCCGCCGCAACAAAATTTGCTCGGGCTCCGGGAGCAAGTGAAAACTCCAATCCATCGCCGCTCTCAGGGTTTGATGCTTGGGCAACGCCGTGCGGCTTCCCTGGGTTAGCAATCCGAGCACATTGTCCAACCGCTCTGCGATTTCTTCAAGAGAAAGAACTTTCACCCGGGCAGCAGCCAGCTCAATCGCCAACGGAATTCCGTCCAATCGATGACATACCTCTGCAATCGCTCGTGCGTTCTGATTCGTCAGTCTAAATCCGGAGTCGCTGGAGGCGGCGCGCTCGACAAAGAGTTCTACCGCCTCGTACTGGATCAACGTAGCGACGAGTTCTTCACCTTTCGAAGGCAGGCTCTGCAGGTCGGGCGACAAAAGCGGGGGCGTCTTCCACACAGTCTCACCAGCGATGCCTAACTCTTCTCGACTGGTCGCTACGATGCGCAAGCTCGGGCAATACTGAAGTAACTCTTCAACAAGCTGCACACAACCTTCAACCAGATGCTCGCAGTTGTCTAACACCAGCAACAGCTGCTTGGATTGGAGATAATTTGAGAGAAGAGTCAAAAGCGGGCACCCCGTCTCTTCGCGTACATCCAGAGCCGACACCAATGCTTGTGGGACCGACGTCGCATCAGAAAGAGTCGCTAACTCCACGAACCAGACTCCATCAGCGTACTCCTGGGTGAGCTCCGCCGCGACTTGTAGTGCCAATCGCGTCTTGCCACAGCCGCCTGGGCCCATGAGCGTAAGTAGGGGCGAACCGATGGGTTCGCCCGAGGCATCCGAGCAGACACGCGGGTCCGCCCCTACACTCGCTAACAATCGTTTAATCTCAGCAATTTCTTTCTTCCGCCCGATAAAACTGCTGAGTGGGCGAGGCAGGTTGTGCCGTACGGGAGTCGCCGATGATGGCGATACTTCTCTGTCAAAACCGCAGATGTCACCCCGCAGAATTCTTTCATACAGTGCCCGCGTCTCCGGTAGAGGTTCAAGCTTGAGTTCTCGCTTGAGAAGCGCTTCGCACTCTGCGTAGCGCTGCAAGGCTGCGTTACGGTCTCCCGCAAGCGCATAGAGTCGGATGAGCGCTTGGTGTATTTCTTCTTGTAAAGAATTCGCCTCTAGCGCCCGTCGTGCCCAGCGGATGGCTTGATCGTATTCGTGGCACTCTTGGTGGTAAGTCATGAGCTCTTTGAGGGCTTGCAGGTACAAATCTCTGAAATGTTGCTGTTCGATGAGCACCCAGTCCTCATAGAATCCTGCGAGCAGATCGCCTTGATAAAGCTCGACGGCTTGACGCAACAGAGCTGCGCGCGCTTCACCGGAGGCGCTGCGTGCGGACGCTAGGGCTTTCTCGAATTCCTCGACGTCGAGCGAGTAAACGCCGTCTCTATTGAACCGAACGGCAGCGCCCTCCGTAAGAATGTACTTGCCAAAACGTGCCTTCGGTCCCTCGATCAGTTGGCGCAGCGAATGGAGTGCTGCGCGCAAGCTCGCGAGTGTACGGTCATCTTCTCCAGAATCGCCCCACAAGAGATCGACCAAGACCGCCCGAGGATGAGACTTTTGGCGATAGAGCATGAGATACGCTAAGAGTAACTGAGCTTTCTGCGAGTGAAAATTTTTGATGGGGAAACCGTCGCGTGCGGCGTGGAATCCCCCGAAGAATGTGACGCGCAGGATGCTCATAGCCGAGCCTAATTATCCCTTTCTGCGATTTAGTGATCTAGGCATCCCTATTGAACTTCGTGCATCAAAGATTTTAGCACAAAATTGATCAATAAAGACAAATCTTGATTTGAGTAGTTTCACGGAGCATCCGGCGTAATTTTCTTTGGTGTACTGAGTGCATACTCGATCGCTTCCTCCAGCGTCATCGCGCGACCCTTGGCCCACACCTTGCCAAACGCTTCTGTGCCCAGTCCATCGCGCGTCGTGTTCAGGCTACGATCAAAGCTAGCTTGATTGCCCGGTGACAGAGCTGCACGAATCAGTTCGCGTAATGCTCCAGCTGCTCCGAACAAGCAAGCCGCCCGTTCATAGCTCTTTTGTGTTTCTGCGAGAGTTGCCAAATTAAGCAGAGACTCAAGAATTCCTTGTCTGTCCCCCAAGCCTATTTTCATCTTGAGGCTCTCTGCAAAAAGAGAATATGCTTTGCTATCGTCCCCTTGCGCTTGAGCGATCACCCCGAGATTACTGAGTGAGTTCGCAGTGCCGCGTTTGTCTCCTAACGCACGTTTGATCGCCAAGCTCTCTTCATGCAGAGCGCTCGCTGTGGTATAGTCTTCCTGCGTCTGAGCGATACTTCCCAAGTTGAAGAGCGAATAGGCGATGCCTTGTTTGTCGCCTAATTCATGCTGAATGGCTAGGCCTTTTTCGTAGAGTGAGCGAGCTGTAGAATTGTCTCCTTGAATCTGAGCGATGCCCCCTAAGCTACTGAGCGAGTAGGAAATGCCCCGTTTATCTCCCACCTCTTGGCGAATGTCTAGACTCTCTTGATGATAAGAGCGGGCTGCTGTGTAATCTCCCGTGATCTGAGTCAAATTCCCTAGAGTGTACAAAGACAGAGCAGTGCCTTGCCTATCGCCGATCTCGCGATGGAGAGCCAAGCTTCTTTCCAACTGTGAGTGTGCCGTGGGGTAATCTCCTTGGGCTTGCGCGATGGACCCTAAGTTGACAAAGGAGCTCGCCATCCCCCGCTTATCTCCTAGTTCTTGCCGAATGGCAAGACTTTCTGCGTGCAACGTTTGGGCTTTCGCGTACTCCCCTAAAGTTTGGGCAATCAGGCCCAAATTATTGAGAGAACTCGCTACCGCAAATTTATCATCCCCCAGCTTGCGTTTGAGCGCCAGACTTTCCTCAAATAGAGCCCGTGCTCTCGGAAAATCTCCGCGTGCCCAGGCGATCCCGCCGAGATTGTTGAGCGTCGTGACGATGCCTCGTTTATCGCCCAATTGCCTCCAGAGCGCCAAGCTCTCTTCGTATCGCGTTATGGCTTGCTTATAGTCGCCTTGCTCAGAAGCCATAATACCGGCTCTATTCAAAGCTTCGGCTCGATCCACCGGAAAGAAATCTTCTACGACCAGCGACGCTTCAATCCAACGGCGCCCCTCGCTCAAATGTCCACGCACCGACCAAAAATGCTGCAACCCATGCGCCATACGCAACCCGATCTTGGGATTATGGACTAGATTCCAGGTTAACGCGGCTCTCAGATTGTCGTGATTTGTTTCCAGGCGATCGAGCCAGGCCACTTGGTGCGGGCCGCGCAACGCTGTGCGAGAGGACTCGGCCAAATGGGAAAAGAACTCGCCGTGACGCTTACGCATCGCACTCGCTTCTCCGCAAGATTCCAGATTTTCGGCGGCGTACTGTCGCACGGTGTCCAACAAGTGATACCGTACTTTGCCCTCGCGATAGCTCACCGAGACCAATGATTTGTTGATCAGGTGAGTCAAGAGGTCGAGCGCCTCTAGCGCGCTGAGCGGTGGCTCGCTGCAGCTGCCCTCGACCATCTCTAGCGTAAACCCGCCCGCAAAGACCGAGAGTCGCCGGAACAAGAGTTGTTCTTGCTCTGACAAGAGACGGAAACTCCAGTCAAGGGCGGCCCGCAGCGTCTGGTGATGGTGCGGCGCGGTGCGGTTGCCCTGGGTTAGTAAGCCGAGTGCATCGTTCAGCCGTCCTAAGATTTCTTCCAGCGAGAGCGCCCGGGCGCGCGCCGCCGCTAATTCAAGAGCGAGTGGAATCCCGTCCAGCCGATGACAAATTTCCACGATCGTCAGGGCATTCTGCGCAGTTATGGCAAACTCGGGCACGCACTCAGTGACCCTGGTGACGAAAAGCTCGATGGCCTCATACTTCGATACAGTAGACACGAGCTCTTCTTGCCTCGACGGTAGATTCTCCAGATGTGGCACAAAAAGGGGGGGTGTCTTCCAGACAGTCTCTCCCGTGATGCCCAGTGCTTCCCGGCTGGTGGCTAGGATTTGCATGTGCGGGCAGGACCTTAACAAGGCATCGACCACGCGGGCGCATCCCGCGATCAGATGTTCGCAGTTGTCCAAGATCAACAAGAGCTCCCGAGATTTCAGATATTCTGAGAGCGTGGCCAGTAGAGGACGGTTGCGCTCTTCGCGCAGTCCTAGCACGGAAGCAATCGCCTGCGGAATGAGCTCTGCTTCAGTAAGCGCCGCGAGTTCTATCCACCCAATGCCATCGGCGTACTCTGGAGCCAGCGCTGTGGCCACAGACAACGCGAGTCTCGTCTTCCCGCAGCCTCCTATCCCGGTAACCGTCAACAGGTCCGTCTTCGAGAGCAACTGTTTGAGCTCACTCACTTCCCGTTTGCGTCCGACAAAGCTGCTGATCGAGCGCGGCAAGCTATGTCGCAGCGGCGAACCGGGGGAGGGCGTCACTGCATCTTTCTTACCGTCTGGCACCGCGCCCCGAAGAGTTTTTTCGTAAAGTTCTCTCAGCTCTGGAGAAGGTTTTAGGTGCAACTCTCGCTTTAGGATCGCCTCACACTCGACATACTGCTTGAGTGCCGCCGCGCGATTGCCGCTCTGGGTATAGAGCTGAATCAGTATCTGGTGGAATTCTTCTTGTAAAGCACTCGTCTCCAGCGCCCGTCGTGCCCAGGCGATCGCTTGCTCATACTCACGACGCTCTTGGTGGTACGCGATGAGCTCTTTGAGGGCTTGTAGATACAAATCTCTGAAATGTTGCTGTTCGATGAGCACCCAATCCTCATAGAAACCCGCGAGCAGATCGCCTTGATAGAGTTCCACGGCTTCTCGCAGCCGCACGACTTTTTCCTCGCCGGATGCCTTTTGTGAGGCTGCAACAGCATGCTCGAATGCTTCAATGTCCAACCAATAAGCGCTTTGGGTATTGAAGCGCAGCGCCCCGCCTTCGCTCAGCACATAGCTGCCGAACTGCCCTCTCGACCCCTCGATCAATTGGCGCAACGCGTGCAGAGCTGCTCGTAGGTTAGCTGCCGCGCGCTCGGGAGTATCTTCCCAAAAGAGGTTGGCCAAGACCTCGCGAGGATGTGCCCTTTGTCGATAGACCATCAAGTACGCGAGGAGCAACTGGGTTTTCTGGGAGTGAAAGTTCTTGATGGCGAAGTCATCGCGCTCTGCATGAAATCCTCCGAAGAGCGAGACCCGCAAAGTGCTCATCGATCCTCCTAAAGTTCTGGGTGATGCCTGACCTGGGTATCCGGCCTCGTCCGTTCGTCTGAAGCAAGTATACTCTGTAGGCGTCTCATGCGCGTCTCTTCCTATTTTATATCTTCCAGTCAGCAATAGTTCCGTGACGTTTTCGTGACGTGCGTCGTTCATACTTGGGCCGTGAGCCAACAAACGCCACAAGAAAGGGACGAGATGATCCTGACGTTCAACTTGCTCAAGCCAGAGCAGATGCCCAAAGAACGGCTCTTCGCCCTGGTCTGGCGAGCGCGGCAGATCGCGCTGGAGCTCGACGGGGTCTACGATCTCGCGCTCTACCAGACGGAGTATCCGAAGACGTGGCGCTGCAGCGTGGACCTGGACGGACAGGACGAGTGGGAACGTCTGCAAGCCGATCAGAGATTCAAGCGGGTATGGACAGAGCTTGAGGAGTTGGGAGTGCAAATCGCCGAAGCAGATCAACTGGAACGGAGAATCTGATGAAACATTCAAACGAAGGGAGGTGAGACGCGCAAGCAAGAGAAGTGTCGTACGGACCCAAACAACTAGCGCCGCTCGGGGCGCTCTACAAATACCCAACTTAGAGAAACATCAAAGGAGAGATCAGTATGCAGGTTCGCAAGATTGTCTCGACGAGCTCGGTCGCGTTGGCATTGGCGTTGGCTGTCGGATTTGGAGGATTTTTCACCCTGGCCCCCATATCACTGCCTCCCGATAGGGGCTCAGTGGTCTTTATGATCGTCAGTTTGACCGGCCCGGCAACGGCACAAGTCGGCCAGGAAGTCCAGTACTGTGCCAAGATCCGGAACGAGGGCAAGTCTGAAGGGACTCAAGTGATCACCTTCCGGATGGATGAGAAGGTGCAGGGGACAGTCTCACAGACGCTGGGGAGTCAAGACGAAGCAGAAGTGTGCTTCAAGTATAAGTTCGCGGCAGCGGGAGCGCATCAAGCGCGGGTGGATACGGAGAACGACACAAAAACTGCCAACATTCAAGTGAACTAAGCGCCAAACGATTGACCTAGTTCTAGCGGGAAAGGGAGAGGGCCTCAGTCAGTGTAGGGAAACGAGCACTGAGGCCCTCCGGGACGAATGCTCAGCAACTGCGCTCTGATAGCGCCGCTCAAGGCACTCTAGAAGTATGCACAAAACTTGGAGGTTCACCATGTTCAGCCAAGTCATCCATAAAGAGGAGGAATCTGATATGAATAAGCAGCAAAGGAATCTTGCATCTATTGGACTCAAAGGCGGGGTTTGTTGGGTTGTCTTGACCCTCTTGTTGAATTTTTGCGCGTTGACTTCCGGATGGGGTGGCTTTCAAACTGCTTACGCAGCGGACATGGCCGACTTGGTCATCACCGACAGCAAAGTCGTGACGCAGAATCCGCCGGTGGGCGCGACTGTCTTTTTCCTGATCGAGGTTAAGAATGCGGGCAAAGTTGCCGCCGGTTCCTTCGAGGTCCAGATCGAGGGCGAGAAGGGTGGCCGGGACCTACAAACCGTCAATGGCCTCGAAGTCGGAGCAACGAAAAATCTCTTCTTGAAAGCATCGCTGGGAGCCGAGCGCGAGGTCTTCACGGTCATCGTCGATCCGAACAACCGGGTCGAGGAGTCGGACAAACAGAACAATTTCTTGCAGATCACCGTCTTAGGACAAGCAGCTCCCCAGCCGCCGGGGACGCAACCGCCGACTCAACCCTCGCCAACAACACAGAATTCATACACCTGGCAATGGTCGGATATCTTGGCCAGCTCGGGGTCCGTCTGTATTTTTGGCATATGCCTGCCGACTGGCGGGTCAGTAAGCCAAGTCCAGGCTTTCTCTTCAGATTTGGCGGACGCCGTACAGCGTCTGGGGATCCAGTCGGTGCGTATGACCGAGGGCAATCTGCCGAGCGGACTCACTTTGGACATTAGTATTCCGAGTCGGTCGGCGACCCTAAACGGAACGGTCTCCAATAGCGTAGGGTTGCGGCTGGTCTATGAGTTGCTCGACGGCAGCGGCATGAAGACGGGGACTCTCACGGTACTCATCAACATCAACATTACCGCTTCGTCGACTCCACCGGTTGGGCCGCCCGGAACCGGGCCGACGCCAGGACCTACAGTCACTCTGGTCGTTCGGGCAGTGCTACAGAGCACCGGCGCCCAGATCGGCGGGGTGCAAATTTCGACTACTGCTGGAATTATCAATACGCCCGGAGCTGTAACCGTCCCGATGGGAGCCACCATTAACCTGACTGCTTCGCCGACAATTACAGGACTTTCGCGTTTCAGCATAAATAGGCAGTAACCGCCCGCCTAGCAATGGACCATTTGTAGTCATACCAAGAAACGGCGGTCTGGAGGCGTTGCCATTCTAGCTTAAGAAAAGCCAAGAAGGCACAGAGAATATG
>JACOSB010000076.1 GCA_016179105.1 Candidatus Acetothermia bacterium
GACCGCGCAGGCGTTGCTCGTGGGCTTTCAACTCGGCGAGACGCTCACGAATCTGACGCGAGTAGTTGATCCACATCTCCCTCGCACCTCCTTCACTCCTTCCAGATTAGCATCATGACTTTTCTATTGCAAATTAGTATAAGATTCATTCAGCGAGTCGTGATAATCTTTACAACCTGCCGCTTTTTGAAGCACAGTGGGCACATGAATTGTCACCTCCTCACTCGTGACTACACCCTCTGAGTAGCAAACGCGTCTCATTACGCGGACAGAGACTCTAGAGTACGTACAGAGCTATCTCCTCTCCCTTCATGCGGGGCTGACTCTCAGTGTTGCGGCATCCCCATCATCTGCATCTTTGCGTGCAGCCGGTCCATGGGGATGAAACCGTCGACTTCCGCGCGATGGAGCATCACTGACATAGAGGCTAGGAACATCGCGGGGGCCGTCTTGAAATGCGGATCGGTAACCATCCATTTCCCGTTCTCATAAGTCACCTGGCCGGCGTAGACCGGGGCTTTCCCGACTTGACGGGGCTGGGGCAGCCTTGCATCCGTAAAATGATTCAGGTGTTCACGCTCCTT
This sequence comes from Candidatus Acetothermia bacterium, assembly GCA_016179105.1. Classification (GTDB taxonomy): domain Bacteria; phylum Bipolaricaulota; class Bipolaricaulia; order RBG-16-55-9; family DRXL01; genus JACOSB01. The sequence goes on from JACOSB010000076.1 coordinate 585, forward strand.
ATAGCTCTGGGGCACTAAGGTCTCGTCCCCAGTAGCCAGCATGAGTCCAGAGTGCACCACCGCGTTCTCAAAGAAGGTAGCGAAGTGCTGGGTAGCCCGATCGGACTCCGGGGGAATCGCGAACCAGCGCACGGCGTTGAGCGCCGCCAGCACCGCACCCACGGTGAAGGGATCGTAAACATGTCGCTGAGCGCCGGCAGTGTTGGCGTAAACTCCGGCCTTCATATCCCACAAGACTTCCATCTCTTGAAAAGTTTGGAGCGCCCCTGTATAGAACGACAAGTCGCCGGTCACGCGCCAGGCTTCCATCAGCCCATAGACCGCCAGGGCTTTATCGGTGAGTGAAGGCTTTTCAGCGTGAGCGACTTCATTGGCTAGCTCTTTTAGGCTATTTGTCGCCAGTTGCTGCAAAGTCTGATCGAGAGGGGTCATGCCTGTGGCTGCGATATACCAACCCAGTGCCTCGATAGCCAGTGCCTTCTCGCTCACGGGGAGCGGGCTTTGGAGAAAGCCGTGCACTGCGTGGAAGGTCTCATTAAGCAGCTGCGATACATCCAAGCCATCGAGTTGCAGGCTCATCATGCCATGGCTCGTCTGGCTAGAAGGCATTTGCATCATACCGGGCATTTGCATTGGTCCCTGACCCATGTTCATCATGCCCATCATGCTCGTGTAGGCTTGGCTCCAGTAGTCACTATGGCTCGAATCCGTAGCAGCCAGCACGAAGCTGGACAGCCCCCACAGGACTGCGATCTGATCAGAAGCTCTCGCTTCCCCCAACCGGCCGTCAGGCAGACGTGGGATGAATCGGCCTTCTGAATTACGCAGCTCGGCCAAGAGTTTAACGATGGCCTGGGCCTGCGGGATCATCATGAGCGCGACGAATTTCTCTGGAGGGCTCTCGTGGTAGTCCAGATGAAAGTTCCTTGCGGTGAGCTTCAGCAACGTATAGGCCTGAGCCGCAGGCTCTAAGGTCTTATCCATCTTCGCCTCGCCCCAGCGCATGCCGGTTACCATGGCCGTGCCTGCGCTAGAGAAGCTGGGATCTCCGCCTGCGTAGACACCCCCCACCAGGGACATGCCCTGCATGAGCTTCGCGGCTTCTTCCGACGAAAGCTCGACCATCTGCGCCATTTGCTTCATCCTCGACGGCATAGGCTCCATCTGCGGTCCCAACCCTGACATCATCACGAGCTGAGCCAAGTTGTACCGGCCAAACCAGTAGGCTTGCCGCTCGGTAGTCTCCACATCCGGAGCTAGCGTAACTGACGCCTCCTGGCGAGCTAGACTAAGCTTGAAGGTGCTGCCGGCCAGGAAACCACCGGCCAAGGTGATCACAATCAACAACACCGCCAGCAACCACCAGATTCCTTTATTCATAGGACGCGCTCCTTTCTAGAAACGGATGATCCCACTGTAGACCAGCTGATAGTAGATCAAGTAGCTCCCGGCTCCAATCAGGACCAGCCCACTGATTCTGGAGATATAAGGCATCAGCCGGCGGAGATACCGCTGGATCACGTCCTTGGAGTAGGCCGTCACGAGCGAGAGCCCCAGCATCATCACGGTCATCCCCAGCGCATACGCCCCGAAGTTCATCAGACCGCTCCCAAAGCCGCCCGCAAACGCCTGGAGTAAGACGACAAGAAAAATGGGGATCGTGCAACCCACCGAAGCTACCGCGTAGGCAATCCCATAGAGATAAAAGGTGCGGAAGCTCTGGACGAGCCCTGTTTCGCTGGGGCTGCCAGAGCTGAGCCCGACCTGAATTTTGGGCAGCGGCACAAACAGGGCCGGGGCCTTATCGAAGACCATCAGCAGACCAAGTGCGATGAGCCCGAGGCCGAAGACGGCAGCCGCCCAGGGGATGTACTGGGCGATCGCCGTCCCCAGAACCGAGAAGACCAAGCCGACGGCGATGAAGACGGTGAAGAACCCGGCGCTCACCGTCAGGCCCAGAGCGAGCCCACGCAGACCGGGCTGCCACCAGGACGGCGGGTCCTGCTGCTCTTTGGATGCCCCTTGGCCCAAGTAGTAGGAGATATAGGCGGGCAGCATCGCCACGCCACAGGGATTGAAGAAAGCCACCGTCCCAGCTATAAACGCGAAGGAGAACAGCTCTGAGTTCATCTTAAGGCTTGGAGTAAATTAACTCGGGCTGCCCATCGCTGTCGAGATCGAGTACGATCCGCTCCACCATGCCATCGGATGCGCGGGCCTCGATGAGGACCTCCGGCTTCCCATCGTTGTTCAGATCGAGTGCGATCTGCATCTTCGCGGGGGGGCCCACCAGAGTCTGGACCGATAGGGCTTTCTTGCTGGGGATCGTGCCCCGGACATGCCCCTTCCAGAAAGCGAGCGTAGCCTCTAAGGTGCCATCGCCGTTCAGGTCTATTCTGGCGCCCTCGGGTCGGCCATCGCCGTCCACGTCGATCAGCTCTCCCTTAGCCTGCCCTTTGGTGACTTGCTGCGTCACGGTGAGGTGGCTAACGGGGATGAGCGCTGCTTGGAAAACCTTCTCCGCAAAGACTTCCGCGATGCCCTCGCCCGTGAGGCCCACAGTGCTGATCTGGCGGATGATTCCTTGTGCGTCGATGAAGAACATCGTAGGCATCTTGGCCACGCGATATTTCAGCAAGAAATCACCCTTGGGGTCCAGGAGTATGTTGAAAGTTAGGCCCTGTTGGCTGACGAATCGCCGGACCGTCTGGGCATCGTCAGCTACGTTAACCCCCAAGACTTTGACAGCATCTCCATAGCCCTCATCGAAGTCCTGCCAGTTTTTGACTTCCTTCTGGCAGACGGGACAGCCTGTGAACCAGAAGCTCAAGAAGACCGGTTGGCCTCGAAGGGCACTCAACTGAATTTCTTTCCCATCGAGACTTTGAGCCTTGAAATCTGGAGCCACGCAGCCGACTTGAGGGGCTTGGCAGGCCGCCGGTTGCGCATATGCCACTTCTGTGGGTTGGAGGAACCAACCTATCAGCAAGACACTGCCTGCCATCGCTACACTTGTCACTAGTCTCTTTATACTCATGTCAATCACTCCTTCTGTATTTTCGCTCTGCGCGGAGCATTTGCCGGGAGCGCTCCTTGATGGCTCGCCCCGGGTAACCTTCAATATGCGGACAGATGACAACTTCTTTGGAATTCTGAGCACGGTCTCCCAACTCAGCTAGATAGTGCGCCAACTCTTGGCGGAAGACACGCATTTCTCGCAAGTGCGCCTCCAGTTCCTCTAGTTTTCGGGTCAAGAGTTCGCGCACATGCTTGCAGGGCAACTGGCCCTGCTCGCGAATCTGGATGATCTCTTGAATTTCATGAAGCGAAAGTCCCAGAACTTGGGCTTTGCGAACGAACTCTAGCCGTTTCGCGTCTTCAAGGCCATAGAGGCGGTAGCCTGACTGTGTTCGCTCTGCCTTTGGGAGCAGTCCGATCTCCTCGTAGTAGCGAATTGTCTTAGGGTTCAACCCGACCCGCCGGGCCAACTCGCTGATATATAAACCCATCGCTTTCACCTCATTGTCAGTCAACTCCGATAACACTATACACCTTCCAGTAACTGGAGAGTCAAGGAGGTCCTGGCAGCAGGGACCGCTGGCAGCTGTAGCCCTTGATAGCTGTTGAAGGATTTGCATACTCACTCCGTGCAGCAGCTCAGCTTGCTCACGTCCTTGTAGAAGGACTGGGCTGCCAGCTTTATCGCCTCCGACAGAGTCGGGAACACATGAACGGTGTCAATGATGTCATCCACCGTAAGCTTGAACTTGACGGCAAGCGTGCCCTCATGGATGAGATCTGCTGCATGGGGAGCCAGAATGTGAACCCCAACGATCTGTTTGGTCTTACTGTCTGCGACCAGTTTGATGATCCCTCTCGTATCGCCAATGATGTGTGCCTTGGGAACGTAGGACAAGGGGATGACGCCGCACCTGCACCTGATGCCGTTTCCAATGGCTTGTGTATCGGTAAGGCCGACGCTTGCGACCTCGGGGTAGGTGAACACGGCTCGTGGCACTTCGGTGAAATTGATTTTCTTTCGGCTCCTCGTAAGAGCATTCTCAACAGCCACTGCCCCTTCCTTGGCCGCAATCGTTTCCAGCATTGGCTCGCCGATGACATCGCCAGCGGCCCAGACGTGGGGAGCTGACGTCTGCATTTCATCGTTCACCTTCACAAACCCCCGCTCATCCAGTTGTACCCCAGCTTTGCCCAGATCCAGCATTTCTGTGTTCGGCGTTCTTCCTGTCGCAAAGAGAATGTGGTCAGCTTGAACCTCCTGTGGCTTACCGTCAACGGTGAAATGAACTACCTTCTTGCCCTTCGTCTTCCCGACGCTTCTCATGTTTACTCCTGTGAAGATGTCAATGCCCTCCTCTTCCAAGTACTCTGTCAAAGCCTCAGCGATTTCCGGCTCTGTCTCCGGCAATATCCGTTCGCTTCTCTGGAGCACGATCACCTTGACGCCGAAATGCGCATACATCTGGGCAAACTCTAAGCCCACGGCACGGCCTCCGATGACGCATAAAGATTCTGGCAGCTCCTTGAGGTTGAGAGCTTCTTCATTTGTCAAATAGTCAATATGCTCGATGCCTTTCACTGGAGGCACGTAAGCTCTGGCCCCTGTGGCAATGAGGAATTTTTCGCCTTGAAGTTTCCTGCCATCCACCTCTACCTCATTTTTGGAAACGAACTTCGCAAGGCTTTCGATGTAGTCCACATGCTCAAGTCCCATGAGGACATCCGCGTACTTGTCTTTCCTGAACTTGGCCACTAGCTTGTCCTTCTGTTCAATCACTTTTTTGAAGTTCAACTTGCTCTTCCCATATTGAATGCCCTCGAAGGAATGGCTACTCGCTTTGTGGAAGAACGTTGAGACAGTAATGAGGTTCTTGCTCGGCAGGCAGCCCACATTGACACATGTCCCTCCGATCAGGGTCCCAGAGGTTACATTGCTCCCTAACATTGCGGTTTTGATCCCGAGATCGTTCGCCTTGATCGCAGCTGCAAAGGCTGCAGCTCCTTGCCCAAGGATGATGAGTTCGTATTTCATGTCAGAACACCACACTTTCTTAAATGAGTTTGATACCTCTTGATATGCTTGTCAATAAAGCTGACTATAAGGTTGCTTCTAATTGACGGCTCTTGTAACTCCAGGTAGCTCACTCATAGCTAGCAAGACAAGGTCGCTTGCATAGACCGAATTCGCAGGTGGTGAACAGCTCGAAGACCTCCGGCGGCACGCCTTCCTGAACGTTCAACCCCCACTCACGTGCTGTCTCCAGTGTGATCGGCGTGTCATGGGTGATGTAGCCAGCGGTGAGGAAGTCGGCCAGCGACTCGCATTTCTCCGCAGGCAGCCTGTCAACCAGAAGCCACTTCACGAAATTTTTTATCTGACCAGTAGCCAGCCGTGCCACGTGCGCGAGCAGAACCACTTCGTCCTGCACGGCCTCTGGCGGTTTTGTTTGCAGCAGAGCCGTGTAGGCCGCAGCCGGATAGCCCCTGAACTGCGGGTCCACTGGACCCAGCACTGCATAGTTTTCCATCAGGACTTCATCAGCAGCCAGGGCTATGAGTGTGCCGCCGCTCATCGCATAGAAAGGCACCATCACCGTTGTCTTGCTCGCATGGTTTTTCAAGGCGACGGCGATCATCTCCGCTGCCAAGGCCAGCCCGCCAGGCGTGTGCACGATGAGGTCAATCGGTTTATCCTTGGGCGTCCTGCTGATCTCCATCAGCACGAACTCCGAGTCCTCAATCGTGATGGAAGCTTCATCTTCACCTTCTTCGTCTTCCATCCATGGCTCCCGCCGGTGGATCAGGGTGATAACCTTGCTCCTGCGCCTCTGCTCCAGCTTGCTGAGAATGGCCTTGCGCTGGGCCATGATGGCGCTGCGCAGATCGCCTTTCATTTCGTCTTCTTGCTCCTCAACTTTGTTGCGCTTCTTCGGCATTTGAGTTTACCTCCTCTTGCTTGGTTGAGTCTGAAGGGAGCCTAATCATCCTCCTTGAAAAGTTCGGAAAAATACGAATAAGCCAACCAGCAGATACACGGTCATAAGGATTTTCAAAATCGTCTGGTCTTTGAGGCGGCTGTTGATGAATGCTCCAATCTGTCCACCCACTAACACCACGGGCGCGATGATCGCGGCTATGCGCCAGGGGATCGCGATTTGTTCCGCATGGAAGGGGCCGGGAGCCAGCTTCAAAATAGCGAGATTCATTGCCAGCGCCGAGAGGATCGTCCCATGCAAGATGAGCGCGCTGGTGCCGGTGGAGATCTTGACGGGGATCTTCTTTCTGACGGTCAGAAATGTGTTCGAGATCTCGCCGATAGCGATGCCCACCAGCCCGGCGAATGCCCCAGCTGCCATCCAAATTAGTCGATCGAGTCCGCTAGGATGAAATTCACTGAAACTTCTTGGATTACCCGACTTGAGTAAATAGATCCTCGGACGGTAGTCTGGCAAAGCTTCTTTGGGATGACGATGGGCATGGTATAGAGTCGCAGCTAAACCCATCAGCAAGAGACCGAAGACGAGCAGGAGCCCTGGAGCGGGGATGAAATAAGAGGCAGCACGGGCGAGGACTGCCAATGGAATAGTGAGAGCCAGTGCTTTCCCCACGATGGCGAAGTCGATCTGTCGGCGGAACCAGTAGCCGATCACGCTGCTCGTGTAGCCGAAAAATTCTATCGTGATTGCCACCCCGATGGCTTCATTGGGGCTGATCTGGGGGAAGCTGGGGATCAGCGTTGGGAAAAGAAACAAAAACGCTGGCGTGAAAAGTACTGCCGCCTCCATCGAGAGCGCACACACCGTCGTACAGATGAACAGCGCGATGACAACGATGAGCGTGACCTCAAAGATGGTAAAGCCGAGTACCAAGTTTGCCCCCTACTCAGGCAACTATGTCGGGTGAGACGGGGGCACAGTGAAGTGCCCCCGTCAGGATGCGTTACTCCTTTTCTTTGCCTTGCGACTTCTTGTCTTGTACCTTCGCTTTGAGCTTTGCTTGCTCCTTCTGTTCTTGCCTGTCTTGTTCTTCCTCTAGCTCAGGAGTTACCGGTAAACCGCAGCAACTGGGCATAGTGATCCCTCCTTTCTCGCATCAAATAGCGTATGCATCTCACTTTACGTTGCGCAGCAGGAGAGTTTTGCCACATCCTTCTCGAACGTCAGTGCTGCCAACTTCAACCCCTCCACCATCGTCAGATACGGATGGAAGGTCTCAATGATGTCCTGGGTTGTTAGGCCAAAGCGGATCGCCAACGTCGCTTCTTGGATGACGTCGCCGGCTTCATCGGCCAGTACGTGGGCTCCCAGGAGCTTGCCAGTCCCTTCTTCAGCGACCAGCTTGATCAAGCCTCGGGTGTCGCGCGCCGCGAGCGCTCGCGGCACATCTTTCAAATGCAAAACAGATGTCTTGACTTTGAGCCCGCGCTCTTTGGCTTGGGCTTCCCCAAGCCCCACGCTGGCAATCTGGGGATCTGTAAACGTGACGCGCGGCAATGGGAGTAGATCATAAATCCGGCCCGCACCGGTGAGCGCGTTCTCTGCCGCGAGCCCTCCGCCGTAAGCAGCTACATAAACGAACATCGGGTCGCCGATACAGTCTCCTGCCGCGTAGATGTCGGGGTTGTCCGTCTGCAGAGTCTGATTGACGAGGATCTCACCCCGCTTACCTACTTTCACACCTGCCGCTTCCAAGCCTGAGTGCTGAGTATTAGGCCGCCGACCCGTGGTCACTAAGAGTTGCTCGGCCTCGAAGATTTCTGCTTTGCCATCATGCTCGACATGCATCCGATACTTATCACCCTGTCGTTCGACTCGAGCGATACGTAAGCCTGCATGGACTTGAAGTCCTTCCCCTTGCAGATATTTGGTGAGCGCTTCGCTGATCTCGGGCTCTTCACTCGCGGCGATGCGGGACAACACTTCCAACACTGTGACCTTGACGGCAAAGCGCGCGAAGAGCTGCCCCAGCTCCAGTCCGATCGGGCCGCCGCCGATGACGATCATGGACTCGGGCAGCGCTTTCAGGCTCAGAGCGTCGGTGCTGTCCAGGAAGCCTGCTTCTTTGAGGCCGGGGATGGGCGGAGCCCAAGGGGATGCCCCCGTAGCTAAGATGATCTTTCCTGGCTTGTAAGCCTTGCCGTCAATCGAGACTGAGTGCTCTCCGACCAATTTCGCTTGTCCGCGGAATAGCGTGATGCTCGGGTAAATCTTAACGACATCCACATATTTGCCCTGACGCAGCGCAGCTACGAGTTCGTCTTTCTGCTGGATCACGCGCTGCCAGTCCTTTGGGGGCGGGCAAGTGGGTAGGCCTTCGAATTGGGGCCAGGCGGACTTGAAGCAGAGCTCTGCTGCGCGGATGAGGGTCTTGCTGGGAACGCAACCGATGTTCACGCATGTCCCGCCGACAGTTCCAGATTCGACCATCGCAACCTTGGCACCGAGCTCGGCAGCTTTGATGGCCGAGGCAAATCCTGCTGAGCCGCCGCCGATCACCATGAGATCGTAGTCCGCCTTACCTCCTACAGGGAACTTGCGCTCGCCTTCCACCGGTCGGCGCTCCCGCACGACAGCGTGATAGCCTGCTTCTTCGACAGCTTTCAGAAGCGCCTGATCTTCAACTCTGGCCTCGGCCAACACCGTAGCGCGACCAGCTTGCCAACTGGGGACTTTAACTTCTTCTACACCCGATACGTTTTTCAACGCTTCCGTCACGTGGCGGACGCACCCGTCACAGGTCACACCCTCCACCCGCAAAGCGATTTGTATTCGTTGAGCCATAAGCCTCTTTCGATCTATTCAAGGGTGAACGTAAACCGCGCACAGAAGATGCCATTCGGGCATTCTTTGACCGGGTCCGTCTTAAACAGCGGGTCCGCTGTATAGGTGCCGTTGCTGCGGAATTCGCCACTCGCCCCGATGATCGAAAACACTTGACCATCGACACCTTGCCCGTCAATAATCCCACGCCCGTCCAACACAAAGCGCTGGTTGACAAACCCAATCGCAATCGGCCCTTTCTTGCCCGCCAACGTCACATAGCCGCGACAGTAGAAAGTCCCGATGGGCTTGGCTGTCTTGCGATCTGCTCCTTGAGTATAGAGCTTGCCCTCAAGATAGAAAGGCTCACCCGGATCAAAGTCCTTGTTGCCATTAAAGTCTTGGGTAAACGCTTTCGACAGCTCCATATCGACGACGAGTGTCTTGGGCTGAGCCCCCGGGACACCGTGTCCGACTAAGGCGCTTATAGTCCCGGCCAACAAGAGGGCTATGAATAGCAACTTACGAAGAGATTTCATGGCTTGTATGTCTCCCTTTCATGGGTTAATTTAGTCTGATGATTGACCTCTAGGTTGCTGCCTCTCCCCACTTTGGTGATTTGAGCTAGAGGAGCAGCCCCCAGCAAGCGTGTCAGGGGATAAACTTGCCGGGGGCGCTGGGTGGGGTTGGGGATGGGGATAGTGAGAAATTCTCTCATAAAACAGCGCTGCGGCCGATCGCCAACTCTGCGCAGAGCGAGGAACGTTTTCTGTTAAGCACAGGGGCACGATTCGCCCTGTTTGAAGCCCAATAGGGTATCCAGTGCCGCTGCGCCGCGACCTGCGCCAGCCCTTCCAGATTCAACAGGACAATCTGACCCTGCTGAGACCTTAGAAGTTTAGCGAGGGCCATTTGAGATAAGATCGTCGAGGCGGTCTCGCGATAGATCCCACAAAGATCAGCCAAGTCCTTATGCTTGATTGCAATTTCGAGCCCCTTGGAGGTCCGCCGACCAAAGCGCTGCCCCAGTTCCAAGAGCTGGCAAGCCAAGCGCACTGGAGCACTGCGGAAGAACAGATCTCCGAGCCGCTGCAAGAGCATCTGCTCGTGGTTGACTATCAGCTTCATTAGCTGCAGCGACAGTTGGGGATGTTGCGCTATGCTTTCGCGCAAGCGGTCCCAAGACACTTCACAGAGGCAACAGTCAGTCCAGGCTTCTGCCCACAGCGGGCAAGTCTCTGAGCCCACCAATGTTGTCTCACCGAACAACTCGCCCTTGCCCAGGATGGCCAGCGTCAAGCGCCGCGCGTTCTCGTCGCGATACACGAGCTTCACTTTGCCGCGCTGGATGTAGTAAAGCGCGCCGCCCCGGTCACCCGGCGCAAGGATGACCTCACCTCGGTAATAGTTCGTTTGATCAGGGCAGCAGGCACGCTGGCCTAGCTGCGCGACCTCCTCGTGAAGATCTGTCCCTTCTCTCGTGCTGAGCTTATAATCCATAATGTACCTCCATTCCCGCCCGGAGCCGATCCTGAATCTTGATGAATTGACCCGCTTCCCGCGCGCCCGTCGCCACTTCATGGATGACCCTAACCAGTCCCCATCTGGACTCCCCTGAAGATAGGAGGCCGTAGGGCGGCCTTTGGGGGCAAAGACCGCCCCAGTTTCTGGATGGAGGGGATTAGGAAAGATCTGGGAAAGGGAACGGCCTCCTCTTAGCTTCTTCTGCACGTTGAACCCTGTCTTCTTATGTTCGGTTGCTCACGAGCACCGGGGCTGATGATCTCAGCCACACGCCAAACTCCCGGCTCTTTCGTTGGGGATGTCCTTTTCCCAAACAGCCCTGCGTTTCGCCTTACCAAATGCCACTCCTTACCCTCACAAGGGAGGGGGCCAACCCCCGAGCAGAGCGACGCTCAGGGGTTGGGTCCGTATGAGGTCGGGTGGGTAGAAAATCCTCTCAGCCATGATTGCCTTTTCTCAGCAACAACTTCTCGAAAGAAACCTCAGCCTGTATACGCCGTCCTGCTCTCCGCCGGGCGTGTGAACAAATGGAACAGTGTGCTTTCCTCTTTGACCCAGCGCTGCGCCAACAGACCCAAGATCACGCCGAAGGCCACATGCGCCGCGAGTGTGGTCAGGAAAAGCTTGGGCCACCAGGGCGGGTTGATTCCAAAGGGGCCTACTCCCATGACCAGCATCGGCGGGGTCGTCATCATGAGCAATTCGACGATCAGGCCCCAGGCTAAGCCCCAATACCACTTGACTTTGCCAGCGATCAGTGTGTAGATGAGCCCGAAGCTTGCGCCGTTCAGAAAGTGATAGACGTAGCCGATGAAAATTACCCCTGCTGTCGCAGGCATCGTCCCGGTGATCATCATGCCGAACATCGTAGGCAAGTCCCCTGGCAGGGTCTCCATTCCGACGCCAACCGGATAGCGGATCGCATCGAGAGCAAAGCTGGCGACAAACCCTGCTGCCAGTCCTGCCCAGATACGGTTGAACAATCGCGGGAATTGCGTTGAGCTGTAGAGGATCACCAGGCCCAGGATAATAAGCGACGGGATGAGCACCCAGGGCAGGTAGAGCGCCATCGCCTTGTGTGCCATCATGATGAGATTCATCATCATGGCCATCATGTCAGGCGCTGGGGGTAGCCCCCGCACCATCACGTAGGTCGTCGCCGACAGCAGCATGAGGATAGGTGCAGCACCGCCTGCGGCCAACGCGACCAGAGACAAGAGCCATTCAGCGTTTCGATTCTTGCTTGCCATAATCTCTCCTTTCCCACTGAATCAGGTGCAGCAGGAATCACCATTCGTGTCCACCTGTGTCCCGGCGACACCTTCCCAGTATCTGAGTGCCTTAAGGGCCCACTCTTCCCCCGGGCAGCCGCCCATCGTCATGGCTACGTTGAGGAACTCGATCAGCTCTTCTTGGCTCACGCCATATTTGTCTCTAGCCATCTCGACATAGGCTTTGATGCAAGGCTCACATTTGATCACCACAGAGATGGCCAGGGCTGCCAGCACCTTGTATTTCCCGGCCACTATTCCGTCCGCATAAGATGCTTCCCGCATTCTCACCAGGCCGCCAGTGACCTTGGGAGAAGCGCGGCGAAGCGCTTCAAACACGTCCACACTGGACTGCGTGCCCTGCGATTGTTTCATAGTTTAGCTCCTCCTATACCCATCCCTAGGGAGGGGATATGCTCATATTATAATACCATCATTGATCTCTGTCAAGTCCGGGGGTGGGGGTGGGGCCAAGCCGTGGAACTTGGCCCCGTTAAAGTCTGCGTCTTATGGCTGTTTCTGCGTCAAAGCGTCGGCAAGGATCGCTGCAGAATACGGTTCCTTCAGGTTCTTGAGGATCTGGCTTGGGCTGGTTTCAGCTGCGTCATAGACGACTTCGGCCTTAGCCGTCTCAAGCACGACAGAGGCGCTCTCTACCCCTGGAACGGCGGTGATATAGTTCTTCACCGTCAGCGGGCAGGCCGGGCAATCCATCCCTTTCACTGCCAACGTGAGTTTGTGGAGAGCCACCGCAGTCACAGGGGTCTGCGCTGGCGAGGGAACCACAGAGACGAGTTCATCAGATACTACCGTCCCGTTGTATGGCTCTTTGAGACTCGCCAGAATCACGTTCGCGTCAGCTTTGACCGCATCATAGAAAACTACTGCTTGTGGCGGCTCAAGTGTCACTTTAGCACCTGTGATGCCTGGAGTCGTATAGATGTAATTCTTGACGGTCAACGGACAAGCAGGACACGTCATACCCTGCACAGCAAGCGTAAGCTGGTGCATAGCGACAACAGGAGCTGTCGTTGCAATCGTCTGGGCAGCAGCTGGTTTCTCTTGGTTTGCGACAGGAGCTGTAGCAGCTTGTGCTGGCTGCTTGGGCGCTGTCGATGGTGTCGCTTCAGGCGATTTTGCAGCTGTCTCCATGGATGGGTGCTGCTGAGCAGGCTGTGAAGGCGACGCAGATTGGCTGGCCGCTGGCGGGGCTGCCTTCTCCAAAGAAGCAGTATTATCTTGCGAGGCCAGTGTGCCCAGCGCATAGGGAAGGGCGAACATGACCGCTACCGCAGCCGTAGCCGACCAGATGGCGATCTTGTTCCACAGCCCTGCACGCTCGATCCTGCAGGTGCCGTCTTCGCACTCAACTTTGCGCGGCCGATAGGTCAGATAGAAACCAATGCCCAGCATGATCACGCTTAGCCCTATCCAGTATGGCTGGAACGGAGTGAACTGGGCCAGAAAAGCTCCGCCTCCAAGACCTAATGCCGACAGGACGACTGGGCCGACGCAGCAGACCATGCTCATAATCCCTGCTCCGACTGAGCCCATGACCGACAAAACTTTCCCTCGCATAGGGAATCTCTCCTTTCCATTAAGCAATTCACTCAGTTTACAGATGTCAATGAAGTTCTGTTAAAGGCTTTAGGCTGCAAGCTTGGGTGGCTTCAGCAGCGGCGCAATATGAATGTCAAGAACAAATGACGCATCATCTTCTACGGAATCTGCCGTGGGCATGAGATTATCGAGAGCTGGGGAGGGGTCTTGCAAGAGTGCGAGGCACGCGGCTAGAGGGTTCCCATCGTTATTTGAAGAAGGCGCAGAGCCATTCGAGCAAGAAAGGTCAACCGGGACCCATGCCGGCAGTGCTCCCAGCATGAACAGTATGGCTGCAGACCACAAAAGTATCTGTCTCATACACGCCTTCCACCCGGAGGGGATTCTAATGCTAACACAATTATCCCCGACCGTCAAACAATCACTCTGATTTTGATTCATTAATGGGAGTGTAGAAGCAAATTCTATTAGAATTCAGTTCTTAATTGCGATCTTCTTTAGTTCGCGACGAACAACTTGACCTGTGCTGTCTCGGTCTTCCACAATCGCGAGGTAAATGCCGCTGGACAGGTGCTGAGTCCACTGCTGGGGAACTGTAACTTTAGAGGTGTGTTGTTGGAGGAGTTGCTGCCCGGCCAAGTTAAAGATCATTACTTGGTTTTCGGGCCAATAGCGAGTGGCAGGCTTCCGATCGAGTCTAAAAGAGCCGTTGATGGGGGGCAAGACGTTGAGCGTGAAAACCCTGCTCAGTTGGTTACCTTTTTTATCTCTCACGGTGATGTTGACTGTGTAGGTGCCTGCCTTGCGTGGCCAGCCCTGCAGATTGCCGCACTTTTGCAGCCTTAAGCCGGGCGGCAATTTCCCCTTCACACTCCATGCGTAAGGAGCTACTCCGCCCATGGCCTGAAATGTGTATAAGTAATTCTTTTTGAATGGGATCGTCAAATTCGGGTTGTCGAGGATAGTTAGTTGATTGATAATTGAAGGTGTTCCAGTATCGTCGATGGTGCCAAATACAGCCGTCCACCAGTAACTATAATTAGAAGCTGGTTTGTAGACGCGCGCAATACCCACGGCACGGAAGATACTGTTCCCAGTGCTGCTGATGGCTAATTGACCTGTACCACGACTACTGATCATAGTTCGGTTGCTGACACTGCTATTTCCCCACTGTTCAAAGACTTCAACTGCTGTGGCAACGCCTGCCGCGATGTTTTCGCCAAAGCCTGTGGCGACGTTGGGGTAGCCTGCATCCCATGTGCGCTGAACAGGATCCGGCTCGCCTGGGCACTGATGGGAGTAACAATTGTTGTCGGCCATCCAATTGCTGTGAAAATCCGCCGCTTGGCTCAGGGTTGGAGAAAGCGCCAAAGGAGGCATTCCCTGCGAAGCACGGTAGTTATTGATCAACGTGAGTAGAGCTTGTTCTTCACTATCGATGCCAGGAACTTGAGCCCATGCGATGGATTGTACAAGAGCAACAGTAAGCAACCCTTGCACCGCAAATACATATAGCAAACGTGCTAAATATGGCATATATAATCGAGTGTCGGCCCTTTCTGTTTTTTTTGCTCCATCGTCCGACACTGCTGAGCGTAATTTTAGCCACACACCCCTCGGAAGTCAATAAGGGGATTCTAGCCCATCCTAGCGCAACCGCCTTCATCTGTGAACCAAGTTGGCACCAAAACGAATCGTTAATAGGAAATTGGAACAGGTTCCTTGTCTTCACTCGATCCTGATGCTATAATGACGCCGCTTATCCCCTCCCTGGGGTTGGCGTCGGGGTGATTTTTCACTCACGCGAGGCTTCAGTCCCCTTAGGAGAGGGTGGAAAAAATGAGGAGATGTACCCTATGGGTAAGGCAATTCAGGTTCTCATCGTGGTTGGGTGGTCGCTCGGTTTTTTGACCACGCTGGGTTTTACCAGCTATGCGGACATGATTGTCTCAGGGAGCGCTGAGGACCGGAAGGCGTTTGAGAGGATTCTGCAAAACAGCAGTGGGCTCGACGTCACGATCGACGCGAACAGCGGCAAGGTTTCGTTAGCGAGCGGAAACACGCCTGTAGGCAAGGCCAAATTTACCGAATTGCTCAGAGGCGTCCTCAGCGACAATTCTGTCACGGCCACGCTGGTCGTCGGGCGCAACTTAAACAACGTCTTAATCGGCAGCTTTGAAGGAGACGGCAAACAACTGCTCGATCTCGACGACATCGAGAGATTTGAGACCGAGGGAACGAAAGGCTTGAATACCCAGGCCAGCAAAGTGATCCATGAAATTCAAGAGGCATACGAGGGCAAGAAAAACAAGTTGACCTACGATGAGGCCCACAAGCGCGCCGTTGAAGCAGAGAATGCGGTCCTCAAGGATCAGGGGTCAGGTAAGCGCGCCGCAGCGCGTGAAGACTGCCAATTTCCCAACGGCGCAGGCGATTTTAAGCTCTTCCTGGGATGGACGCTCGGTGACGGAACAATGGGTTTTGAGAAGTATGAGGGGAAAGTGGAGTTCAAGGAGAACAAGCGCCTCGTGCAACTCTCCAAAATATCTTTTGTGAAGACGAAGAATCTGGCGCTGGTCGGGGCACCTGCGACCCGATGGGGAGACGTTTCACCGGTTTGTCTCTATGAAGAAGCAGCCACGTCAGAGAAGACAGGAATCATTGCCTGGCCGGGCATCGATCCAGTGAGGGTCGGGATTGAAGTGGGGCAGTTTGCGCCGAACTTCTACTTATCTTTGTACGAAGACAACCGGCTGCGGCTCTCGAACCTGCGCGGCAGGAAAGTCATCATCAATTTCTGGGCCAGCTGGTGCACCCCCTGCATCGCCGAGAAGCCCCTTTTCCAGTCCGTCGTTCACGAAGGGCGCAAAGGGAAAATCCTGATGCTGGGCATCAACATGGGTGAGACGGCGGACGACATCTATATCTTCCTCCGGCAAATCCTCCAGACGCAAAACGTGCGACTCACGTTCCCCATCGTGATGGACACGGAGTTTGAGATGACGCGGACCTACAAAGTGATTGTGCAACCAAGCACCTATTTCATTGACGAGCAGGGCGTGATCGTGTTTCGCAAATTCGGGCAGTTTACCAAAGAGGAGCTGGAAGCGGCTGTCTCTGATTTTGAGAAGCAATAGGGAGTTGACCCCGCTTCGCTATAGTGCTATAATAATGAGTTACCTTATCCCCTCCAGAGGGTAGGCTTAAGGGCTGTGCTGGCACGAACGCTTCAGCTCTCTCGGTTTCTCGGCGGGCTGGGCCCAAGCAAAGGAGCATCTGAATGAGCAAGAAATCGAAGCACAGTACACCGAAGAGCAGGCCCACGAGACCTGCGATGAAGTACGTTTGGATTGGCGTTCCAGTGCTCGTGGTGGCTGTTGCAGTTATTGCGCTGATCTTCCTTATTCCCTCGTGGCAGGGTTCTGGTAGCTCATCCACTTCGAGCGCATCCGCGGATACAGTGGCCGGCACGAGCGTAGGCCAGCGGGCGCCGGACTTTCTCGTGAAAGACACCGACGGTGACCCTTGGACCCTTCAGGATTTCAAGAAATATAAGGCCACCATCCTCTACTTCACCACCACTCGATGCTTGCCCTGCATCCCTGAGACCCAGGAGCTCGCAAGTCTCAGGACAAGCTACGGCGCCCAATTTCAAGTCCTGTGGGTAGACCTTGATGTGACAGATCCCAAAGATGCGCTTGCGGAATACAAGAGCAAATACGGGCATCCGGATTTCATCTTTGCCAAGGATGCACCCGGTAATGCCGTAGCGCTTGAGTATCGGGTTGCGGCGCTGGGTACTGTCTACCTGCTCAATTCCCAAAGTGTGATCGTGCACAAGGGAGTTCAATCCGTTGGGTCTACAGATTTCCGGAAGCAGTTGGCCCAGCTGGTGCGGTAGCTATGAGCGGATGGAAAAAATTTCTGGCGATCGGCAGTGCATTGGTCTTTTGTCCCTGCCATTTGCCCTTGTGGGTGGGGCTCCTGGCCGGAACGGCTGTTGGCGCTTATGTGAATCAATATTTCATCTGGCTCTTTGCGGCTTTTACTGTCATCTTTGTGATCTCGCTGAGCGCGGCATTGCGTTCGCTCCGCACGGATGACTAGAGACGATAAAGTCTAAGGAACATAGGAGGGAGATACCATGATTCTCGCTACACGCTCTTCTACACTCATCGTGATGAAAGTTGTTGGGGTAGCCTTGCTTACCGGACTTCTAAGCGTTTCCAACTTGGTTGGGCAAGAGTCGCTGCGTATCCAGCCCACGGCTGAAGGTTTTGTCATCTCTTTCCCCACGGCCGGCCTGGCAAAGATAGCTGGCTCGCTCGATGGGAATTATGTGGCGCTCGCAAAAAACTTCTGGTCTCCGCAAGCCCATGCCAATCAGACGGAGCTGACATATTTTGACCTGAAAGCCGGAAAGATCTTGTGGACGACCACCTACTCGAATCCAAACTGCTGCCTGCCACCTGTCGTTCAGGTTTCGCATAACGGGAGATTTGTGCTCTCTGGCGGCCAGCAAGTGCATTTGTTCAACCGCGAAGGGGCCAAGCTAAAAAGTTTTGCGTTCCAGGACTCTAAAGAGTTCGCTCTCTCGGCAACCCTGGACGATGACGGCCAGACTGTGGCAGCCGCCTCAACTCAGCGCGCCTATCTCTTCCGCCTGAACTCAGGGATGGTCGCTTCTTGGCCGGAGGAGTGGGCAGCCGTCGCGCTCTCTGGAGATGGCCAATCGCTCCTCATCGTAACCAATGCGGCGGCCAAGCTGTATAACGCCCCGCAAGCGACGCTGGCAGAGCAAAAGCCCTTGACATACCAGGGCACGTTGGTTCAGGCAGCGATCTCGGCAGATGGTAAAGTGTATGTCGCCGCAGGACAACCGAAGCACGCTGAGCCGAGCCTGCTCACAGATGTTTTCATGGCTGGCAGTCCTCAGAAAAAGCAGCTTGCTCTTGCCAATGTGAAAATACCCCAGCTTGCGGTAGACCGCGGGGGACGCTTTGTAACTGTTGAGGGCGCCTTGGGCGACCAAGCTGCCCTATGGGCTACCGGCACTGACTTCTCCAGGACCTTCTCGACCACTTCCGAACCAGCACATATCGCGCTCACAGCTGTTGGCAACCGTGTGGCCATCGCAAAGGGCCCTGCCATTGAGCTGCGCTCCCTCCCTGATGACAAGCTCCTCCAGCAGATGAACGCTGCCAGCACAGTCCAGTCGTTGTTCCTGAGTGAGAATTGGCTCATGGCCTTGAGCAATGACAAGAGTGAAGCGATGCCCAACCGGATCTTGGCCTGGAAGGTCCAAACGAAGTAGGGGAACGAGCACCATGAGCAGTATAGACATGATGCTTTTGGCTTTCTTTGCGGGGATCGCTGCCTTCTTCAACCCGTGCGGCTTTGCGATGCTGCCTGCCTATGTCTCCTACCAGCTGGGCAGCGGGCAGGCAGAAGGGCATTGGCTGCGCAGCACGCTCAAAGGGCTTTCTGTCGGGGCAGTGACGAGTGCAGGCTTCTTCACCGTCTTCGGCGCTGCTGGTCTTGTGATAGCCACTGTGGGCAGTACGATGATGAAATATGTGCCCTGGCTGGCAGCGGCCGTCGGGTTGGGGCTCATCGTGCTGGGGGTTGTGATGCTTTTCAGCAGGGGCTTTTCTTTCGCGCAGCTTGCGGAAACGCTTGCGGCAAGGCTCGCTCCACGCTCTAGCAATCCGGGCCATGAAGCATCCATGCCTTCAGGGGCCGGCTTCTTCTATTTCTACGGGGTCGGCTATGCGATCACTTCCTTGGGCTGTACCATTTCCCTCTTCATGGCTTACGTCGTGGCTCCCGCTTTAACCAGCAGCTTCCTGAGCGGGTTGCTGAATTTCGTGGGCTATGCTTCGGGCATGACGGTCATGATGCTCTTGCTCTCGATAGCGCTGGTCTACTCCAGGGGAGGGTTCAGACGCACCTCCCGCCCTGTTGTAGTGCTGACGGGCGTGCTGGTGCCCCTTGCCCTTCTCGTCTTCATCCTGCTCTCCACCAATGCGACGGCTGTGGCTGCCGTATTGAGCGGCCCGAACAAGATTATGATTCCTTCCTTTGGCGCTGCCTTGGGCCTGATGCTCGTCTTCTTCGCCAGGGGTTGGATGAGGCTCTTCCAGACGATCAATGCGTTGGTGCTCGTGGGTGCTGGAGCCTATCTGATCTACTACCAACTGATCTACAGCGGAGTGCTGCGCTTCTGATTCTCCAGTAGACACCGTCGGACTATCTGCCCTGTTTCAGCAGAGAGCCGAAGATCTGTTGGCTGCGGTCCAGGGCTTCAGCAAGAGTGAGCAGGTGGCCCTTCTGTTCAGGATGTTGTTGCCTCCACTGTTCAAGGTAGTTCTGCGAGCAGAAGAAATTGATGTGGGGGCACTGATCAACAGCGGATGCGCAGCAGGTGTCGTTGGTGGAATACCACACGACGAGGTGCTGAGAGTGCGCTTGTGACACTTTCCCCTTCTGCACTTCAACTTCAATAGGCGCATGGCAGTGATGGCACTCTGAGCTGATTGTGGCATCAGTCTCAAGCATAAAGGGCGTGCCGAGCGCATCGATGGCGCACATGGCATAGACCTCCACGCCATTGGCGAACTTCACGCGGTGTTGTGTGGGGAGAGGCGAAAACGGGTACGCTGCCCGAAGTTCTTTGCTTTGAGGGTCACGATAGATAGCTCCCTCTTGATCCAGTAACTTCAAGCATTCTTCGACGGATTGCCTTGAAGCGCTGCCCAGCATGGCCTGCATTTCAGTCATAGCAGGTGCTTTGCCAGTCGCGGCAAAATGACGGAGAATCTGCTGATGGAGCTGTCGTGGTGTTTGGCTATCATTGGTGCTTGGCATGGCCAAATCCTTATTCTTAAGACCTCTTGAAGACCAGAGAGACAGCGTCCTTGAACTCGTCGAGCTTGTCCAAGTCGCCTTGCTTGATACAGCCCTTGACGCAGACATCCATGTGCCCTTCCAGCAGCTTGATCATCGCTTGGTTGACCGCTGCCTTGATGGCGGACATCTGCACCAGAATGTCGTTGCAGTTCTCTTGCCGGTCAAGCATGCCCTTGATAGAGCTGACATGTCCCTCGATCCGGCTTAGACGGTCCTTCAACTCTTTTATCATGCTTGCTGAGAGATAGAGTTCGCTTGTCTTTGTTGGCATAGACGTTCCTTCCTCATGCCTATCCCCAGGAGGGGGACATACGATTATAGCCTAATCCCACAAATACGTCAAGGTTGAGATCGTCAAGTTCTTTGCTGCTAATTCGATAGAGGCAAGGTTTCAGCCTCCAGCCTTTACAGAGAGGGGCTACCCTAGGCTTGGAGGCTGAAACCTTTCACTTCGTGAGGGTTGGGAAAGGAATCTCCTGTTAGTTCAATCCTTGTCTTCCACTGACTAAACTCACTTCACCGGGTCGCCCGTAAATCCCCCCCACGACGGCGCCATAGATTACGTGGCCTATGAGACTACCCATCCCGCCGCCAGGGCTTTGTCGCTCATCCCTGAGCTAAAGAAGCCCGCTCCCATCATGGGCATGACCATAATTTGCGCCAATAAGAATGGGACCAGACCGTAGAGTGCACCGCGCGCCACAGGAGGGCCCGGCAAAAATCCTACGAATACTATCGCGTAGATTAGCGCCAACACCGTGCCGATCATAAAATGCGCTACCCATCCAACGGCGATCGGCAAATTCATAAAACCGCTCAACATCTGGGGCACGTTCATATCGATGCCCATCATCGGCCCCGCCATCATTGCCACAACCGTCATGGCGGCCGTGCCAGCCATTCCAGCAACAATCGCTTTAAGCCAGTTGATATTCATTAAGCTCTCCTCCCTTGCATGTCATCAACCTTCACATCCTTAGTAGAACGTTCAATCAAAAATAATACTGACTAACGAATCTTTAATCCGTAAGCTCGCTTACTCTTTTACGAGTCATCGGAGTAGATCCGTATCACCCGTAAACCGCCGCGCGGGTTCACCCTGTGCGTTCCTGTCCTGCAACGGCGTAAAGATCTCTCAGCCCCCGTAAGCTCTCTTACTGCTTGTCCCGCCAACATGATCTACCCTACTGAAGTCAACGATCACCGTTCGACGCGTTACACTCAACGCGTGATCGTCGTGACAGAAAAGAGGAGGATTCCGCTATGAGAACGCGGTTAATGCCTATCGCAGTTGCGATGTTAGTTGTACTCGGAGGAGTCGTACTACCCACCTGGGGAGTTCGAGGAGAGGGCTCTTTGGGCGAGGTGCGACAAGCAATCACAGATGTGCGGGATTTACTTAGAGATTTTCAGACAGCGGTCAACGATGCACAACGCTTCGCTCGCCAGCCCCAGCAGGAGCTAGAGACGGTATTGAGCACGCTCCAGCAGCGACGAGGACAGCTCAGTCTGGATAACCTTAACGACCGGATCAGCGATACGGATAGGACGCTCATCGATCTTGATAGCGCTGAAAGCGAGTTTGTGAATTTGGTTGAGGTAAAAAACCAGATCGAATCGTTAGGTGACTTGGCCGTCAAGGTCGTGGACCTGGCCAATCAAGGCATCATCTCCAACGCACAGAGTAACGCCATCCTGCGCAGTCTTGACCAGATTGCGACGCAACTGGACCGCATCGATGATGACATAAGTGAAGTAGACCATCGTTTAAGCGATGCCCGACGAGAACTGGATCGTGCGATCGGCGACCTGGAAGATGTGGTCGATAATGCCGACTTCGTGAACAGCACAGGGACAACAACAGTGGATACAGCGGACCTGATCGACCCCACCATCTCGCTGCAGCGGGCTATAAATGATCTGAAAGCAGTGGACCGCCGGGCGCAGCGGCTAAGAGACCGAATTCGTGAGATCGATCGGCGACTGACTCGCGTGAACTCCGATTTACGGCCTAGGCCTAGGTCCGGGCGGACATCTCTGGGAAAACTCAACCCAGTCACCCCCCAAACAGCGGCCATTTTCAACCTAGCTGGACAGCAAATGCCCTATAGCGCTTTGTCGTCAGATTTCGTTAAGGCGGTTCGACTCGGTCTTGCCGCACACGGTGTGTATTTTGTCGTGCAGCGTGTTCAGACTGAGCACGGTACTCGTTATCAGTTGAACAAATTAGTGGCCGGACGCTGACAATCTAAGACCAGAGCGGTACAGAAGCTCACTCCGCCCACGGCCTCCGGTGACCTGATGGCGACGATATCGAGCTCACCGTGGTAGTGGGCGTAGCGAGTGTTTATGGCCGTCTACCGCCTCTCCCAAAATTTTCGCAGCGGCAAGCCGAGCCCGCCGATACCCCACAAGTAACGATAAGCGATGAAGTGTTTCATCATCTTCGCTGTCCAACCGGAAAACCGGTATTTGTTCTGCATCACCCCGAGAGCGTCTTTGCGCCCCAAGGTCAGAAAAGTTCCCAGCACTTTGGGCGTGAAAGGCACCGGCGCTTTCCCGGTCAAGACTCTCTGGAGGTTCTGCGCGACGCTCTTGCCCTGCTGAAACGCGATTTGCGCTGTGGGTGGTAGGGCTTTCCCGTCCGCATCTTTCGCCAAGCAGCAGTCACCAATGACGTAGACGTTGGGGGAATCCACCGATTGCAGATAGGAGTTGACTTCGGCCCGCCCTTGCTTATTGACCGTGAAGCCGCTCGCTTCAACCAACGGATGGCCGCGAACGCCGCCCGTCCAGATGATGACGCCCGCCTCCAATCGCCGGCCATCGGCCAGGGCTACGCAGCGTTCTTCCACCCGCTCGATCCGGGCACCCGTGATCAAATTGATCTGCTTCTGTTGTAAAAGGCACGTCGCATCTTTTACTAACAGCCCATCGAAGCCGGGCAAGATCGCCGGAGCCCCTTCGATCAAGGTGATGCCAATGCTCTTTAAGTCGTATCGGTCAATCAAGCGCGGGCACCAATCGGCCAGCTCTCCCGCGACCTCGACTCCCGTGAAGCCTCCGCCGCCGACGATGATCTGCGTACGCCAGGTCTCCGCCGGATGCTCGCTGGCCAGCGCCATCTGTTCTTCGATCCGGTTCTTAATGATCCGTGCCATGTTCAGGTTCTTCAGCACCAGGGCGTGCTGTTCTAGACCGGATATGTTATAAAACTGCGGCTCCCATCCCAGGGCCAACACCAAGTAATCATAGTCTAACGTGTGGCGGGTGCCCTCCGATTCGATCTCGACTTGGTTTTCGTTTGGTGTGAGGGCGACTGCTTGGCCTTGGCGGAAGTTGATCTCCGGCTGCAGGAGGCTGGGGAGGTCTACGGAGATATCTTGGTAGCCGCGCCGCCCGACGCATTGGTGCAGCAACGTCGTGAAGTAGTGATAGTTATGCTTGTTCACCAGCGTGATGGAAAGGCGGCCATGCCTCCGGCACGCGGCGCGCAAACCGGTCGCTGCGGTCACACCGGCATAGCCGCCCCCTAGGATTAAGACCTTGATCTTTGGAGTCATACGTTTTAAACCTTCTCCTTAGGTCTGAGGGAGTCCTCGTAGAGAGGGCCGTGGGGCGGCCTCTGGGAATTACCCCCAAGGTCGCCCCAGCGGAGAGTTGTGGGTGGAGTTCCAATCGCATTTCACGTCCGTGTTAACACGTAGATCGTTCGACCTTGCCATAAATCCCACCCACGACTAGGCCATAAACTAGATGTCCTAGTAAGCTTGCCAAAGCAGGCAATGCTGAGCCTGTTGCCGAAGCAAAAAGCCCCATGTCCATCATCGGCATGATGACAAGCTGTGCCATCAGCCAGGGCCCCAAACCATAAATCATACCCCGGACCCAGCCAGGTCCGGGTAGAGTACTCGCGAACACGTACGCATAAACAAGCGCTAACACGATCCCGATCATAGCGTGCATCACCCAGCCCAGCGGTAACGATACAAAACCGACCCATTGGCCCATGAACGAGGCGAGCATACGGGGCACGTCCATAGCGGGTAGCCCCATCAGCGGCGCCAGCATAGATAAAATTGTCATGGCGCCGGTGCCGACGACACCGGCCAAGACGGCTTTGATCATGTTCGCCACGGGTGAATGGCCGCTGGAGACCGTTGCTTGGGCTACTGATGATACGGCTTGCCCCGGACGTGATGTTTCCAATTTAGCGAGCGCGTTCTTAAAGTTTGCCAGCTCTGTCTCGCGAGTGACCAAGTATTTCTCCAGCTGGCCGACGGTATCTTCAAGTATTTTTAGCCTCCGCTGGAGTTGCGCTTGGCGCTCTTCTCGCAGCGCCGAAGTCGGGTCAGCGGCATAACCGAATTCTGCTCTGAGTCTGGCGCGGATCTCGCGTTGGGTCAAGCATAGGTCTGCTAGCTCCTTAGCACGTTTGAGTACCGCCAGTCCCACCGGCGTGACGACTACGTGATCGTCCTTGCATAGTCTTAGCGGTTCACCATGTCTTGCTAAAAAGGGCCTTAGGTCCTTCAGCTGCCTACGAATTTGCGTGAGGGTGTATCCCAGCATTTGAGCTAACTCGGTCTCCTTAATCATATGCAAGCCGTCATTGTTGCTTGTGTTCTTTGCTTGTAGTGTCTCCAACATTTCGCTCCTCTTGTTGATAAGTTGAACCGAGCTTACTCTGTCGCGGATGGAGGTGCTGTAAGACGGCTTACTCCACGGATTGTTGTGCACTGACGGGAAGACTCCAAGCATCTTATTAAAACCTTTGGGGTGAGCCGCGATCCACTCGCTACAGCCGGAGATCACCGGCGCAATACGGCTTCCCTGATTAGCGGGACGGTTTCCGCTTACATATTACATAGCCTCTCAATAGCTGCTTCGTATGATAGGTCGCGCGAGAGCCTCTGCACGGCATTGACGTGTCAAAGGCTTACTTTACGATGTTGGGGTTAGCCTTTGTGGGAAGGCTGATTGCCGCGGTCGGCACCCTTCTCATCACTAGCTGAGAAGCCAGGATCTGATCCAGCCACCGCCGGATGGATTGCTCAGCAGCGCCTTCTGGTGAGATCTGTCTTCGGATTTGAGCCTTCGCAGACTTGTGAAACATTCTGCTCACCTTCCTCTCAACCATGCATATAACCCGGAGCCGGTGGGATATGCTGTAATCCGCCTTACACTTTAGTTCTCATCTACTGTGCTCTGTCAGCTATCTTACAGACGAGTGAGGCGGGTTGTGGTAATTTGGCCCTACTGAACATAGAGAAGGAGTGTAAAGTTGATGAAGACAAAGCAGGAGCATCCCTTGTTATGGTGCTTAGAGGATGTCGATTTGGTGGAAGACTTGAGCAGGCAGCAAAAAAAGGAGCTTCTCCATCGGCTGAAAACAGAAGACTACCAAAGGGGCGAGACGATCTTCTTACCCGGCGACCCCAGCGATACCGTCTACTTTCTGCATAAGGGCCTTGTGAAGATCTATCGGGTCGATGAGACCGGCAAGCGTTTGACATTGTTGCTCATCGGCCGCAAGGGCCGGCCGTTCGGGGTGATGGCCCTAGCAGGCCAAGGAAGACGCGATCTGGTCGCCCAAGCCGTGATCGATTCTCGTCTGTGTATGATCGCCAAGGACGACTTGCTGCTATTGGCCAAGGCCAACCCGACGCTCTGTCTGAAAATCACCGAACTGATCGGCTCGCGCAGGAAGACGATCGAGAATAAGCTGGCGGATGTGGTCTTTCGCAATGTCCCGGCCCGGCTCGCCAAGCTCTTGCTCCAGCTCGCGCGCGAGTTTGGGCGCGAGTTCCAAGCGCGCAAGCGTATCGAGATCAGATTTACGCATCAAGAGCTGGCCGAGCTCATCGGAGCGAGCCGAGAGCATGTCACGGCAACACTCAATCGGTTCAGCAAAGAGCGATTGTTGTCGCGACGCCGGGGACATGTCATCCTCCAAAATGAAAAAGCTTTGCGCCAGTTGGTAGATGCGAGGGGCTGAAGCGCCCGTGGACGTAAAAATTTCACAGTTCTAGGGGGATGATTGTGGTATAATCCTCAGGGCATTCCTGTCCCTGCCGTGGGGGAAGGGAGGGGAGCACGTGGGGTATACAAAATTAAAACCGATAGATCGAAGGTTCTCGTTTTTGGAGAGCTTTGATCTTTTTCGGGGACTAGGTCCTGCAGAACACCAGCAACTTCGCCCATTGCTTCAAGAGGTTGTGTACAAGCGACGGGAGGTTATCTACTTTCGCGGAGATCCTAGCGAGACTCTGTATTTCATTAAAGCAGGCAGCGTAAAGCTCACGTATCTGGATAAGAGCGGGAGACGCTTGACGTTGCTCATCTTGAAGGAAGGCCAGCCGTTTGGGGTGCTGGCTCTCACTGGAGAGGAAACTCGCCAACAGGTTGCTGAAGCTTTAACGGATGTCACACTTTGCATAATTAGGAAAGCAGACCTTCTGAGGTTCCTGCAATCATACCCACAGTCTTCTTTAAGGGTGATCGAGCTCATCAGTCGGCAGATGCAGGAGATCGAACAGAAGCTAGAAGACCTGCTCTTCAAGCCCTTGCCCGACCGACTCGCTGCCCTCTTGGGCAAGCTCGCTCAGCAGTTCGGGGAGCCATTCGGCGGCGGGCAACGAATTGGCCTCAAGCTCACCCATCAGGAGCTGGCGGACCTGATCGGTTCGACCCGTGAATCCACGACCCTGGAGTTCAGCCGCTTCAGGAAGCTTGGGCTCATCGGGCGCTGCCGAGAAGGGTACATCATCATCCTAAACGACGAGAAGCTGAAGGCCGTTGCTTCATCATCAGGGCTGTAGGCTGTCCCATCGGGTTTGGGGTGGGGTGTGGTGGTTTTGGATGAGGGCACAAATCCCCGTGCTGACAACCATCTCACCCCTCCCCAATCTCATCCTCACTCGCCACTATGCCGGGCTCGTGGCCGCCAACTGCTCGTCGATGCGCTCGAATTCACGCTCCCATTGCTTGAGCAGCTCAGTAAACTCATTCAGCGCTGCCACTTTCAGTCGTAAGATTCTCCGGCCAGCTTCCAATCTTTGAAGCTCACCCGTATCGAATCCTCGCAGTAGACTATCTAGGCGCTGAGCGCACCCGCGACACTCAGTGGCTGCTTTGCGCAACGCCTCAAACTGTGCTTGAAAGCCCTTGTAGCCGTCTTGTACTTCTACTTCTTCTGTTCTCTGCATCGCATTTCACCTCAGTGTTAACATATCTGCTTATACTAATTTGTCATAGGAATGTCTGGATAGAGTGGAGACCCCTGAGCCACCAGGGATAAGCGGTCAAGCATCGCAATTGCGCCGGTGCTTCCCAATAGGGGCGCAGCGCTTCTCCCAAGGCTTGCTCCAGCGCC
>JACOSB010000077.1 GCA_016179105.1 Candidatus Acetothermia bacterium
GGTCAGCTCCGGGACGATTACCGACGCCATGATCCAAGACTACATTAGCGAGCAAGAGGGCGAACCGGTTCATGATGATAGTCAATTTCGAATTGACGATACTCCGAACCCCTCGCCTTCAAGGCGAGGGTAGTTCAGTTCGATCCATGTGAAGAAGCTTCATCCTGATGAGCAATACCTGAGCATTGAGCTCGAATTGTTCATGAGACTTTCTGCCAGCTCTAAGTTTCGGTAAGATTCATGGATTATGATAAGGAGGCCTTATGTTGACTCCATTCAAGAATGAAGCTTTCACTGACTTCACGAACGAAGCGAACAAGAAAGAAATGCTCGCCGCGCTCGACAGTGTTAAAAAAGTATTAGGAAAAACTTATCCCATCGTGATTGGCGGCGAAGAACGAATGCTGAAAGAGAGCTTCGATTCGATCAATCCCTCGAACAAAACACAATCCGTGGGCAAATTTTCTAAGGGGGGAAAAGCCGAAGCGATTGAGGCTGTCGGGGTAGCCAAGAAAGCATTTGAGTCGTGGCGCTATTTCCCCGCCGAAGAGCGCGCAGCCATTCTCTTGCGCGCCGCGCGGATGATGCGTCAGCAGAAGTTCGAGCTGAACGCCTGGATGATTCTCGAAGAGGGCAAGAGCTGGCCCGAAGCTGACGGTGACATCGCCGAAGCAATAGACTTTTGTGAGTACTATGCCCGGCTCGCGATCGAACTCGACCGTGAAGACAATCTTGTCTCATATCCGGGCACCTATAATCATATCAAGCATCTTCCGTTGGGCGTCGGTGCGGTGATTCCGCCGTGGAATTTCCCCAGTGCAATTCTCACCGGTATGACAACCGCCGCGCTCGTGAGCGGCAATACGGTTGTGCTCAAACCGTCTTCAGATTCACCCGCGATCGCGTGGCAGGTTTTCAAAATTCTGAAAGCTGCGGGCATTCCCGATGGCGTCTTGAATTTCGTCACCGGCGGAGGCTCGACCGTAGGAAACACGCTCGTTGAACATCCTGATGTTGCGTTTGTCTCGTTCACCGGCTCGCGCGAAGTCGGGACAGATATATGCGCTCGTGCGGCTGTTGTAAGACCTGGCCAGAAACACTTGAAACGCGTGATCGCCGAGATGGGTGGCAAGGACGCCGTCGTCGTGGACGAGTCTGTCGAAAATTTGGATGAAGTTGCTCAAGCGGTCGTAATCTCAGCCTTTGGATTCCAGGGCCAGAAGTGCTCGGCGGGCTCGCGTCTGATTGTGCACAAAAAGATTCACGATGCACTCCTAGAAAAAGTGATCGAGCGCACTCAAAAGATCACCGTTGGGCCGACGGAGAAACAAGAAAACTGGATGGGTCCCGTCATCAATCAAGGCTCGTTCGCAAAGATTATGGAGTACATTAGCGTTGGCAAAAAGGAAGGGAAGCTCGTCTCCGGCGGAGAGGGCGATGACCGCACTGGTTATTTCATCCAGCCTACAATTTTCGATGGAATCAAGAGCAAACATCGACTTGGCCAAGAAGAGATTTTCGGCCCTGTGCTCGCTGTTATTACGGCTAATAACTTTGAAGAGCTGATTGAGTTCGCCAATGATACCGAGTACGGCCTTACGGGCGCGTTCATTTCGAGCAATCGCGACCACGTGCGCATCGCCAAAGAGCGTTTCCATGTTGGCAATCTCTACATCAACCGGAAATGCACGGGCGCGCTCGTGGGAGTAGAGCCCTTCGGGGGCTTCTACATGAGCGGCACCGATAGCAAAGCGGGCGGCGCGCAGTATCTCTACTTGCACACGCAGCCGAAAGCGATCTCCGAAAAGCTGTGACTGCTTACGCAGAGCATGGTATAATCAGCGCACTATGAGCAGCGCAAGTAGCCAATTACTGCCATTGCTGGAATTATCAGGCAGTCCGTATGAGCAAGGATTGGCCCACGGTCGTGAGGCCAAAGTCCAAATCGATCGCAATTTGAAGACTTATTTCTGGCGCTTCGAGCGAGAATCAAAACTTGCTCGTGACGATGTCTTGCACCGGGCTGATCTCTATCTGGAAAACATCGAGAAATCAGCGCCGCTCTACGCCGAGGGCATGAAGGGGATCGCTGAAGGAGCCAAGCGCGAGCTATTAGAGATCGTCGCGCTGAACGCGCGCTTCGAACTGATTTACAGTGAAGCATCTGCGCACGGGAAACTGCCTGAGACCGACGGCTGCACGACGTTTGCACTCTTGCCGGAAAAGACGAACAATGGACACTTGATTCTGGGCGAGAACTGGGACTGGATTCCTGATGTTCAAGCGCTCCTTCTGAGAATTAGTGAGCCCGGTAAACCGAATGTTGTTTGTTTCACTGAAGCTGGGATCTTCGGTGGCAAGATCGGGCTCAACTCGGCTGGACTCGGCCTGGTCATCAACGGACTGAACTCTGATAAAGATGATTGGTCCAAGATTCAAAAGCCGTTCCACGTGCGCTGCTGGGAGATTCTACGATCGAAAACTTTCGACGATGCAGTGGCGGCTGTGACGAGTACGCCGCGCTCGTGTTCGGCCAACTTTGTGATCGGGCAAGTTGATCACAGAGTAGTGGATATCGAAGCAGCTCCAGCCAAGCACTTAGCGCTCGAGCCAAAGAATGGGTTCATCGCTCACACGAATCACTTCTTGGAGCCGGAGCTATTGGATATTATCGTCCCTGAGGTTTCCAAGCGTCCAAGCACGCGTTCACGCTATGCACGCGTGACAAAGTTATTGCGAGAATCTGGCAAGCTCGATATGGCTGGTGCGCAGGGTATTCTCACCGACCATGACGATTACCCGTACTCACTCTGCCGCCATCCGGATGAAACCTTCCCGCCGGAGGAGCGTTATCAGTCCGTTGTCTCTGTCGTGATGGATTTGCATGAACGCAAAATGTCGATTGCCAAAGGGCCACCATGCCAGCATAGCTATCGCACAATCACTCTCATTTGATGAAGAAAAAAGAAATGGAGCTAATCCATAAACTGAACTAGTCTATGATATCCGGTACCTAATATTTTGGATTGTCTTGTTGACTCTCTTCGAGAGTGATCACCCTTCTACTTCTACAGCTAAGTTCAGTTCCGTACAATCATTTTATGAACTTGGTTTTGAGCTTGATATTTGTATAAGTAAACTCCACTAGGCAATCCTCCACTTAACTCCACAATGTTTAAACTGGCTACGCGCAAGGGAATCACTCTTACCAGCCGACCCTGCAGATCATAGATCGTCAGAGAGCCCAGGATGAACATTGGCTTAAGGAGTTCCATGCGCACGCTGCTGAAGTTTAGTGAGATCAGAATTGAAGACAACAATTCTTGTAGCGCATCGAGCTGATTCTGTATCAATTCAAGTAAAATCTCGATCGACTGCCCTTGGGCTTCTATCTTCCCAGCTCGCGCGATCATTCTGAGGAGACTGCGCGCTTTGCGAAACGCACCTCTTAACTGAGCTTTCTGCAGTCTCGTGAGGTTAGGATCAACGAGATCCAATGCGATCTCGTAGCGTAGCTCTTGAACTCTCTCTTTGAGATCAGCTAAAGAAGTGAAGAGAAACGCATCTTGCGTTGGTGAAAAGCGATAGATAGTATTCTGTGCTAAAGCATTAAAACCAACGACGAGACATCCAATTGTAGCAATAAGCAACGAGAAAATGACCCACTTCATGATGCTCTCTAGTTTTTAGCCTAGCACTCTTTCCCCAAAAAGTCAAGGCTAAGGCTATTGAAAAGGGAATGTCAGCGTTGAAGAAACTGTGCTCGCGGAGTATACTTTCTTCTACCGGCCTTCGGGCCGGTTTCCAACTCTGGGAGAGGTGTCCGAGTGGTCTAAGGGGCGTGCCTGGAAAGCACGTGCAGTCGCAAGGCTGCCGTGGGTTCAAATCCCACCCTCTCCGCCAGCCCAAGTGCCGGCGGCGCACCCCGATGAACCCCGCCAGGCCCGGAAGGGAGCAACGGTAAGTTGGTTCTTGCGCGCGCCGGACCCTTGGGTCTTTGTATGCCCACAATCCTCGCCAACGGCCAAGTTTTTATCGACGGAAAACTCCAACGCACCGATATTGCGTTTGATCAAAAAATTCAAGCGATTGGCAAGAATCTCTTGGGCGAGCCCGTCGACTGCCTTGGAAAGATAATTCTACCCGGTGCGATCGACGTGCACGTGCACTTTCGCGATTTCAATCAAAGCCACAAAGAAGACTGGCAGAGCGGCTCGCACGCGGCCGTGCGCGGCGGCGTCACCACGGTTTTTGATATGCCCAACAACGATCCACCCGCGACGACTGTTGAGCGACTCCAAGAGAAGCGAAGAAAAGCAGATGCGTCCCTCGTCAATGGAAAGATCTATGGTGGACTGAGTGCCGAGAACGTCGATCAAATTGCTGAGATCGCCAAAGTTGTCGACGCCTTCAAGCTCTATCTCGGCGATACGACCGGACATATGATCATCAGTGACCGTGCTCTACAAAAAGAGATCGTGCATCGTGTCGCCGAGACGGGCAAAGTGCTGGCAGTCCACGCGCAGCGGGGCGGGATTGCCCCTGAAGAGATCACAGCGCACGAGGCCAAAGACCTTCAGTACGCGATCGAGCTGTCCTCTCAATTCAAAGCAAAACTACATTTAGCGCACGTCACCACAAGGGCCGGCGTCGAGACGATTTTAGACGCCAAACGTCGTGGCCTGGATGTGAGTTTTGAAACGTGTCCCCAGTATCTCTTCTTCACGACTGAGGAGCGATCTAAGCGCGGAGCCTTTATGAAAGTGAATCCGCCGGTCGCAACGGCTGCCGATCGCGACTTTCTCTGGGAGGCGTTGCGTGCTGGCAAGATTGATATGATCGCGACGGATCACGCGCCGCACACGATTGAAGAGAAAAATCTGGGCATGGAGAAAGCACCCAGCGGACTACCGGGAGTTGAGTTCGTATTGCCGTTGCTGCTCGACTCTGTGAATGCGGGCGGAACCTCGCTTGAGCAATTAGTCAAGGTCTGCTGTGCCCGACCGGCTCAACGTTTCGGCTTTCCCAAGGGCAAAATCAGCGCTGGACTCGATGCAGACTTGGTCGTCATCGATATGAATTTGCGAAAGACAATCACGCGCTCCGAGATCGCAAGCAAGTGCGGCTGGTCGCCCTATGAAACTATGACACTTCAAGGCTGGCCGGTGATGACGTTCGTACAAGGTCAATTGCGTTTTAGAAGCTGACTGTTGAGATTGCCAATTGACAAAGAAGGGAATAGTTAGTAGGAATAGAGATTGTGAGTCCAACTGTATTTCGTGAGAAGGGTTACAGATTCTTTTTCTTCTCGCTTGAGGAGCCGAGAATGCATGTCCATGTGCACAGCGCCGACGGAGAAGCCAAGTTCTGGCTGGAACCCAGGATTGAGTTGGCTAGGAATTATGGTCTTCCAATCAAGGAACTCCGAATTATCCAAAACTGATTGAGGAGCACAAAGATGAAATCAAAAGCGCTTGGAAGAAACATTTTGGAAGCTGAAGTTACTCACATCTCCAAACATGGGTTTTGGCTGTTGCTTAACAAAAAGGAATTTTTCCTTTCGTTTGAGAAATTTCCTTGGTTCAAGGAAGCATCTGTCTCAGAAATTTTGAATGTCCAATGGTTGCAGCCACGCCATCTGTACTGGCCTGACCTAGACGTCGATTTAACCGTTGAATCCATCGAACATCCAGAAAGATATCCTCTGGTCGCGAAATCGAAAACTTAAGAGAGAGATGAAAAAGTGGAGACAATGAAAGAACAATACACTGCGGTAATCAAAAAATCTGGTAAGTGGTGGATCGGGTGGATCGCAGAAGTTCCTGGGGTCAATTGTCAAGAAGCCACAAAAGGGGAGTTGCTGACGAGTCTCACAATTACCCTTCGAGAGGCTTTGGAGTTTAATCGCCGGGAGGCTTTAACAGCAGCGGGAAGAGATTTTGAGGAAAAGATCATTGTCGTATGAAGCGGGGAGAACTTCTGAGGCATCTCCGAGCTCATGATTGCGAACTTCTGCGCGAAGGTAGGCGGCATTCGTGGCGGCATAATCCAAATCTAAACAAACGGTCTGCTGTCCCAAGACATAATGAGATCGATGATCATTTGGCTCGAAAGATATGCAAGGATTTAGGGGTCCCTCGCGTCAAATGATTGTTTGGTGGACTAGAAAAAATCCTTGGTGTACAAATCTCTTAGATGATACGTCGAGTTGAGCAGCGAGACTTCGCGTGTCCCATCGTCTAAACAGTCGACAATGCTGATCGAACAATTGTCGATCGCAAACTGGCCCCAGCCGTTCACACCCGCAATATAACTCGCAATGGCTCTGCACGTGCCCCCGTGGGCAACGAGCGCAATCGTCTCGTTCGCATGACGAGCCGCGATCTCCTCAAATTTTTTGGAAGCACGCTCAAAGAGCTGTCGCCGACTCTCGCCTCCTGTGGGCTGAAATCTTGAAGGGTTTCGAGTTCGTTCCGCATACTCGCGGGGAAATTTTTCGATCACTTCGTCCCGTGTGAGCCCTTCCCAGTGACCGTACTTCATCTCGCGGACCTCCGGCGTAGCGATGGGTGAAAGTCCCTGCTTCTCGGCGATACAGCGCGCCGTCTCCCACGCACGGCTAAGATCGCTGGCGTAAATTACTGAAATTTTTTCGGTCGCGAGAAATTCTGCCGTACGATCTGCCTGCGCGCGCCCTGTTTCATTCAAAGGGATATCGAGCTGGCCCATCACGCGTTGATCACGGTTCCAATCGGTCTCTCCATGGCGAATCAGATAAACTCGAAGCATAATGAGCGAATTATAGGATTTGATCGTGCCAGCAGCAAGCGCGAGTTGTGCACCACTTCGTGTTTAACTAGAATCCTGACAGGGCAGGCTCGCCAAACTGAGGAGGCAAAGAGCAGATTGTGGGGCAAACCAAGCACACAGGCCGGAGGATTTATCTTTTCATTCCCAAGGAAGGTCTGCCCCATCTCTTGGCTCATTTTCTGGATAAAGGCCCATTCGAGAAGATGCCGTATGAAAGAGAGCTTTACACCAGTTGGGTGGAGATGCGAGCGAGCTTGCAAGAGCTTTTAGGCAATTGCTCTCGCGTGGCGATGGAATACTCGCCCGGCGCTACGCTCCATGCGCTCGGGAAGCGCGGGCCAATGGTGACGACTCCTATTCAAGACGAGATCATTACACTGGGGTGAAAGAGTTTATGATTCGGGAGCTTGTTGAAGGTTTATTGGAAACCCAGTCCGTCAGCGTCAATATCGAGAAACCGTTCCAACTTTCGTCGGGACGGCTCTCTCCCGTCTATGTCGACTGTCGGCGTCTCATCTCTTTTCCGGCGCTACGCAAAGTAATCGTTCGAGAGTTTGAGAAGATCGCGCGCGAGCAGATCGGCTTAGAAAAAATTGATGTGGTCGCCGGCGGAGAGACGGCGGGCATTCCGTATGCGGCCTTTCTGGCTCTCGTCCTCGATAAGCCGATGGTCTATGTGCGCAGCGAGCCCAAGGGCTATGGTCGTGGAAAGCAAGTGGAAGGTGTGATGTCAGCGAGAGCCAACGTCATTTTGGTCGAAGACCTGATCACGGACGGCGGCAACAAGCTGAATTTTAAGAAAGGCATCGAGCAAGCCAGCGCAGCGCTAAAAGATTGTCTCTGTGTCTTCGAGTATTTTTCGGCGCAGGCGGGGCTTCGCAAGGGCCGGGACTTGTTGGCACAACACGAGGTCAGGCTCTTTAGTCTGGCGAATTGGGACGATCTGCTGAGTGTTGGAATCGAGGCGAAGTATTTTTCACAACAAGCTGTTCCTGAAGTACTGAATTTCTTAAAGGACCCCGAGGGCTGGAGCGAGCGCAGAAAGACTCAACGGTCATAGAACGCAACCCACAGGGTCACAAAGACCGTAATCGCGACAAAAGCCCACACGTTGAGCAGCCAGATTCCAGCGACCGCGCTGTACAAAAAAGCCCGCCGGCCGAGCGTATAGGCATCGCTGCCCCGCATGAAGAGCTCCGTAAGAAACTGAGCCGGCTCCGTCTCTTCTATCTCGCGCAATTTCTCCGGCCGCGCGCTCACCAGAAACGTCAACAAATTGTAGTGTCTTAACGAGTTCAGAAAACTGAAAAAAGAGATTCCCAGGGTCGCGATAATGAGCAAGACAGCCAGATCTGTCCGCTTGAACGTTGCTTTAATATTCACCGTAATATCTTGGATGGACTCGACCACACCCGTGAAGGACATCAAGGCTCCGAGCAAGATCACGCTCGCTCCAGCGAGAAAGTTGACCGCCATGAGCGCGTTGCGTGCTTGGTGGACGACCAGCAAAGGGTCCTGTCGCTGCAAGATGTCTTCAAAGCTGCTTTGGATAGCCTGACGTAGGCGTCCTTTGCGCGTGCGGTTGGGGAATCGCCGCGAGAGATAAAAATAAATCGTATGATAGCCATAGAAGCAAAGCAAGAAAACACCCAGCGCCAGCCAATCTTCTTCACGCAGTTTCATACAGCGTTTATATCACTTCTGGGCGGCTTTTGGCAAGGAGATTTTTTTCTTGGACCACCCGAACAAGATGACGAGTGAGATCGCGCACATCCCTGCCGCAAGAAGAAAATCAACCGTGTAGCTGAAGTCGGCGATATACCCGCCGATGAGCGCGCCGAGGATGTTGCCCCCGCCGGAAAGCGCATTGTACGTGCCGAGGGCTTGTCCCCGCTGTTCGACGGGCGCGCGCTTCGAGATAATAGAAACGGCGCACACGTTGATGAAAGCCCAACTCACGCCGGTCAGCAAGAAGAAGAAAGCGATGCTCACGAAAGCCGCCCAATGATGTCCCTCCAAATAAATAAGTAGTGGAGCTAACGCAAAGATCACAACACGCACGCTAAGAAAAATTCGCTGTAAATAGCGACTCCCATAACGTTGGGCAAAGCGTCCGGCCCACGAGTTGGTGAACGCACTCGTGCCGGAGTGAATCACGAAGAGCGCAAAAATTTCGGAGCCATTGAGCCCCAACGCATTCTTAAAGAAGAGCGGCAGCGGGACGAACATCGCCGAGAATCCCACAAAAAAGCAGATCACGGCAATGAAGTAAACGCGCAAGACTCGGCCAAAGCCTTCGCGATTGCGAAAGGCTTCGATCAATTTTCCGGGATTGGAGACGATATGAAAGAGTTCTTGAGGCGCAAATTTGAAGCGCTCCCACAAGTTTCCGACGGCGATCGCTACGCTCTCAAACCGACGCTGCTCTAATTTGACAGGGCTCTCGTGTAGCCAAGCGGCGGCCCAGAATGCGCCGAGCAAAGCCAGCACGCTGAGCACGCCGAAGAGAATTCTCATGCTCATGTTCAGTTCCGTTTGTGCGTGAAGTTGCTGAGTGATGAATTGCATCCAGAGCGAGCCGAGCAAGAGCCCAGCGACCCAGCCGAGGCCGCCAAAACGATTGAAGCGCCCGATGCGCGCATCCCATCTTTCTTTATTGAGTCCCTCGATGGCGATGAGCGTTGCCACAGCCGCGCTCGCGAGCCAAGTCACGTTGATGAGCGCGTTGGCGAGCACCATCTGCCAGAGCCCTTGCGTCAGTGACATGAGCGCTAAGCCAATTGCGACACCGAACATGCCGATCAGAACGAAGATTTTTCGACGCTTCCATTTGTCCGAGATGCGCCCCCACCAGATGCTGGCGGGGACTCCCGCTAGGCTCGCTAAGCCCGTGACTAAGCCGACGTCGCTGTTTGTGCCGCCGAACACTTGAGCTACAAAGAGCGGGATGAGCAATGAAGAACCGCCCTGAGCCACGTTGGCCAAGACAAACGCAAAAAAATATCGGTCGGAGCTGTTCCACGCACGCCGCATAAAATTTTCTCAGGGATTATAGCGACGGAAAATCTACCGGACCACAAAGACAATGAATAATGAATGTAGAAGCGACTTACCCGATCTCTCTTACTTCAGAAGCACTGTCGGACCCTGGGGAAGAACGCTAATACTTTGCGGTACCGATCGAGCGCCGGCTGGTTCTGTATATTTTTCAGCAACCGCGAGCCACTGCCGAGCGCGGCCAAATAGATTCGATAGACTAATTGGGAGTCTTTATAGCGTTGGCTGAGATAGCCCATCACGCGCTCTGCATTCTTGACATCGTCACGATAGAGATAGTAGCGCACGACGGTGCTCAGGTCTTTGGCTGGATCGCCAAATCCATACTTTTCTAAATCAAACGCCAGATATTTTTCACCCAGCAAGACATGCTTGGGGGAGATGTCGCCAATAATTTTGCTCGCAGCACTCATTTCGGGTTCAGGTAGTCTGATGCTCTCAAACGCGGTAAACGCTTGCTCTTGGCGTAAACGCCGCCAGCTAAAGGGCGCTTGATACGCTGCAAAACTATCGTGGTAATTTTGAGCAATTTCGTGATAGGCTTTGATATTATCTTCGTTCATGCGTGCGATGGCAAGGCGTAAATCGTCGGGCATCGACTGCCGGTGTCGCGTAATCAAGCGATCCCATTTCCCGAATATTTGGTCCCATTGGGCTGGCTGAAAATCATAATCAGGGAAAGCGCTAGGAATAAATCGCTGCCTGAGCAATAAGAGTTCAATATTTTTCGATACCAGATGTCCCCGGCCTACAAGGGTAACTTCGGCGAAAAGATCGGGATTCTCACGATAAGCTTCCAAATAGTTTTTGGCAATCGAATCGAAATCCCGCGGTAGCCCGGAGAGATAGACTTTGAGCACGGATGAAGATTGATCACTGAAAACGAAGCTCTTTGGCCCACTATAAACCCACTCTAGGGAAGGAACACTGAGCCGACTATCCAAACCAAACTGTAAATCCTCCGTCGTGATCACTTTGTGTAATTTCCTTGACAAGTGCTCAGCGAGCATTTGCAAAAATTTTTCTTGGATCATCGTTTTACATCTTAATGGCTCAGGTTCTGATAAACCAAGAAAACGTTCTTCGCTCCACCTACAAAACCTGCTTGACAGGCTTGAGAAGGGAGCCTACAATTAGACCAAATACCTATGCGCAGAATTAGAACCGAACTCCAAGATTTGCAACTGCAACAATTGCTCAGCCATGTAGCCCTGCACGGCACCGGCGAGGGCGAGTGGCAACCGCCGACCGATGTGTACGAAACAGAAACTGAATTTATTGTCCACATGGAAATTCCTGGGATGAAACGGGAAGAGATTCAAATCCATTTCGCACAACCGTCGCTCGCGATCTGGGGCGAGCGGCGGAGCGAAGAGCCGTGCTCCAATGCCAAGATGCAGTATATTCAGATGGAAGTCAATTATGGCCGCTTCCGTCGCGAAATTACTTTCTTTAAACCCGTTAAGCCCGAGGGTTTACAGGCCCGCTATGCCAATGGCTTTCTCAAGGTGGTGTTGCCGAAACTATGAGTTCCGAAATGGAACAGAACCAGCTGACCATTCCTGAAGCGCAACTGGTCGAAGTGAAGCGTGAGGATTTTCCCGCAGAACTTCCCATCTTGCCCTTAAAAAACACTGTGATCTTCCCCTTCACGCTGACGCCGCTGACCGTCGGCCGCCCCGGTTCGATAAAACTCGTCGATGACGTGACGGCCGGCAATAAGCTCTTGGGCGTGATCACTCAGCGCGATCCGAGCTTGGAGCAACCCGGTCCTGACGATCTGTATCAGTACGGAACGATCTGCAAAATTCTTCGCATGATTCGTTACCCCAAGAACACAATCATGATGCTGGTCCAGGGGCTTGCGCGTTTTCAGATCACACAGTTCACGAAAACAGCGCCCTACTTGATCGCCAAGATCGCTCCTTTAGAGTCTCTCGTCGAACGAGACATCGAGCTAGAAGCCTTAGTCAAAGGCGTGAACGGCCAGTTCCAAAGAGTCTTATCGATGATGGTCAACCCGCCCACCGAAGCTCAGACCCAAGTGATGAACATCGATGACCCGGGGCAGCTTGCCGATCTCATCATCAGTCATCTCGATGTCGAAGTTGACGCCAAGCAACAGGCGTTGGAAACGCTTAATGTCAAAGAACGCCTGGGCTTCGTCTTGCGCTTGCTGGAAGAAGAAATAGAGATCTTGGAAGTCGGTTCGCGCATCCATACGCGGGTCAAGGACGAGATCGAAAAGTCGATGCGCGAGCGCTATTTGCGCGAGCAGATGGAAGCGATCAAGAAAGAGTTAGGCGAAGTCGAAGGCCCTGAGATCGAAGAGCTCCGCAAGCGCATCAAACGCGCCAAAATGCCTAAGGAAGTCGAAAAGGAAGCATGGCGCGAGTTGGAGCGCTTGGCTCAAATTCACCCCAGCTCGGCCGAATACACGGTCGCACGAACGTATTTGGATTGGCTGGCTGAACTGCCCTGGTCCAAACAAACGAGGGACAACTTAGAGCTGAAGCGTGGCCGGACTATTCTCGATGAAGATCACTATAACTTGCAGAAAAT
Source organism: Candidatus Acetothermia bacterium (assembly GCA_016179105.1). GTDB lineage: Bacteria > Bipolaricaulota > Bipolaricaulia > RBG-16-55-9 > DRXL01 > JACOSB01. The sequence goes on from JACOSB010000077.1 coordinate 12,430, forward strand.
CAAGGAGCGCATCTTAGAATATCTTGCGGTCCTCAAGCTCAAGCGAGATATGAAGGGTCCCATCTTGTGTTTTGTCGGCCCACCGGGCGTAGGGAAGACGTCTCTGGGACGCTCCATTGCACGCGCACTGGGTCGAAAATTCGTGAGAATGTCGCTCGGAGGCATGCGCGACGAGGCCGAAATCCGCGGGCACCGTCGCACCTACGTCGGCGCTCTTCCCGGCAGAATTATCCAGGGATTACGCCGCGCTAGTTCGAGAAACCCTGTTTATATGCTCGACGAAATCGACAAGCTCGGCGCGGATTTTAGGGGCGATCCATCCTCAGCTTTACTCGAGGTGCTCGACCCCGAACAGAACAGCACTTTCAGCGATCACTATCTAGACGTGGCGTTCGACTTGTCCAAAGTGATCTTTCTGACGACGGCCAACGTGCTCCACACGATCCCGGCTCCGTTGCTCGACCGCATGGAAGTCCTAGAAATTCCGGGTTACTCCGAAGAAGAAAAACTGCAGATCGCCATCAAATATCTGATTCCAAAACAGATTCGCGAGAACGGCCTAAAATCACAACAGATCGAGTTCAGCGAAGAAGCTATCAAGAAAATCATACGAGAGTACACGGATGAAGCGGGTGTGAGAAATTTAGAGCGCGAGATTGGCGCGGTCTGCCGCAAGATCGCCGCGCGGATCGTTGAAGACAGGCATTCGAAGCGACTCATCACCCTCGAAGAGATTCAGACACTCTTGGGGCCGATTAAATACTTCTCGCAGCTCTCCGAGCGTTTGGACAAGTCCGGCGTTGCGATCGGGCTCGTCTGGACGGCTACCGGGGGTGACATCATCTTCATCGAAGTAACCCGTATGAAAGGCAAGGGCAATCTCATGCTCACCGGGCAACTCGGCGAAGTGATGAAAGAGTCCGCCCAGGCCGCGCTCAGCTATATCCGGTCCAATGGCGAAAAGCTGGGCATCGACTTAGGGTCATTCGGAGATTGGGACATACACATTCACGTGCCGGAGGGCGGCATTCCCAAGGACGGCCCCTCGGCCGGCGTCACCCTGGTGACCGCCTTGGCTTCGCTCTTGACGGACACCCCCGTGCGCGCTGATTTAGCCATGACCGGGGAAGTGACCCTTCGCGGGAAAGTCTTGCCCGTCGGCGGAATCCGCGAAAAAGTCTTAGGGGCGCATCGCGCGGGCATCAAGACCGTGATATTGCCCAAGCGCAACGAAAAAGATCTCTTAGAAATAACGCAAAACGTGAAAGACCAAATGCACTTTGAGTTCGTCGATGAGATCGATGAGGTGCTCGCCTTCGCGCTGCCCGCCTATGTCACCGCCCGTGCCCGCTAGAGCGCTGGAAAAAACCGTTCTCATTCTCGCTCCTCACCCCGACGACGAAGTCTTAGCCGCGGGCGGAGCTATTCAGCAACATCTTGCGCAGGGTGATACGGTACACGTCGCGTTGATCACGAGCGGAGATGGCCAGCGCTTGGGGGTCTTGTCTCAAAGGAAATTCCTCGACCTGGGGGAGCGGCGATTCGCAGAGTCACTCGGAGCCTTAAATTTTCTCGGACTTAAAAGTCATCATGTTTATCGACTGGGTTACCCGGATCGCGGTTTAGCAAAGCTCTGGACAGATCACTGGGATAGCTCACACCCGTTTCGATCGCGATACACCAAGCTTGATCGCGTGCCCTACGCGAACGCGCTCTCGCCCGGAGCTCCTTATTGTGGGCAGTCCCTCGTGCAAGATTTTGAGAAATTATTCCAAACACTGAGGCCCGACCGAATCTATCTGCCCCATCCCAATGACCTCCACAGCGACCACTGGGCGACTCATGCGTTCGCTCTCTATGCGCTTGAACAACTTAGAGAATCAACTCATGTATCTCAGCAGCCGGACGACGAAAACTTGTTTGCTTATCTGATTCACTACAATTACTGGCCTCTGCCGGGAGGGAAAAATCTTCATCGCGCTCTGACTCCTCCGCGATCTATGAAAACACTAGACACAGCATGGTTGACGGCCGACCTAAAGCGCGTCGAAGTAGAGCGGAAATATAGAGCCATTCAATTCTATAAGACTCAGATGAAGTTGATCGACGATCACTTAGTAAACTTCGCCCGTCGCAACGAGTTATTCGGTCGCGTGCCCACTCTTCATTTGGCTCATGACTCTACACAGCCGCTCGTCTATTCGGAGGTTCCGCCACACAGCGTCTGGTCACGGTTACGGCAGTACAACGAGATAAGAGAGATTGGCTGGCATGGCGGAGACAAACGACTCGTCTGCGAAGTGCAGTTTTTCAACACGCTCCGTTCTCAGAGTGAAGTGCGCCTGCATATTAAGCCCATCAGAAAAAAACTTCAGAATGTTTTGGTCTCTTTGCGCAAAGGCCGACTTTATCTGAACGGTCAGTTGACAGACGATCGTTTCTGTTTCACTGGCTATGCGCGATCTCTCACCTTACAGGTACCCTTAGAAATACTGGGAAATGCTCGAAAAATTTTACTGGGGATCGAAATCCATCGCTCCAAAAAATTAGTAGGAAGATCCGCGTATCGCTTGATCGTACTCGAATAACTTAGTTCTCTTCTTCTTTTTCCAAGACTTCGAGCTGAGCTTCATCCAGCCCGAAATAATGACCAATTTCGTGAATGACTGTAGTGCGAATCTCATCGCGAATCTGATCTTCAGTCTGGCAGACGGATTCGATGTTCTTCTGAAAAATATAGATCACATCTGGCTGTGGTTCGAAATTCCAGACCGAGCGCTCCGGGAGCGGCGTGCCCTGATAAAGTCCAAAGAGCAGATCATCGCCGAACTCGGCCTGGATCTCCCGGCTCGGCACGTCTTCGATCGCAATCACCACATTCTCCAAGCGCTCTTTTATCAAAGGCGGAAGGCTTTCCACAGCCTGCCAGACAAGTTCTTCAAAGTGCGCCCGATCCATAAGCATCCTCCCAGCTCCACTATCTAGATTATAACACGGACAACTTGCCAAATGCCCTTCTACCTGCTAAAAGAATAGGAGCATAAGAGAGAGAAATTGGGATAACAAGCTATGATTCGATCGATGATCTCGTTCGTCACTACAGTCCTCATCGTCATGGGTCTCTGTTCTGCGAGCAGCTTTGCGGCCGGAGCACCGCTCAGCCCGAACGATTATTTCCTCGAGCAGTGGCTGGTCGGAACTATCGGCGGGTTTATCACCGGGCCGGTCATGGAGCGCGTGGCGGTGCTCGCCTATTGTGGCCCTGAGGAAGAAAGACCGAGCGAGGAAAAAGTGATCTGTCAAGGCTACGGCACTCTGCTCTTCCGCATCATCTTTTATACGATCGGCATTCCCATCGGAGTGAGCAGCGGGATCATCCTCGACGGGTGGGTGCATAAGATCGACGGCAACGCCGGAGCGGCGATTACGATGAGTATCGCCGGCGGTGCCTCGTGGATGGTATGGGCTTTCGTGCTGAATATTGGCACAGATTATCTCGTCCAACAACCGGGCTTCGAGGACTTAAAGCCTTGGGCGGAGCCGTTCAAAGCCCTCGTCACCGTCTTCTGGCCGACGATCATGACCTCTTTTATGGCCACGCTCGCCTATCAAAGTGGCGCCAAGTTCCAGGGTGAAAACCCACAGAAACGCCAAGACCCACGCCCGCCATCCGATTGGTTCCTGCCCATAGTAAGGTTTAGTTTTAAATTCTAACTGCTCGTTTCTTCGCCCATCCCCGTGATGCCCAGCACGTGATAGCCGCTGTCTACATAGATAACTTCCCCGGTGATCCCGCGCGCGAGAGTGCTGCATAAGAAGAGCGCCGTGTCGGCGACCTCGCTCGGGTCGGTGCTCCGGCGCAACGGCGCGTGCTGCGCGACATGCTGAATCATCTTGGAGATGCCGCCGACGCCGCTGGCCGCGAGTGTTTTGATCGGACCTGCGGAGATCGCGTTCACGCGGACTCCTCGGGGGCCTAGCTCGTTCGCCAAGTAGCGCACGTTCGATTCGAGAGCGGCTTTCGCGATGCCCATCACGTTGTAGCCCGGCATGACCCGCTCACTGCCGAGGTAGGTCATCGTGACGATGCTGCCGTTGCGGCCTTCCATGAGTGGAGCGGCTCGACGCGTCAGCGCGATGAGTGAATACGCGCTCACGTCTTGGGCGATGCGATAGCCCTCCCGCGAGGTCATCACAAACGCTCCCTTCAGGTCTTCGGTGGGAGCGTAGGCGACCGAGTGAATCAGAAAATCGAGCCCACCGAATTCTCTTTTTATATCTTGAAAGACACTGTCAATCTGAGCGTCTTGACTCACATCGCACGGCAAGATCAACGGATTTTTTAGTTGTGCGGCCAACTCGCGCACGTTTTCTTCCAGACGCTCGTTCTGAAACGTAACGGCAAGGCGTGCGCCCTCGCGATCCAACGTCTGCGCGATCGCCCAGGCGATGCTGCGCTTATTGGCGATCCCGAAGACAACTCCTACTTTCCCGGTGAGCAAACAGGCCTCCTTCCATCACAAAAAACTTCTTACACTACTGTTAGTGCACCCTGTCACCCTGGGCAGAGCGAAGGGTTTAGACAGAAGAGATTCTTCGCTCCGCTCAGAATGGCGCTATGTAGAAAAAACCTATTGCTTTAGGCTTTTGACAAACAACTCGATCGGGATCGCCGCCAAGGTCTGAATCTTGACGCTGCCGCGAGCCGAGAGTTCGATCGAGACCCGCGCGACGGTCTCGTTATCGGGGGCTTCGACGATCGTCACGAAGTCAAACGGCCCCAAGACAGCATATTGGGCAGTGATCTTGACGCCCATCCCTTCGACTTCTTTGTTGACTTCTCGGAGACGCGCGGCCTTCTTTTTCAGAGTCGCGGCTCCTTCATCGCTTAAGTTGCTCAACAAAATATACGTGGGCATAGTGCTCCCTTCGCACTCAAAGATAGACTAAGCTTAGTGCAAAGGAGGCCTTCGGGCCAAATTTTAGACAGAGATGCTTGACAAACGGGAAAAATTTGCGGTATTTTGACTCCAGAGAGAAAATTACTGTAATGTCAGTATTGGCATAAATAGCGAAAACGGGGGTATCGGGACTATGCGTATCGTGGCGATTACCAACCAAAAGGGCGGGTCGGGCAAGACGACCACCGCCGTCAATCTGGCAGCTGCCTTGGGCGAGAAGAAACGGAAGGTCTTGATTGTGGACCTGGACCCCCAGGCCTCGGCTTCTTCGTGGTATGCAGTAAAAGATGGCAGTCGCGGACTCTTGGATGTCTTCGTCCACAACACTCCGCTATCGGACCTGGTTCAATTGACGCAAGCGTCTAACGTAGAGATCGTGCCCTCGTCCTCGTGGCTTGTGGGGGCCGAGAAAGCGCTCGCCGGCGAAGTGGGATCAGAGACGATTTTGCGACGCCAGCTGCAACTCTTGCCTCCTGATCGCTGGGATTATCTCTTGGTCGACTGCCCGCCGAGCTTGGGGATTCTCACAGTCAATGCGCTCACGGCCGTGCGCGAGGTAGTGGTCCCTGTCGAAGCACACGTGATGGCGCTAGACGGGCTGGCGCAACTACTCAAGACGGTCGAAGTCGCCAAAGAGCGCCTCAATCCTGAATTAAAAATCTCCGGCATCTTGCCGTGTCGCGTCGACGCACGTACCCGTCACGCCCTAGAAGTCGTCGAACAACTGAGAGAGCGTTTCGGCAAATTGGTCTACCGCGTGATCATCCGCGAGAATGTGCGATTGGCTGAATGCCCCTCGTTCAAGCAACCGATCACGGAGTACGATACGCGTAGTTACGGCGCGGCCGATTACCGTGCGCTCGCCAAAGCTGTCATCAAGCAAGAAAGGAGCTAACCGCATGCCCAAGCGAAAGACTATTGGCGACAATCCGTTGGATGCTCTTGTCCCGGACCTACGCGCGACCGAGCGACCCAGCTCGATAGAATCTCGCGCAGAGCCGATGACTTCTTCGAGAATCATTAAAGAGCGCCTCACCGTGCACTTGCCGATTGATCTGATTGATCGGGTGAAAAACGCTGTGTACTGGACGCCGGGGCTCACTCTCGCGGGGTTGGCTGAAGAAGCGTTCGCCAAGCTCGTCGATAAACTAGAGAAAGAGCGCAAAGAGCCCTTCCCGCAACGTAAAGCTGAACTCAAGGGCGGGCGGCCTCTGAAATAAATGGAGAACCACGCTATCTCACTTGCGGTTCCTAAAACGAATATCTATCTTGGATTCTGAGGGACCTTTGACGAGACGATTCAAGAGAGCACTCACGATGCTGATCAGTAAGGACGCCAAGAGCACCCAGCCAAAACCATTGAACTCAAACGAACGGCCTATCAAGTACGAAAAGTACGAAGTCAGCCAGAGCATAAAAGCGTTAATCAAAAAGATGAAGAGCCCGAAGGTGAAAAGCGTCGCAGGTAGAGTCAGAACGATGACAATCGGGCGCACGAGCGCGTTCAATAACCCTAAAATCAATCCTGCCAAAATGATTGTCTCCATCTTGGGCGGTTCTTTCATCTGGCTCTGAAGCACAAAAACGGTCACCCAGACGGCTCCGGTCGTGACAACCCACCGAATGGCCAAGCTTATCAAAAAACTTTCACGTTTTGTTTGCAAGACTCTCACCCCACTCGCTCATCTTAGCGAAGCATCTCCCTCCTCACAAATTGTCAAGCCCGTGCGACAAGAGTACAATGAACTCACATTGAAGGAGGAGAGCAATGCCCCGATTTCGCGTGAATGGAGTAGAACTGGCTTACGAAGTGCAAGGGCGAGGGTTTCCCCTAGTCTTCTCGCACTCGCTCTTGTTGGATCGACGAAATTTTTCACATCAAATGGCCGAGCTGGCCAAACAGTATCAGACGATAGGGATCGACACCCACGGGCATGGAGAGTCAACCTCGCCTGCGACAGACCTCACGCTCGACGCGATCACTGATGATTTTCTCAAATTGCTGGACCAATTCCGGTATGCGCGATTTGTCTTCGTCGGCCTCTCGATGGGCGGCATGATCGGGTTGCGACTGGCGCTCAAGGCCCCGCGATACTTGAAAGGCTTGATCTTGATCGACACATCGGGTGACGCTGAGAATTCCGGGCGCAAATATCAATACGAAGCGCTCATCCAAGCGGCTCAAGAAGTCGGCATCACGCCAGAACTGGCGGACATGGTCATGCCTTTTATGTTCTCGGAACGCTTTTTGCGGGAGCAACAAAAACTCGCGCGCGAGTATAAGGAGCGCCTGACGAAACTGCAACTTGCTGGGGTTCTCAAGGTCGCACAGGCTGTCATTGACCGCCCTTCCATCTTGGACCAGCTCTCACAAATTTCTGTCCCCACGCTCATCCTGGTCGGCGCTCAAGACAATACTCAGCCCACAGACGAGTCCGAAAAAATCCGTTCACGTATTTCTCAGTCGAAGCTCGTTCAAGTTCCCGACGCAGGACACATTTCCTCGGTTGAGCAGCCGGAGTTCGTCACCAAACAGATCAGCCAATTTATGCAAGAGTTGGGGATTAATTGAGGATGTCCGACAGAACCGCCAAGGACGCCAAGAAAATCTATGGTTCCTTCACGCTCTCTGCGATCTCCGCGGTAAGCCTCGTAAAAGGGATTTAGATTCAAAGGAAGGGAGCAATGGCTCAAGAAGTAATGGCTCGACAAGAACTGATCGAAGTGACGAACCCGGCTACTTTGGAAAAGGTTGCTCAGGTGCCCGTCGCTTCCACAGAAGAAGTGAAGCAAGCCGTAGCGCGAGCGCGTCACGCTTTTGCTCAATGGAAAGATCGCCCGGTCCGCGAGCGCGTTGAGTATCTCTACGCAGCCCGAGACTGGCTGGTCGACCACAAAGATGAAGTGATCGATACGATCTGCTCCGAGACGGGCAAACCCAGAACCGAAGCCCTTCTCGCCGAAGTCTTCTATTGCTGCGACGCACTCACGTTCTACGCGAAGAACGCCGAGCGCTTCTTGCGTGATGACTCGCGCTCGCTCCATCTGCTCAAGAATAAGAAAGTCTATGTGTCTTATCAGCCTTTGGGTGTGGTCGGGATTATCTCGCCCTGGAACTATCCGTTCACTCTTACTTTTGGAGAAGCCGTGCCCGCGCTCGTTGCCGGCAATGCTGTTATTATCAAGCCCTCTGAAATTACCCCTCTCTCCGGGGTGCTCACGAGCCGAATTTTTCGTGAAGTGGGACTGCCTTCAGATTTGATCCAAACGCTCTGTGGCTACGGTGAGGCCGGCGCGGCGCTCGTCGACGAATGCGATATGATCGCCTTCACGGGCTCCGTCGAAACCGGGAAGAAAGTCGCGGCGCGCGCGGCCCAACGGCTTATCCCGGTCTTGCTCGAACTCGGCGGCAAAGACCCGCTGATTGTCTTAAAAGACGCTGATTTAGAGAGAGCTGCCAATGCGTGTGTGTGGGGGGCTTTCTCGAACTCTGGTCAGATCTGCATCTCGATCGAGAGAGTTTATGTCGAAGAGCCGGTCTATGACGCGTTCGTGAGTAAGGTCTTAGAGAAGACGAAGCAGCTCCGTCAGGGCACAGAGCAAACGTACGGCCAAGTGGACATCGGCTCCATGACGATGCCTGAACAGATCGAGATCGTCGAGCATCACGTACGCGACGCAGTGCAGAAGGGCGCTAAAGTTTTATGGGGAGGCAAGCGAAACTCAAAACTGAAAGGGCTTTTCTACGAGCCGACCGTTTTAGTCGACGTCGATCACTCGATGGAGATCATGCGCGAAGAGACGTTTGGACCAGTACTTCCCATCATGAAAGTCAAGAATGTCGAAGAGGCACTTCGTTTGGCGAACGACTCGATCTACGGCTTAGCCGCGAGCGTTTGGACGAAAGATAAATCTCTGGGAGCGAATTTCGCCCGAAAACTCGAAGCAGCCAACGTCTGCATCAATGACTGCATCGCGAACTATATGGCGATCGAAGCGCCGTACGGAGGCATGAAAGAAAGTGGGCTTGGGCGTCGCCACGGGGAGTGGGGCATCCGTCAGTTTTGCCAGCCGCAGACTGTGCTAATCGATCGATTCGGTCTCAGGCGCGAGCCCTTCTGGTATCCGTACAACGCGAAGATCGCGCGATGGGTAGAGCGCTCGATGAAGCTGCTCTATCGCAGAGGATTGAGGGCGAAACTGAGAAGCTAAAACAATTAGCTGCCAGCCTTCAGCCTTGATTTAAGGTCAAAGCTGAGCGCTGACAGCTAACTGGCCAGCCAGGCACATAAACCCGATTTATTTGCCGTTCTTCTTCGTCTGTTTTGTACTCTTGGTTTTCGTGTTCTTCGCTGTCTTTTTGGAGGCCGGCTTTTTGGCGGTCGTCGCTGTCTTCTTTTTGTCTGTCGTAGCGCCGGTCTTGGCCAGCGCTTGCGTAACCGCGGGCGGCGTGTGAATTTCACCGTTCAAGAGGACCAGCTTGATGCGCGCATCGCGCAGGATGTCACTGGGTAAGACGGACCCCGGCGTGGTCACCATGAATCCCTTTTGCTCCGGGTGTAACTCGGTCTTGGTCGCACCCACGCGTGCGGAGATCGCATCCGCGATGAGCGTCAGCTCCGAGATGTCGCGGTTGATGACGACCAAGAAGGAACGCGTGGGCGTCATCGCCGAGGGCATCGGGCCCCCTTGAATCTTGGATGGTACTTGCAAATTATTGCCAACGTACGAGGCATCAGTGCCTTGTGTGGTCGAGGCTGTAGAGACTGTGCTTGATTTTTCGATGGGGTTCGTGGGAGGAGTCTGAGCGCAACCAGCCAGACCGAGAGTAAACAACGCACCAACACACACAAGGGAGAGAATCTTCTTCATGAACACTCCTTTCGCGAGCGTGTCCTGATTCTAGGAGCGCTCGATGGGATTAGGCGATAACCCGTAGCACCCGACACCCTCGACGCTTGTCCCATCGCACAGTTACGGCAGTGGTCCCTATATCTGCGAATTTTGATCTCTCTACGCTTGCAGACAGTTAAGACTTGGACTTGAAAGGCAAGGGAAAGAGCTGGATTTTTGCGAGCGTATTGAATTCCGGGTCTTTGTGTACGAGCCTCGCCTTGTGCAGCTTGGCCACCGCAGCAATCAGAGCATCAGCAAGCGATAATTGAGAAGATGCCTTCAACCTTCCTGCTTGTAAGAGTGTCTTCTCATCAGGATAGACCCATTTGACTGGCCAGGATTTAACCAGAGCTATTATTCGAGCGGCTTCGTCCTCTCCTTTCTCTCGCAAAGTCACGTAATACAGCTCCATCAAGCTGATCGAGCATACGAGAAGCTGACAACTGCCTTTTTTGCCGGCTTCCAAGAGACTCTCAATCTCCTCAGATCCTTCTTCACCGTCGGTGAAAGCGAGGATCGCTGAAGTATCGAGAACATGCCGTTCAGCCACGTCGACGCTCCCATTCGCGCTCTTTCAACAATTTTCGATGTAGTCCCTTTGAGATTCCTCTCGCCCCGCGAATGGGGTCTGAGGGAATCGGAATCACCCGAATTGTCTCCCCATCATCGATCCACTCCAGTTGGGTCTGCGGAACAATCTGATGGTCTTTACGAATCTTGGCGGGCACGACGGTCTGCCCTCGGGAAGTTACTTTGGTACGCATAAATATCACCGCTGGAGAAGGTACAAGATTTTTTTTGGAAATGCAAGACATCAGTTTTATGAATTTTTTCTTTAATAATACCGGGCTATGGCGATTGACACGCTACTGCTCTTGCCGTTAATATGGGCCTCATCACGGGTGATCACTTTGCATTATTTTTCTACATTCTCGATCGTTGCCTATGACCCAGAGCTAGGGGATTGGGGCGTGGGCGTGCAATCCAGAGCATTTCGCGCGGGTGCCGTCGTCCCACACGCAAGAGCAGGCATCGGAGCGATCGCTTCACAAGCGATGACCAATCTCTCTTACGGCCCGAGGGGGTTGGAGCTTTTAGCCCAGGGGATGAGCGCCGACGAAGCTCTGCAAAAATTAATCTCTGAAGATGCTCTCCGAGAAAATCGCCAATGCGCGATGATCGACTCTCAGGGCCGAATCGCCCAGCACACGGGCAAAGACTGTCTCGCTTGGGCCGGCCACGCCCGCGGTAAAACTTGGGCCGCTCAGGGAAATATTCTCGTGCGCGAGAAAGTCGTCGCAGATATGGGCAAAGCGTTTGAAAAAACAAAAGGGCTCTTGGCTGAGCGGTTGATGGCAGCCCTCGAAGCCGCTCAAAAAGCCGGCGGCGATTCCCGCGGCCAGCAAGCGGGAGCCATTTTGGTCGTGCGCAAGAACGCCGTCTTCGACGGTTTTTATGATAAATTGGTCGATGTGCGCGTCGATGACCACAAGCGCCCGATCGCCGAGCTGCGACGCTTGCTGAATATCGCCTTGCCGGCTGCTTACGTCAACACGGCACGATTGCACTTATCCCAAAACGAAGCACCAAAGGCGCTCAAACTCTTACAGCGAGGAGTCAAAGCGTGGCCCAAGCATGGGATGCTCCAGATTGGCATAGCACTTTATCACGCTGCCGGAGAAAAATCAGAGCGCGCGATCCAAGCCGCGAAAAAGGCATTGGCGCTGAGCGGGAAAGACCGCCCTGGGTACATGCGCTACTTGAAGACGAACGACGCGTTCAAGAGTATGCGTGATAACCCAGAGTTTCAAAAGCTTATAGAAGAATCACCAGAACGAAAACGTTGAAAAAAATGACTGTCGATGACCATTGTTCTTGTAGGGGCGAAGCATGCTTCGCCCCTACGGATTAAAACAAGGAGGCCCATGCCCGCTGCTAAACCTAAAACGAAAAAAGACGATTGGCGCATCACGCCCGAAGATTTTTATGAGATCAAATTCGCAAGCGAGCCGCAGATCAGCCCCGGCGGCTCGACAATTGCTTACACCCAGCTTGAGCCGGATTACGAAAATAATTCGTATAAAAGCGCGATCTGGGTCGTGACCACGGCCGGAGGCGAGCCACAAAAATTTACCTCTGGCGAAAAACGGGACCATTCGCCACGATGGTCTCCCGACGGGAATAAATTGGCCTTCGTCTCCAACCGTACCGGCAAAAACCAGATCTATGTAATCGATTCCTACGGTGGCGAGGCTTGGCAACTCACGCGCATGCCGAACGGCGTCTCAGACCCAGCTTGGTCCCCGGATGGCACCAAGCTCGTCTTCATCTCGCGCACCAACGACGAAGAGCGCAAGCTCGAAACCGAACGCGACCGCCGCCCCCCCGAGAGATTGGACGCCGAAGCCAGAAAAAAGCTTGAAGAAGAGCACAAGAAAGAAGAAGAAGAAAAAGCCGACCCACGCGTCATTACCCGCATCATCTATCGCGCGGAAACGCGTTATCGTGATGATAGAAACAGTCATGTCTACGTCGTCGATCTCAAAGAAAAAAAAGCCAAGCGCCTCACCAGCGGCGAGCGCGACTATGTTGCTCCCGTCTGGGAACCGAGCGGCCAGAGCATTTTGGCGAGCGTCAAGCGAGTTGGCGATCCTGACAACAGCACGATCGTCGACGTTGTGAGAATTCCCGCGAAAGGCGGCAAGCTCCAACTCGTCGTACGCACCTCCGGCTACGAGGCCGACGCCCATCCTTCGCCCGATGGCAAATGGATTGCGTATATGATGACTCCTGAGAAGCGCACCTCGGCTCAAAATTCTTTCTTGATGGTCGTCTCTGCCAAGGGCGGGACGCCGCGCAATCTCACAGAATCGTTGGACCGAAGCGTCAACTCGCCGGCCTGGAGCCACGACAGCCGTTCTATTTATTGCTTGTGTGCTGATCAAGGCGACGTAAGCATCCGTAACATAACTCTCTCGAATGGTAAGATCGAGACGATCGTCAGCGGGCGGCGCTCGATCCAGTGGCTCGATGTCTCGAATACGAGTCTCTTGACGTATATGCTTTCGGCGCCGGATATTCCGTCGGATATTTTCACAGCGCGCTCGGACGGCTCTAAAGAAAAGCGCCTGACAGAAGTCAACAAAGAGTTTCTCAGTAAGAAAAAACTCTCGAAGCCGGAAGAGATGTGGTACGAGAGTTTTGATGGCAAGAAAATTCAAGGCTGGCTCTTTAAGCCTGCTGATTTTGATTCAAAGAAAAAATACCCGCTCTTGCTGGAGATTCACGGCGGCCCGCACGTGATGTGGGGCCTGAGCGAGCGCACGATGTGGCACGAGTGGCAAACTTTCGCGGCAGCGGGCTATGTCGTCTTTGCCTCCAACCCGCGCGGCTCAGACGGCTACGGCTATGATTTCAAAGACGCGATTCACCTCAATTGGGGAGAAGAAGATGCTCAAGACATTCTGACTGGCGTCGACCACGTCGTGCAGAAGGGCTACATCGACGCCAAGAAGATGGTGATCACCGGGGGCAGCTACGGTGGCTTTATGACGGCTTGGATCATCGGGCATGACCAGCGCTTTGCGGCCGCCTTTTCCCAGCGCGGTGTGTACAATCTAACTTCTTTCTATGGCTGCACCGACGCGACGCGGCTCATCGAGTGGGAATTTGATAGCTTCCCGTGGGACGAGCCTGATCTCTTGTGGAAGCATTCTCCCATTGCGTACGTGAAGAACATCAAAACTCCGTTGCTGATCAAGCATGGTGAGCTGGACTTCCGCGCGCCGATCAACACGGCTGAAGAGCTTTATATGGCGCTGAGAAAACTAGGGCGAGAAGTTGCCTTCGTGCGTTACCCGCGCGAAGGGCATGAATTGTCCCGGAGTGGCGAGCCCAAGCATCGTGTCGATCGGCTGAATCGAATGCTGGATTGGTTCGACTCGCATATTGGGAGGAAGCCCAAAAAGCGAAAAGCTGTATAATGTAGAACTGAAGCATTAGATGGTTACGGAGGGATTTCGCATGGAGTTACAGGAGAGAATCACGACGAATCCGGAACAATGCGGTGGGCGCCCGTGCGTGCGCGGGATGCGCATAAGAGTATCCGACGTGTTAGACCTTTATGCAGCAGGGTTATCCTCTCAGCAGATATTGCAAGAGATGCCTGACCTAGAGTTAGAAGATCTGATAGCTTGTTTTAAGTTTGCCGCACGCCGTGTTGACCATCCGATTTTGGTCGTCAGATGATTTATTGGATAGATGCACAACTTTCTCCCTATCTTTGTTCATGGTTGACTGAGCGTTTTGGAGTCGAGGCTCATGCTGTACGCGACCTCAGATTCCGTGATGCTACTGATAAAGAAATCTTTGAGGCAGCACGATCTGCGAGAGCAGTGGTAATGACCAAAGATTCAGATTTCGTAGAACTGGTAAGTCGGTTTGGGTCACCCCCACAAGTACTGTGGATCAGATGCGGCAATACCTCCAACGCTCGCTTGCGTGTTATTTTGGAGTCAGCTCTACCGACGCGATAAAACTGTTAGACCGAGGAGAGGCGTTTGTAGAGATTAGCGATCCGCTCTGACTTCCCTCTTTTCCGATTTAGAAAGTGCTAGGCTGCTTTTTTCGTATCCCATCCACCCCCTTCCTTGTACTTTTACGACGAGCTTGCAGACGCTCACGAACATCGCTTGGACTAAAACGAGACTCATTCTGCTTACGAGTCTCTTGGGCTTGCTGCTGTCGTTGATGCATATATGTTTCAATCTCGTCACGATGTCGCAGATAATAACCGATCACAGCATACACATCGGCGAGGTGAAGCGAGGGATACTGGTAGGCAATCTCTTCAGCGGTGGAGCCCTCGTTAAATGCGACGACAATCGTATCAAGCGTAACGCGGGTGCCTCCTACGCGTACAACTCCATCGTTATTCATTTCCAGAGGGGGCCGCTCTGTGATAATAGGAAAAATCATACCCTGTACCTCCAATTTGCCATTATACCACACCCTAAAGAAGAGCACTGCCTAAACCTATGTGATTTCCCATCCACTGTTCTCCCTTTTCCTTCTTCCCATCGATCATTTTCGCATTTAACGATTTTTTAACGCTCGTCGGTCATACTTAGGCTGTAGACAGAAACGATCCGATGAGCAGGCGGAGTGTTGACATAGAGTGCTTGGATGTGCTATAGGTAACAACTGGAGTGGAGACTTTACATAAAAACTGGAGGTGGGAACTGTAATATCACGCAGCTCGGGCGTTTGTTGTTAGCACAATAGCTCTAGGCAAATATCAAAGGAGGAGAGCACAATGGGAAACTACTTACAGATGAAGCAAGTCAGGACCAAATCGGCTGCACATACGAAGGACTGCAAATTCATTGAGGTAGACGATCTAAAGAATCTAACTCAAGGGAACCCTCTGGTATTGAAAGACGTAGCAGTGCAAGCACCCCAGACTCCCACTACAGTGCGGACCGCACAGCCTACGCAGCCCACTGCTGCATTTGGTTTTATTCTTGAGGAACTAAATAAGATATGGACGGCAATAGATGAAGAGAAGAGAACGAAACTTGATGAAGTGGTCCTTCCAGCAGCGGAGAGAATTTTTGGCACATTCCAAAAACCATCGAATATAGCAATCCAAGACCAAGAGCGCGATTACGTAACAGATAACAAAGGTCAAACATTCAAGATACATCGGGAGTTGCAGGTGGAATTAGCCGCTCTAGAACAAAGGACCCTCTATCAGGCTATCAAGCTCAACGATTTGGTTACCCAGATCTTGAATTCGCCAAGTGCACACGATAAGGTGCTTGGCCAATCGCTAGATGAGGTCTTCAACAGTCTGCGCCGCCAAGTCATAATGAACCTCTCGTTGATCCAAGACGTGTACGGCGATGACCCAGAGTGTCCCAATTGCTGATAGGTAATCTGGTGTTGCCTTGTTGAACACCATACATACTATGAGGGATTGGATTTATTCAAGTAATGCTCGAACATTTGGCGTGCAAGGATAGAGGCTCCCAGCACAGATGACGGAAAACGTGAGTCTATAGCACTGCCCTTTTAAATAAGACCCTAAAGGAGGGGTTTACAATGAAAAAGTGGATCACCGTCGGAGTAGGCGTGTTGGTTTTGTTAGGGTTGGTTGCTGCCGTTCAGCAGTATGGAATCGGTCTGGATAACGGGCTGAAGGCACAGCTGAACGATTTCCGCAAACAGTTGAACGATCAGTACCTGCAGGTAAGCGCACAAAAGAAGTTACTTGATGAGGAGCTGAATCCTGGGCTCGAGCGTATTTACAATGCGAACGGAACTGTTCACACGTCAGAAGGAGAGCAACTGCTGGCTAAGGTTTGGAAGTTGCAGGGAGAATTGGCCAACATAGAGGCAACAACCTTAAAGCTAGCTGAAGAGATCAACGACTTGCAGCGCAAAGTCATAGCTGATACTCCGGGCAAGCCACTCGAACAATCAGTGAAAGATGCCTTCAATGACTTACGCCGCAAGGTCTCTTTAACCATTACTCTGATCCAAGACGTGTATGCAGATGATCCTGATGAATTCTGCCCTTCATGCCATTAAAATTTGTGCTGTGGGCACGACCATTTGGCCTACTATAGCCATCTAGCGACGATTATCGATCAACTGCTTGAATTGGGGGTGGTCGCGAAGGCTTTTCAAATAGGCATTCGATTTTGCTTTATCCATATGACTCCTCGTCATATAGGGCAAGCCTTTACTGAGCCATTTTAGGGCCTGATCTGGGTATTCGAGCAAAGCGAAGATTGTAGCGATATCAAGATATAGGCTGCCATCGCTGCCTGCTATATTGAGGGATTCCACAAAATGGCCTTCAGCCATCGCTTGGGGGCCCATTGTTGAAAAAAGACAGCCGAGGATGCCGTGTGCAGTTGCTACCTCCCGTACCCTTGAGTGTTGAGTAGCTAGATCTAGACTTTTTTCAGCATGCTTCATAGCTTGGCACAAATCTGAGCGTTGAATATAGGCCCAGCACATGAGCTGATGAACCCAGATCACTACAGTATAATCTTCTGATTGCTCATATGCTGAGAGTGCTTTTGATAGAATCTCTATGGCATGTATGGAATCTCCCTTTCGAGAATAAATAGAACCCGCCTCATAATAAGACTCAGCCATGGCATACAGATTTCCGGACTTCTCTGCGGCTTTAATAGCCCGCAATTGATTCTCAATGGCTTGATCATAATCTTCCTGATAACTGTATGCTAGCCCAAGGCGAGCGAGAATCAGCGCCATCGTGCTGTAATCTTCCACCTTTTCCAGAACTCGCAGCCCCCGATTGCAGTGCTGAATAGCTTGATCAAGCCGTCTGAGTTGAATGAGTAACAAGGCAGCAACATCACAGAGCTTAGCCATCTCCAAGGAGGTGTCTTGCTCACCCAGCTCCTTTATAGCCTGTTCACAATAGGCAAGAGCTTTCTCGTGTTCTCGTTTGTAGTTGTAACCAGTTGCGATCTTCTCATAAATCCTCGCTCGAGCGTGTGGCTCGCTAATCAATTCCAGCGCCTTGCGACAATACTCGATGCCTTCATCTGGTTTCCCAGAATAAACACAAATATGTCCCAGATTAGCATACGCTTCACGCAACGCTTCTTTGTTCCCAAGTCTCTCCGCCAGCTCTGTTGCTTGCTTATAGTGCGCTATCGCCTCTTGGTTCGCGTACGCCTTCTTCGCCACTTCACCCGCGCGCAATGAATAATCGAGCGCTTTGGCCCACACACCTGCTTGCAAGAAGTGATAGGCCAACTCCGCCGCTGCTTTGTCTAACTGTTGCTCATGCACTCGCTCTAACGCCTCCCCAACATTCTTGTGCAAGCTCTGGCGTCGCTCCGGCAACAAGCTACTGTAGCCAACCTGACGAATGACATCGTGACGGAATTGATACTGGTCTTGATCAGCAACGATCAGGTGCGCTCGCAGCAAGTCTTCTATTTGGTCAAAGACATCTTCCAACTGCCTCCCGGAGATGGGCATTAGAATTTCTGTAGTGAACGCACGTCCTATGACCGAAGCTATATCGATCGCCTGACGGCTCGAACGACTCAAACGTCGTAGTTGCGTCTCCACCAGCGCTCGCACCGTAGACGGAATGTAATCCGACAAAGAGCGAGCCCGCTCGATCTGCCAATGGCCTTGGGCATCGAGTGAGAGCACACCCGCTTGGATGAAGGTCTTGACCAGCTCGACCGCGAAGAAGGGAACTCCCTTGGATTGCCCGTAAACCCATTGTCCCAATTCTTCCATCTCGTCTGCATCGAGCATGGACTCAACCAATTTCTTGGTCTCAGTGTCTCGTAGTGGCGTAAGGCTCAGAGTGGTTGCAAGCTGGTCTCGGGTCAATTGCTGGGATATCCTCCAGAGCACATCGTCTTCATTCGCCTCTTCTACCCGATAAGCGCCAACAAAAAATATCTTCTTGTCAGGCAACCGCCGGATGAGATAATGCGCAAATTCTAGGGTCGACTCATCAGCCCATTGCAGATCGTCGAGAAAAATAACCAATGGCTTTTCTTGAGAAAGACCGGACAAGAATTGGTGCAATCCCTCAAAGAGACGATTACGCTCTTGCTCGCGCGACTGTAGTTCCACGCTCGGTCGCACATCGGAAAGCTTCTCACCTAATTCCGGGAGAAGCTTAATGACCTCGCCGAGCCACAGTGCGGGGATTTTCTTGAGAGCTTCCTCAGACACTTGAGCAAGCCCAGTGCGTATCGCATCAATCAACGCTTGGTAGGGCAGTTTGCCCTCAATCTCGTACGAACGGCCATTTAGAATCAGAGCTCCTTGATTCGAGACATAGTTCATAAACTCTTGCACAAGACGGCTTTTGCCGACACCCGCTTCTCCAGCAACGAAGAGCGCTCGCCCCTTTCCCTGATTAGTTTCATCCCAGGCGGTGACCAGCTGTTGCCATTCGTCAGCACGTCCGACGAACGGAGCTCCCAATTCGGGATAACGACGAATCAGCTCTCGTGCGTGAACTGCCATCTTTTCGAGGTGAGCAGGGCTCGCGCGCTCCTCAATCTTGTGATAGAGCGCCTTGGTCTCGGGCAAGGGTTCGATGTTTAGCTCAGATTTGAGAATGCGTTCGCACTCGTGATACTGCTGGAGCGCCGCGTTGCGGTCTCCCAACGCATAGTAGAGATACATCAGCTCGCGATGCGTCTCTTCTTGCAGAGGGCTTTTCACCAGAAGTTGCTTCGCATAGCCGATCGCGGGCGAAAACTCCTTGCGCTCGGCATGATGAGCGACCAGTTGTTGCAGCGCTTCTAAGTAACGCTCCCGAAAATAATCGCGCGCTTCCAGGCACCAGTCCTCATAGCAGCCCTCCAATAAATCTCCGCGATAGAGAGCGATCGCCTTTTGCAAAGCCTCAGCTTTCTTGTCCCCATCTAATTTTTCACTCTCTTTGAGAAGTCGTTCGAACTCTGCAGTGTCTAAGCAATAGGCTCCCTGGTTGTTGCATTGAAGAATTCCGCGTTCCATGAACAAATAGGCATGGCGCAGCGCGTTATCAGGCTCCAAAATGCTGCGCAAGGAATGGACGGCTTGGCGCAGGCTGCTGTCGGCCTTTAGCTGTTCTGAGTCAGGCCAGAAGAGCCCCGCCAGACGTTCTCGCTGATGTGGACCGGGGTGCAATAAGAGATAAGCCAGGAGCCATTGGGTCTTGCGCGTATTCAAGCCCAACAATTTCCCCTGGGCGTTTCGCAGTTGAAACTCCCCCAGCAGATGAATGTGCAACATAGTAGCTGCACGAACAGTAATGAACCAGAGCCAACTCCATTTTTACAAAAATTTTTGGTTGGAACAAGTTCGATAGGTTCTCACCCCGTGTGTGGCACCCCTCTTCTGGTCAAACGAGAGAGGCGACGGGGTGAGGAGAAATTGCAAACGGGATTAGGCCATCGGTTTTATCACCGGATTATTCCCCTTCCAAGCAAGATTCACGAACGCATCCCAGGTCCAAGGCATCTTCTCTTTGAAAATCAGAGCAAGTTTTTCGGCGTACTGGCGGATCTCCCATTGCGCTGCGGAGTCTGCCCTAAGACTGATAAAGTGCATGAGCGCACGGGCATTCACGGTCCAGTAAAACTGTGTATAGAGTCCCTGAGGCAAGATAGTGCGAGCGAGCTCGCGCGCGATGCCCGCTTCTAATAGTTGTTTATAGATGGCATACACGTCGGTGTATGCTTGCTCGATTAGCCCAATCAACATCTTCTCGTTCGGGATTTCCGTAAATTCGCTCGCTTGCTTGTTCGTCTTCGCTTGGACCCGGAGCTTTTCTGGCATATAGAACTCATCCGTGTATTCTGTGTAACGTCCCGAAATTTCGTTATATGAGTTATGGACTACAAAGCCGTTGGCTATATAGTTATGATGCGGGCCTGATACAACCAAATCGTAGGTTATTTCCTTGCCAAGGTACTCGACTTTGACAACCTTCACGGGTTTGGCGACGAATCTATGGCTCGCACGAGGCGGCTTTGCCGCGCGTATTACCTGGGGTATCGGAGCACCGGTAAGCTGCTCGGCATACTCCAGCTCACAGCCATTTACTTGGCGATGACAATCCACACAAAGAGTGACTATATTATTCAAGTCACAAGCCAGAGAAGGATCAGCCCAAACCGGCACAACATGGTGAGCATGCAGCTTGCCACCACGGCGTTGGCAAAGACGACAAGTGTAATCGTCACGTGCGTAAATCCGGGAGCGCCAACGATTCAAAAAGACCATGTCTTTTCGTGGCGTCACGCCACCTTTCCAGAAATTGGAACTCGGTCCTGAGCGTGCTTTGCGAATTGCAGTGAGATGCTCAGCGGAAAATGTTCGGGGTTGCAGCTGGTAGGTCTTGCCTTTGTTCCAAGGAATGTGTTTCCCAGCGAAACGTGTCTCTTCTGGATTAAATTGCAGATCGTGTTTTTTCAGCCACTTACGTATAGTATGATATGAACATTCCGCGCTTTGAGCTATCTCAGTTACACTGGCTCCCCGGGTACGTTGGTTTCTCAGCCAGCTTGCGGATTGCCAGATCGGCTCTCCGTTGGTATACACCACTGCTTCTTTAGACATGCTCGCTAGACCCGAAGACTTTAGCTCCAAACCAATCATTTGCTCCAAGGTTTGCCAGCCTTCTGTCGTATAAAAGCGATGCTCTCGGGAGGTTTTTATCGTCTTGCCATCTGCAAGGGTGATTTGAAAGACGTCTTTCTCGCCCGATTGCACTACATCCGTTACTTGAGTCGTCTCAATCTCCTGTGTCTGCTCATTGACGCAACGCAACTGCATCTGCTGCAGTCGACGGCGAACGGGTATGTGTATTTGGACCTCTCGATCTCGCCAATGGGGGATTGGGTGAGCACCCTCGTGCCATTTGCGATAAAACTCGCCTACCGTCATCTTATAGACGCGGTGCTTGCGCTCCCCTGTCCAAAGCCCCGGAAAATCAAACCATAGCTGGGTGTCGCCGGTGATGCACGAGATCCGATGCCGAAACCATTGGCGCGTGACGATGATCGGGCACTTGACGTGAAACTTGAAGACCGCGTGCTCGAAGGGCGTTCCGTGGTCATTCTTGAGCAAAAAATTGATCAGCTTTCGGTCTTGCTCCTCGCCCTTGAGACCCCGCCCATAAGAGACGCGGGCCGACAAGACGACGGCTTCATCGCCGCCCATGAAATCGACCAAGCGCACGAAGCCCTTGTCCAGCACTTTGTACTCTAAATTCCCCATAAAACTCCTCTCATGCACCATTAACCCTTTGGTAGGGTGAGGTGACCTCGCCCCTACGGAGACAATTTACGTTTTCTGGGTTCCTTCATTCTTAACATAGAGCGTGCGCGTTGGGTAAGGAATCTCTATTCCTTCTTGTTTGAAACGACGATAGATGTGTTTGCGCATCTCCGTTTGCAAGGGCATGTTGAGCGTGTAATCCTTGATCTGGAAGAAGAGCGCATAATCGATCGAAGAGTCGCTGAAGTTTGTGATGCGCACGAGCGGCTCGGTGTTGGGGATGAAACCCGTGAATTCGGTCATCACTTTCTTCGCTTCATCCAGGAGAATCTTTTCCACTCTGATGGGATCAACGTCGTAGCTGACACCGATGTTGACACGCACAGTCATATGCGGTTCGGGCAGGGCAAAGTTCGTGACGGTCATCTGGGCGAGTTTGGCGTTCGGAACGATCACCAAATTTTGAGATGAGTCTTTGATGGTCGTGGTGCGCCAGTTGATGTCGACGACGATGCCCTCAAAGCCGGTTTCGAGTTTCAAGAAATCTCCGACGCGCACTTGTTTGTTGAGCGTGATATAAAAGCCCGCAAATAAATTCGAGAGCGTGTCTTGCAACGCGAGCGCGACGGCCAACCCGCCGACGCCGAAAGCCGTAAGAATCGGAGCGATCTTATCAAACCCCAGGAATGTACTCAGCATGACCAACACTCCGATGCCGATGACCAAGATTCGTATGATGTTGGGAATTAGCCCTGGAGTCGCGACTTGTGCACGCATGGTAGAGCGCCGGATGAGGTCTGCGAGAATATTGGCCGTCGTCAATGTTACGGAAAAGATAGCCAATCCCAAAAGAGCTCGGCTACTGAAGTCTTTGACCAGAAGATCGATCTGTGGGTTGAGCTTCTCCAGCCTGAGCGTTTGCAACGCGATATAGATGCCCAGCATCATTATCCAGACTAAGAACGGCCCACGCGTGGCGGCGATGACAATATCGTCGCCTTCCCAAGTGGTTCTTTCAGCCAAACGCTGCAAATAACGGAAGAGAATGCTCCGAACGATATAACCGACGACGAATGTCCCGATGACGATTGTAGCAGGAATGAAATATTCTCCGACGTCTTCCCAGGTCATTTCCTCTCACCAGAAAAGCATTGCTGCGAGGGAGTATAGCAAAGAGAGTTTCGTCTGTCTAGTATCCTAAAATAAGTGCACGCCCAGAATTCTCCATCCTGAGCGCGCCGTCTGGATCAATGAAAAATTACTTCTGGTAGTGAGCGGCGTTGGTCTGGATGTACTGTTTCCACTTGTCGGGTACGTCTTCCTCGGGGAAGATCGCCTGCACCGGGCAGACCGCCGCACACGCACCGCAGTTGATGCAGGTTGCAGGATCTATATAAAGTTGTGGAACGTTGGCGAACTCCGCCTCGTCCTTGCGCGGGTGGATGCAGTCGACCGGGCAGACTTGGAAGCAGTCGCCGGATTTGGTATTAATACACGGCTCGGTAATCACAAAGGGCATAATTGGTCCTCCTTTAGGTGCCTCACGCTTCGAAGTATACACAAACGCGCGCAAATAAGTCAATAGCGTACATTACTTTCTGCGCGGCTTCCTCTTGACTGTTTTCTTGGCTCTGTTGGCTTTATTTACTCGTGACTTCGAGATCTCTGAACGAAGCGCTTTCACTTTGGGTTTAGCGCTCATTTTTTTCATCGGGCCTACCGAAGCACGAGCAGGCACAGTCATCTCGTGCCCATTTGTCGCCAGTGTTGATTTTTGGCCAGAACTTTCCAGCCGCTCCAAGCGATCACGCATTTGACGATTCTCTTGCGAAAATTTTTCCAAATCTTCTCGCAGTTTTTTAATTTCTTCGCTGCGATTCTGCCCTTCTTTTAGTGTCCCCTGCGGGGATGGTCGAAACCCCTCGCCTTCAGGCGAAGAGAAGTTTGTGGTAATATGGTCGCGTGCGAAAGTATCGCCTGGGAGCGCACACGAAGGGCTACGGGCCCCACCAGGA
>JACOSB010000101.1 GCA_016179105.1 Candidatus Acetothermia bacterium
CGTAGAGACCAGCTTCAGTCAGCTGACGCAGCTATTCGCCAAGAGCATCCATGCGGTAACTGCTCGTGGGTTTGAATTGAAGATCATCTGTTTTATCCTGGCTTTTGTCCTCCTCAGTTTCTAGGTCGCAACTTGGGTTAAGCTAGGAGATTTACCCTGTGACGAAACGATCACACCAAAAGTAAGAGCGAAGAAGTTTATACGGGATGATGAGCTTCCCGGTGTGTTCAAGGATATCAAAGGAATTCTCATTCTAGTTTTCGATAGCTGCTTTAGCGGCGGCCTTGATGATGGGACGAAGGACCTACTCCGAGCCACAGGGGCCCAGAATATCATTCTCCTGCAAGCGTGTAGCACGAATCAAACGGCGAAAGCAAAAGGGAGTTGGCCCAACATCAATGGCGCTGGCGCAGTTGTAGCTGGCAAACACGGGCATGGCGTTTTTACAGGAGGGTTGATAGAAGGGTTATCTGACAGTATGGCCGGAGCTGGTCCTGCCAATGCTGACACAGACCCTAATCCTCCGAGCCTTGCAGAGGGCAGAAGCACCATCACGCTGAAGGAATGGTTCAACTATGCTGTAACGCAAATGCCAGATTACGCGTTGTCTTCTGGCCAGACTCCTGAGTTTGCTCCAATGACCCGCGGAGGAAGGGAAATAGATCCCGATGCTGGCTCTCGGGTCATCTTTGCCTACAGAAATGGAACTACCAATCTATCTGCTCACAGGAAGCATGAGGTGGATCGTAATAATGACACAGAAGAGGAGCGGTGCGGCTGTACACTCGGTTTCTTCGATGATCTCGATGAGGGCATTGGAGATCTATTGAGAACAGAAGGGTTGAGCGGACGAGGCAGGCAGCTAGCAGATGAGATATCCGAACTTGAGGGGTTCGCAAAGGCAGTGGTCAATAGAAGTATAGCACCTAACCTACTCCTTGGAGAAGAATTCCTCATTCACGATGCCAAGACGATACGATTGGTAGAGTCGCAACGGACACCGCTTGCCGATCGGATCATTGGCCTGACATTGAAGCTTCTGGCGACCTTTGGAGACGAATGCACGTTCCGAGTTCCTGGATTCGATGACCTGCGCAGCTTTATCAGGAGCAATGCACCTGGATTGTCCTTCCTCATCTCTTTTATCGACATCGCACAAAGCGAACCCAATAGGAGCGTACAGGCTCTGGCATTTGTGCTCGAGGATATCAAGTCTAGGTTCCGGACAAACTCTCCTCTGATCTCCCGATTGAATGCAGCTATTCTAATGAGCATGATTGACTCTCTCAGGAGAAGTATCACGGCGTGAACTCCATGAGTTACAGCCAGAGCCAGCTAGGCGGTCAATAACCACGGAACAAATGCGAACAGGCTTCAGGTTTAGCGGTTCATACTAAACAGGGGAAGGAGTATGATAAATACGCCCTTCCCCTGCAGCCATTAGATAACCGACCTGTGTGATACCATTTGGTATTTCATCCATCATTATAATTCATCCCTACTCGTTTAGGACTCCCCTTTCGTCAATGCTGCTTGAGACCACACACCAAGGTCGATACGATAAGAAGAGTTGAGCATGCAGAAGTCAGCGTGCCCTCGGAGGAGAAGTGGGTGAAGATGAAACTTGCCATCGTCAAACGAAAGGAATTTATTGCGGGCCTGCTCGCGGGTGTGCTGGTCACTTGGCTGGGATACAGTGCCTATCGCTTCTGGATGGCCCCGTTTCTCCCAGCCGCATTTTCTGATTTGCTCTTTGCCATCGTACCCGGTCCTCTGCAAGCCCAAGCGATCAAGCTCCTGGGTGGCGGGGCGAAACTCTTGAGTTTCTATCTCTTCATCGTTGCTCAAATCGTCGCCTTTGGATGGACTGGTTTGCAACTCATTCCGGCTCCGAGCGTTACGACCGGTTCGTCAATCCGACAGTATCTTCAATCTTGGCTCAAGATCGCGATCATCGTCTTTGGATTAATGCTGCTCATTTCTCTCACGGGGACGAGCATCGATTGGTCCTGGGGAGCACTCATCGCGGCCGCTGCGGGCACCGCCGCGCTCTATCTCGTGTTACTGAGAAGTTTCGGTCTGTTGCTCCGTGCAACTTTCGCGAAATCTTCCGAGCCAGCGGAAACAAGAGATTCTCGTTATACGCGTCGAGATCTATTAGCTACGCTCGTCTCGACGGCTGGTGCGGCGCTCATGTGGCCCTTGCTCGCACACGATTTGTCAGAGCAGGGCCCCGCAAGTAGCGATTCATTAAAGTCATCCGCCCAGATGACCCTGCCTCCGCCCAGTCGCTTTGATAGCATCCCCGGATTGCCATCGCGTGTGACGCCTGTTGGGCAATTCTATTACGTCTCGAAGAATCTCTTGCCCCATCAGGCGAGTGTCTGGGGGCCATTGTGCATCGAAGGTCTGGTCGAGCATACGTTGACGCTGAGCTTGCGTGACCTGCAAACACTCCCAGCGATAGAACATTTTGTTACGCTGGTTTGTGTGGATTACGAGCCCAACAACCCGCGCACGAATGACTTAATCAGCACTGCGCTCTGGCGGGGTGTGTCATTACAGACTCTGATAGCACAAGCGGGTGTTCGCCCAGAAGCCACGACGCTCGAGCTCTACGCGACTGACGGCTATTCGACGGCCATCCCGCTGCGATTAATTCTGGAGAACCCCGCAACGTTTCTCGCTTATCGGATGAATGGGCAGCCGTTGGATGCACGACACGGCATCCCTCTTCGTTTGATCTCACCCGGCCTCTATGGCTTCAAGAATATCAAACACCTCCATCGGATTATTCTCAGCAAGGGCGAATACTCTGGTTATTGGGAGCGACGGGGATGGGCTCAGCAGGCTCCCGTCAAGCTCCTCTCGAAGATCACCACGCCGGAGGCTGACAGCCGATTAGCGCGGAACATGCCGATTTGGATCGCAGGGATTGCTTTTGCGGGCCAGGACGGGATAAGCACCGTCGAGGTCAGCGTGGACGGTGGACAACGCTGGAAACTGGCCGAGTTGGAAGAGCCGCTCTCACCCTTCAGTTGGACGCGCTGGGCCTATCCGTGGGTTCCTTCACAGACGGGGAGTTTTGTGTTAACAGCGCGGGCGACCGATGGGCATGGCCGACTGCAAGACTATGCTGAGACTTCGGCCTTCCCGGCTGGGGCAACTGGGTATCACTCTGTGTTTGTTCAAGTGGATTAAGATAAGAAAGGAGTAATCGCATGCTCAAGTGGATCAGCATCGTGGTCGGGGTACTGCTCGCTTTGATCGGACTCATCTGGACCTTGCAGGGGATCAATGTGCTGGGTGGGTCGTTCATGTCCGGTCAGCCGTTCTGGGCGGTCATGGGTGTTATCGCGATAGTTGTGGGAGTAGGCTTGGTGATCTGCGGCGCTAGACGGCCATAAGCTTGCGTCAGTCGGGTCGAGAGACAGTTTTGTGCTAAGCAGGAATTAAATCACAATAGTAGAAGCGATTGTCGCGCAGAACAATCTCGCCTTTTTCGAAGAGAATTGGTTTACGAAAGATAGGACCGTCAAAGACGAACGAATGAAATTCTCCGTTCTCGCCGCAAGGGTCCACACTCGAAGGAAGTTCGGAAAGAAGTTTTTTGTCGAAGAGTCTGCCAACAAATTTCCCATCGAGAGCGTTCGAGTCCACGCAGACGATGATCGCTTTGAAGCCCAAGTCGATAAAAGTGTGAGCTAGCTCTGTGGTATTTCTTCCCCACAAAGGAAAGATCCCCTTCATCCCTATTTGCCCGAGATGGGTTTCGCGATATTTTCTGATCTCTTCCCAAAAGAGATCACCGAAGACGACCGAAGAAACTCCAGCGCTTCGGTATTTCGTGAGCGCTTCGTGCATTTGGGATTCGTACTCTTCGTTGGAAGATTGCTTGGAGATCCAGACCATTTCGAGAGAGTAGCCGAGCGACGCAGCTTGTTGTTCCAAAAGAATCCGTCGCACGCCGTGCATGCTGATGCGATCATAATCTTTTGTTACAGTCGTGAGCAAAGCAGCGATCTCATAGTTTGCTGCGCGCTGGATTTCATAGAGAGCGAGCGTGCTGTCCTTACCCCCGCTCCAGCCGAAGAGAACTTTTTCGGGCATCATACTTTCCCCTAACTATCAGTTTATGTGAGCCATAGACTAGAGCTATTTTGCGTGACAGTCAAGACGCCTTTCAGTGGACGATGATCGGATGAGGAATCTAAACTTAGGCTTCAGTAGAATGAACAGACATCCGTAGAGGAGGCACTATGAGTCAATCAGAACAAAAAAATAAGTTACATCTAAGTCGCCGTCACTTTTTACGCCGAGTCGGGATGGGGGCCCTCACAGTTTGGGGAGCCACTAGCATCGGGCCTTGGCTACAGCACGATCAGAGCGTATCGGCGAAAACTCCGATCGAGCATATC
Source organism: Candidatus Acetothermia bacterium (assembly GCA_016179105.1). Classification (GTDB taxonomy): domain Bacteria; phylum Bipolaricaulota; class Bipolaricaulia; order RBG-16-55-9; family DRXL01; genus JACOSB01. The sequence goes on from JACOSB010000101.1 coordinate 4,419, forward strand.
GTGATCGTCGTCAAAGAAAATCACACGTTCGATAATTATTTCGGAAAATTCCCCGGAGCGGACGGGGCTACCTCTGGAAAACTTTCGACGGGCCAAGAAGTCCCATTGATGCCGTCGCCCGATTCCATCCCGGTCGATCTTGGCCATTCCCACGAAGATGGACTTAAAGCCTACAACGGCGGGAAGATGAATGGCTTCGATTTGGTCGAGAACGGCACCTTCCAGGGATATCACTTGGGATACACTCAGTATGACGAAGAATCTCTGCCGAATTATTGGGCCTATGCTAAAAAATTCACTCTCTGCGATCACTACTTCACCTCTGTGCTTGGTCCCAGTTTTCCCAATCACTTGCACACAATCGCAGCCTATTCTGGAGGAGGCTTTGACAACCCCAACGGGAGTTTCTGGGGCTGCGATAGCCCTCCCGAAGCCCGCATGCCCATCATCACTCCCGATGGCAAGATCGAGCGCGTCTTCCCCTGCTTCGACTTCCAGACGGCCGCCGACTTGCTCAACGCCAAAGGACTCACCTGGAAAATGTATGCCCCGCAAGACAAGAATATCAACGTAAATCCTTTCGACGCGATCAAGCACATCCGTGAATCTGCCCAATGGGCCACGAACGTCGTCTCCACACGCCAGTTCTACGAAGACGCGGGCAAAGGCGAACTGCCTAATGTAAGCTGGTTCATCCCGGAAATAATTTATAGCGAGCACCCGCCGCTCTCAGCCAGCTTTGGCGAGCAAGACTCGGTACGCCTGGTGAACGCGGTGAGTCAGAGCCCGCTCTGGAAGAGTTCAGCTATTTTCTTAACTTGGGACGACTTTGGCGGATTTTATGACCACGTTCCGCCGTCGCAGATCGATGCAATTGGGCTAGGTTTTCGTGTGCCGACGCTCGTGATCTCGCCTCTCGCCAAGCCGGGTTTTGTCTGTCATACACAGTTCGAGCACTCTTCGTTAGTGAAATTCATAGAGACCAATTTGGGGCTAGGATCGCTCGGCAAACGCGATGTGAAGGCGAACGATATGATGGATTGTTTTGATTTTAGCCAGAAGCCGCAAGCGCCGCTGATTCTGTAGTCTGAGCTTTCAACGAATACGATACCAATACTGATACGCTTCTTGGAAGCCTAGCTTGGCGTAGAGATGGCGAGCGGGGGCGTTGCTGCTGACCACTTGGAGATAGGTGTGAGACGCGCCGTTCTCTTTCGCCCATCGCAATAGCAACAAGACCAATTGGGTCCCATAGCCTTTATTTCTCTCTTGCGGGGCTGTGACGAGATCAAAGAGCCCGAAGTAGTCATCTTCTAAAACGCCCATGCCGCAAGCGACTGTTTTTCGCGAATCAATCAGCGATGCCAATATCCGCCTCGACGAGATCGCTCGCAAAATTTCTTTGTGCGTCTGATGGAGTTCAAGAGAAGATTCGCTGAGTTTGCAGAAGAGTTTTAGCCAAGCGTTTATGTCTTCCTCGCAGCGCAATTTTGCCGAAGGCGTTGACTTAGGTTTGTAATTTTTCAGGTTGAGATATAAAACGAAAGAAGGGTCGACTTTCTTATAGCCGCGTTTCTCCAAAATTTGATCTAAGCTCGTTGGAGAAGAAAAGGGTGTGAGACGGAAAATCGTTGACAGTCCTCGGTCTCTATAAAATTTTTCGCAAGTATCTATTTTTTTGTTCACGTCCATGCGCGACTCGTACAAGGGATTCACCGAGTTAGCTCGCTTAGTGTAGCCCTTGGCAAACCGCAGAATCCAGCCGTCGAAGAGAATTTGCTGCAGCGCCGGCCAAGAGTTCAGAGAAACTTCATCGAGGCGTTTCCAGAGTGATACATTTTTAGTCATTCTTGCTAACTGTTACACGGCTTTCTCAAAATGAATCCAGCTCGGCTCGGGCACGAAGCCTAACTCTCGGTTGATCGCGAGCATCCCTGCGTTCACCGTGTCGTTGTTCGTGCGAATGAATTGAAACCCCTTGGTGATCGCGTAGCGGATGCCCTGGAGTTTCAGCGCGAGCGCGATCCCCTTGCGGCGATACTCTCTCAAAACACCTGTCAGCGCTTGGTACATCACCGGGTCTTTCTCTGAAATAATCAGATGGCTCATGCCCACATATTTGTCCCCATGCTTGGCCAACTGCAAGCTTTTCAGATCAGCCGTCGGGGACTCGACCGTGAGGTTGAGAAATCGCTCGAACGTGAGCGGCGTGACTCCGTCCGGCGTGGGAATATCTTGAGCGCACTCGTTCGACATCTGAAAAGCTCGCTTCACTTTGTGAAACGCTTTCTCAAATTTTAGGCCTGTAACTTCATCGCCCAGCGTCGTCAGCTCGATCCCTTGAGCGCCCAGGGAAGGAGCCGGGTCTTCATATTTGCTGAAATTAAATTTGCGCAGATCGAGCTTGGATTCAAAGACGCGATGATGCTCGGCAAACCCAAATTTCTTGACGAAGCTGAGGCCCGAGGCGCGGTTCTCGCTCACTGTAGTTCTCACACGGGGCACCTTGGCTTCGCGCGTCATCTGGATGCAGTGCTCATAGAGTTTGGTCCCGATGCCCTTATGCTGAAAATCTGGGTGCACCGCAAGGTCCAGCCACAAAAGTTTTGGGTTGAATGAGAAGAGATTATGGCGTAGCGTCGCGACGCCGACTAATTTTTTGCTCTTTGAGTCGAGGGCGACCAGACGGTGAAAAAAATGTCCCGGCTCGCGCATTCCGTCCCAGCGACGGGTTTCCTCGACCGTGCCGGGATATTCGGGATAGACCCGGTTGCGCAAGTCTACGAACGCTTCGTAGTCTGAGTCTTGAAAATTTCTCAGTTCGCTCGGCATAATGCCCGCATTGTAACATTGACAATCACGTAGGAGCAAGGCTCGCTTTGCCCTGCTGAATGTTTGAGGAGCGCGGCAAGCAGCGCCCCTACAAAAATTTCTTGGCTCCCTTGGCGTCTTGGCGGTTAAAAAAATCTCAGAGCTTGAACTCGCCCGTGTCGATCCACTCATTTTTAAGCAAAGACCACCAGTCCACCGCGAGCCCTTTCAGCACATAATCGTAGGGCAGCCAGCCGTAGCCGTTGCTGCCCCAGTCGGTGCCCCAGGAGTTTCGGATGAAGAGAGCGCCCTTAGTCTCGTGGTTATTGATGAGGGAATTTTTGATTTTGATCTTGTCGTCAAAGCCGACGGCCACGACCGCGTGCCCGCCGAGGACTTTTTCTCCGGGCGTGGGCACGGGAATCTCGCCGGTTGTAACGGCTTGCGAGATCGAACTGTAGACCGTAAATCCGAAGATCGAAGGAAGCCCGGCGACGAGGTTGGTCTTGATGCGGGCGAGTAAATCTTCTTTAGAAGTGCCGGGCGGATCGAGGCGGTAGTAGCTGATCGCCTGAAAATTTTGAGCAAACGCATAACAGAACGCGGACGGTTCTTTATCAAAATCATTGATTTCGTAGGGCCAGTATTCTTCGGGGGGCACGCCAAAGAGCACGAGTGCGGAAATCGCTGTGCGAATAAAAGCCCCTGTGTCGCCCTGGAGATGGGCCAAATTTCGTGTGGCTTTGTAGAGAAAAAGTCTCGACGCGTCAATATGTTTGCCGAAGGCTCTACGCTCAAAATACTCAACCAGCCCTACGCCGGCGTTGGCTGTGCAGGAGCCCAAAGACCCTTGGTTCTCGATGGGAGAGCACCATTGTTTTAAGCTTACCGATGAGGGCAAACTGGCTTTGGCGGCCTTAGAGACGCCGGCTTTGGCGATCATCGCTTTGATGGATTGTGTCTGGCCGAGTTGTGATAGTTTGGGGGAAATCTTGTCGTAGTCCACGGTGAAATCCCTAAAGTCGGGATAATCCGGTATCCATCCCATTCCGTAGTTTTCCATCGGTTCGTTCATACAGCTTCCTCCTCCCGAGTGTCCTCGTGGTTCAAAATTTTGTCGGCTTTATTCATCGAGCTCGTTTCCGACATATTGAGTATAAGAGACGCGCGTTAAATTTCCGTTAAATGACGATGTTGAGAGGTGTTTTCGGCGCGGATCGAATCTTACTTTTTCGCGCTCGGTTGCGATCATCCGTGGCGCTCGTCTAAAATAGACAGGGTAACAAATGAGCCGGGGTGGCGGAACTGGCAGACGCAGCAGACTTAAAATCTGCCGGGCCTAACAGCCCTTGCGGGTTCGAGTCCCGCCCTCGGCACTACAGCAGAATCTATCTGGAAAATTCGCGTATCCCAGCGTGAAAACTTTGACGGCTGAAAAGCGTGATTTCCAACCCAGTCTGCTGGTTTTCAAGAAGCCAAAAACGACCAGACGTTGACTCTAGGGTTAGAGCAATTCTTGTTGGCGCTACAAGTCTCTGGGCGCGCTAAAAGAACAATTCGGCTATATCGCAAGTGCGTGGCCGAGTTGATAGGCTGCTGGAAGTATGACGATAGCGAAGCAGGATGAACTACGCTTATCTCATTATTTTGTTAACTGCCCACGTATTTCGCCGTTGGGATTCGCAGTGTCAACTTCAATGTAGATTTCGCCAGCTTTTAGAGCTTCGATTAGTTCGGGTGTAAGCCCTTGAGCACCAAAAGACCACCAATAATCTGAAACTGTGGCGTTGCTACTAGCATCGCACGGTTTGCCATCCGGGGCTCCACAAATAGTGTGAACTATTGGCCCAGTTTCTTTCAACTTCCCACGATGGAAATGGATTGCCGTAGGCGGTCCAGTTAAATTCGCATACGTCATATAAAAGTCGAGCTTTGTCCCTGAGTAGTCGAGTCGGAAGAAAGCAGATCCAGAGGCAGGAGTCTTGTCACTCGCTAAGGGAGTTGAAGTGGAAAATTCATGCTCAAGGTTAAGCGCACTGACGAAACCCGAATCACGTCCAAGGAAACATGGGCACCATTCTCTTACTCCTTTGTGATGAGAACATGTTCCAGAACCAGTAGAATCACTAGGCCATCCGTCATTGCATATAGCACCAGAGCTTTTACGATACTCTTTATTTCGCAGCTCTAATTGCCCGCGAATCTCACCATTTGAATTTTTTGAAGTAACGAGGGTCAGGTAGAGCTTTTCTGCTTTTAGCGCATTAACCATTTCTGGTTTCAGAGCATCGCCTGAATCGCTAAACACTCGTGAAAAGGTGCCACTCTTACAATTAAGCTCTGACTTGACAGGGATTTCATCGATTGCATTTGCTTCGGTCGCTTCACCGCTAAAGAAACGAACCTCAGTGAGTGCGTTACTAAGACTAGTACTCTAACCATGTGAAATTGATGGGTAGATGGTGAGGGATTAAAATGAGACATGAGAAAGCATCGAGTGCAGCTCAAGGTCTCCTACCGCCGCAGCCTGCTAGCGCTGATCCGATCAGGTCGGCATTCTGCACGCCCGATCACGCGGGCACGCATCCTGCTGATGAGCGATCGCCGGGCTACCGATCAGCAGATCGTCCAAGCCCTCCACACCAGCCTGGCCA
>JACOSB010000102.1 GCA_016179105.1 Candidatus Acetothermia bacterium
CGGAGTCAAGGTGAATTTCCCGTTGCACCTCAAGGAGTGTGAGTGGCGGTGGAAGAAAAATTCCCCTAGCTTAGCACGTGAACTCTGGCAAATCCTCAAACGCCATGATACCATCTAATTAAAGTCCTGGTCTAGAGCCTTAAGAATTATGGTGACAGTGAAGTCCGAGCAAGAACAAGAGATTATGCGAGAGAATGCGCACCTTCTCTCGGAGATTTTGCGCCAGATCACCGACGCGGCCCGCGAGGGGGTTTCTACCCACGAGCTGGATATGTTGGGCGAGAAACTGATCCGAGCAGTCGGCGCGGAGCCTGCGTTCAAAGGCTATCGCGGCTATCCGGCGAGCGTCTGTACGTCGCTGAATGACGAGGTCGTGCACGGCATCCCCAGCAAGAGGCGAGTACTCAAAAAGGGCGATGTGCTCTCGATCGACACGGGCATCCGGCGTCGGGGTTACTTTGCGGACTTGGCGACGACGATGGTCATCGGCGATGACGCTTCGGATAGAGTGAAGAAGTTGCTCCACGTCGCCTGGGAAGCGCTCGACCGCGGCGTGGCGCAAGCGCAGTCGGGCAATCGCGTCTCGGATATTTCGCACGCGATCGGCTCGTACGTGGAGTCTCAAGGGTATTCGGTAGTGAAGACGTTCGTGGGGCACGGGATCGGACGCGCGATGCACGAAGACCCCCAAGTGCCCAACTACGGCCCGGCGGGCAAGGGCACCAAGCTACGTCCGGGTATGGTTTTAGCGATCGAGCCGATGGTCAAGGAAGACCCGGCCGAGGTCGAAGTAGCCGACGATGGCTGGACGGCACGCGCACCCAACGGCGGGCTCGCCGTGCACGTCGAAGAGATGGTCCTCATCACAGAACACGGACCGGAGCGGCTCTCCCGGTCGCGCTAGCAGAGGAGGTGGCGCCCTATTCCGAAGGGCCAATTCGTCAAAAAGCGCGGAGAAGTGCTGGAAGCGTACCCGAACTCGTGCTTTCGGGTAAAGCTCGCAGACGGGACGATCGCGCTGTGTCATAGCTCGGGACGGATTCGCAAAAATTATATTCGCATCCTGCCCGGCGACAACGTGCTGGTCGAATTCTCCGAGTATGACCTGAATCAAGGCCGGATTACGTATCGTGAAGCATAGTGTTTGGTTGACGGAAAGGATGTTTCGATGAAAGTCCGAAGTTCGGTGCGGAAGATGTGCGAGAACTGCAAGATCATCCGTCGCGAAGGGCGGCTGATGGTCATTTGCAAGAACCCCAAGCATAAGCAGCGACAAGGATAATCAAAGCGTTCGCGCGTTGACGCGCGCGCGTGTTCGCTTAAGCGAACGCGAGCGCGCGTCAACGCGTGAACGCCACAAGGAGGATTTTTAATGGCAAGAATCGCAGGCGTGGACCTGCCCGCTAACAAGCGCATAGAGATTGGACTCACGTACATTCATGGGATTGGTCGCCCCTTGGCGAGCACGATTCTCAAAGCGACGGGGGTCGATCCGGGCAAGAAAGTGCAGCAGCTCAACGAGCACGAAGTGAACGCGCTGCGTAAAGAGATCGAAGGAAAGTATGTGGTCGAGGGCGATCTGCGACGCAAAGTGCGCGGCGATATCGATAGATTAAAAGCGATCAAAGCCTATCGCGGAGTCCGTCACACGACCGGGTTGCCGGTGCGCGGGCAGAAGACGCGCTCGAACGCCCGGACGTGGAAGGGTCCCCGCCCGGCCAAAGCCGGTAAGCGCAAGTAAGGAAGGAATGATATGAGCCGAAAACTAGATCGCGCGCGCATCCATGTGCATTCGTCGTTCAACAATACTATCGTGACCTTGACCGATTTGAGCGGTCAAGTGCTCGCTTGGTCGACTCCCGGTATAGAAGGGTTTAAGGGATCGAAGAAGGGCACGCCCTTCGCGGCCCAGCTTGCCACGGAAGCGCTCGTCAACAAGATGAAAGAATTCGGAATCCGTGCGGTGGTCGTCACGATCGACGGCGCGGGACCGGGCCGCAACTCGGTCGTCAACGCGCTCAAGAATGCGGGTGTGCGCGTGGAAGAAGTGAGAAACGTCACGCCGGTTTCGCACAGCTAAAGGAGTTTTTCTATGGGACGAAATATCGAAGCGAAATGCCGACTGTGCCGACGGGAGGGCGAAAAGCTCTTTTTGAAGGGCGATAAGTGTTATACCGAAAAATGCCCCGTCGAGAAAAGGCCCTACCCGCCGGGCATGCACCGTACCTGGGGCAAGCTGCAACAGTACGGGATTCACTTGAGAGAAAAGCAAAAACTGAAGAGAACGTACGGCCTGCGAGAGGAGCAGTTCCGACGTTATGTGGAACGCGCCAAGAAGATCAAGGGCGTCACGGGCGACTATATTCTAGAGCTCTTGGAACGCCGACTCGATAACGTCGTCTATCGCGCTGGGCTCGCGACCTCGCGCGACCACGCGCGCCAGCTCGTCTCGCACGGACACTTTATGGTCAACGAGCGCAGCGTCAACATCCCGTCTTTCTTAGTGCGCACCGGAGATGTCGTCCAAGTCAAGCAACAATCGATGGCGAAGGCGGGCATTAAGAGTATGCTGGGCGCTGAGCAGAGAGGCAGGAAGCCGAGTTGGATCGACAGCGGCAACGGCACGATCAAAATGCTGGACAAGCCCAACCCGCAAGAGATCGAGCAGAAAATCCAGATGCACCTGATCGTCGAGTTCTACTCACGGTAATTTTGCAGGGATAAGAGGTGAAGGATGAGGGCAGAGCTGGTCAAGCCAAAAGTCAAAATGGAAGAGCTTTCCGACAAGGCCGGGAGGCTCACGATGGAACCGCTCGAGCGCGGCTACGGCATGACGCTGGGCAATGCGTTGCGCCGGGTGCTGCTCTCGTCGATTCCCGGAGCGGCGGTCACGCGCGTGCGCTTTGACGGGAAATATCACGAGTACGACACGATCGAAGGCGTCAAGGAGAGCGTGCTCGAGATCATTCTCAACTTAAAGGAAGTCGCGTTTCGGATGCAGGACGACGAGCCCAAGCATATCTACATCAGTTTCGAGGGCGAGGGCGAAGTCACGGCCGGGCATATCGAACGGCCCCAGGGAATTGAAGTCATCAACCCTGACCACCATCTGGCGACCGTCGCCAAGAAGGGCAAGCTGGGGTTCGAGATGGAAGTCGAGTTGGGGTACGGGTATCGCTCGGCCGAGCGCAATAAGAAAAAAGATATGCCCCTCGGTGTTATTCCCGTCGACTCGGATTTCTCGTCGGTCAAAGTGGTCAACTACAAAGTCGAAGACACCCGCGTCGGCGAGCGCACCGACTATGACAAATTGGTCTTGGAGATCGAGACCAACGGCGGCGTTCATCCTCAAGAAGCGCTGCAGCGCTCCGCTCAGATTCTGATCGAGCATTTTCAGTTGCTCGGCGTCCTGAGCGCCACGATGGATTCTGTAGCAGCTCCCGAGGCGGCGCCTCCCCAGCTCACGATGAAACTCGAGGATTTGGGGTTTGACAAGCGCGCTTGCAATCTCTTGGAGCAGAAGGGCATCACGACGCTCGGTGACTTATTGAAAAAATCCCGAGAAGAGCTGGCGGACATCCACGGATTCGGAGATAAAACGTTGGACAAAGTGATCATTCAGCTCCAGGAGATGGGTTATGAACTCCCGAGCCGAATGAAGCGAGGTTAAGTTTTTTATGAGACATCGAAAGAGTTTTCGGACGCTCAACCGCGAGCCCAAGCATCGCAAGATGATGCTCACCAATCTGGTCAAAGAACTGATCGACCATGGCAAGGTCGACACGACCGTAGCTCGCGCAAAAGAAGCTGCCCGCGTGGCTAATCGCATGGTCACTTGGGCCAAGCAAAACGATATGGCCGCCCGGCGGCTCGCGTTCAGTTCCCTGCAAGACAAGAGTTTGACTGAGAAGCTGTTCAGTGAGATCGGACCGAAATTTCAAGAGCGCAAGGGCGGTTACACACGCGTGCTCAAGATGGTGCCACGCCAGGGCGACGGAGCCGAACTCGCGCGACTGACTTGGACGTAACGAAAAACGAAATTTGATCGGTAGGGGTGAGATTACCTCGCCCCTACAGAAAAACGGAATAGATGAAATTTTCCCCTTCTCTTGACAGAGGAGGGTTTTTTATCAGACAATCTATGGGTGGGAGCGCAATCTAAAGAATGATCGAGACCCAAGGGTTGACCAAACGTTACGACGCTGCGACAGCCTTGGACTCCGTCACGATGAAGGTGCCGGAGGGCAGCATCGGCCTGCTCGGAGAGAACGGCGCGGGCAAGACGACACTGATAAAACTCTTGCTTGGCCTGCTCAAGCCAACCCAGGGCTCTGCGCGTGTCTTAGGGATGGACATCACCCGCCAAAGTCTAGAGCTTCGCCGGCGCGTCGGCTACATGCCTGAAGACGACTGCCTCCCATTAGACGTCACGGGCATGGATTTTGTCTCGCGCATGGGAATGATTTCTGGGCTTCCTAAGACAGCGGCTGTGCAGCGCACGCACGATGTACTCTATCTCGTTGGCATCGGCGAAGAACGGTTCCGTCCTCTGGGTACATACAGCACAGGTATGAAACAAAAAGTAAAGCTGGCCCAAGCGCTCGTGCACGATCCAAAGCTTGTCTTATTGGACGAGCCCACGGTCGGCATGGACCCCAAGGGCCGCGATGAGATGCTCCAGCTCATCCAAGACATCCGCAAGAAGATGGGCCTTCAGCTTTTGGTCTCGACGCATTTATTGGGAGACGTTGAGCGCATCTGCGAGGCCGTGGTGATTATTCGCAGCGGCCAACTCGTGGCTCAAGGATCGCTGAAAGAACTAGTGGGCGATGCAGCTGAGAGTTTGCATTTGCGCGTTGCCGGTCCTGTCGAAAAATTTGTCGATAGCTTACGCACCGATGGATTAAAGATCGAGAGCGTGGGCAATTTGCTGACCATCCGCTACGAGAACGATTCAATTTATGAGACTATCATGAAACGAGCGGCCGAGTCGGGCGTCCAGATTCGCCGCATGGAACGCGAAGCTCCCTCGCTCGAGGACTTTTTCATCAAGCTGCACACGGAGGAAGACAAGAATGTCATCGCCTCCTAAAGGTGTTATCTACGATCAGGGATATCGGCCTTATGAAGGACGTTTCGGGGGACGCAGGGCAGCTCTCTGGACGATGATCTGGGCCGACTTTCAACGTGCCCTCGGGATCAAAAAGAGCGGCTGGTATAAGTTTGGTCTGGCGTTCCTCCTCGCCCTCATCGTGATACCTGCTATCTTCCTAGCCTTCACCGCCTACCTTCTCAACAACCTCCAGCAGGTCGGACAACTGGAGCTACGCCTTTTTCTGAGCGCCTACTATGATTGGACCAACACGTGGCTCTTACTCTTGAGCGCGATGATCGCCTCGGACCTGCTCTGTAACGACCGGCGCTATCGCGTCTTGCCTTTATACTTGGCTCGCCCGATCGAGAGTTATGACTATTTGCTCGCCAAATCAGCAGCGATCTTCGGTTTCTTGTTCGTGGTCTCACTCGTCCCTGCTCTTGGCATTCTCGCGACCAAGGTATTTCTTTCAGAAAATGCCATTCAGTTCTTAGGTACACATGGGCGCGACGTGGGAGCAACGCTCCTGAGCAGCCTGATCTATCCCGTGTTTTATGGGTCCTTCGCGATGGCTGCCTCTTCGCTCACCGTCAGCCGCAACTATGCTTTTTGGGGAGCGGTTGGGAGTGTGATACTCTCTGGCCTCATCGCGGCCTCGCTTCTCGCCACACATAATGATTATCTTTCATTGATTAACTTCTCGCAGATTGTCGCCGGGGCGAAAAACGCTCTCTATGGAGTGTCTGCCAATGAATGGGTGAGAATTTTCAGCGCGAGAATAGAGACGACCTTACCCTCTCTTGATCCCTGGGTCTACGCGGGGGCGTACATCGCGTTCGTGACTGCGTGTGCCTCTGTCATCTATTCGGTCTACCGTCGGGAGGGCCTGTGAGCGTCATCTCCGTGAAAAATGTGAGCAAATGGTACGGCCAAGTCGTGGCCGTGAGTGATATCTCTTTTGAGCTTGAGCCCGGTGTGATCGGTTTACTCGGTCCAAACGGAGCGGGCAAGACCACCCTTTTAAAAATGCTCGGAGGGTTGCTCTGGCCAAGCAAGGGCGAGATCCGTCTCCTCGGTCAACCCATCCAAGGGAATTCCCAGATCTATAAAAAAATCGGCTTCTGCCCGGAGCCCGATGCGATGTACGATTTCATGACCGGGTCTGAATTCTTGGAGTGCAATGCCGGTCTCCAAAAGCTTTCAGACCCAAAGTCGGCCGCTCGGCGAGCTCTTGAAATTGTCGATTTGACGGCGCAAAAAGATAAGAAGATCTCTGCCTATAGCCGAGGGATGCGCCAACGCCTAAAGCTCGCGCAAAGCCTGCTACATGACCCAGAATTGCTCCTGCTCGACGAGCCGCTCAAAGGAGCCGATCCGACGCAACGTCGAGCTCTCATTGAACTGATCAAACAACTGGGCCAAGCGGGAAAGACAATCTTTGTCTCTTCTCATGTCTTGTACGAAGTCGAACGAATGGCTCACGAGATCATTTTCATCAACCGCGGACGGCTGGTGGCGCTCGGCGACTTTCACGCCATCCGCGAGTCCATGTATAATCGTCCCCACAAAGTACTCTTAGAAGTCAGTGATCCGACTAAATTGGCTTCGCTGTTGACGGAACGTGCTCTTGTCAGCGGCGTGAATCTCTCTACTACAGGAGTGACTGTCGAAGTGACCCAGGCCGATGCGTTTTATGGGAATTTGCCAAAGTTGGCAACGGAAACGGGAATCCAAGTGCGCAAGCTCGTGAGTTTGGACGATGACCTGGAGAGCGTCTTCCACTATCTGGTGAAATGACTATGTACTCCATAGGAATTCTGAAACTCAGCCTGCGTCAGCTCATTGGTCAGCACCGGCTTTTGCTTATCGCGTTCTTGACAGTCTTGGCGATCATGCCGATGCTGATTGCTCTCATCGAGATTTATTCGGGTGAGAGTCTTCAAGAGATACGTCGTGGGCTCTTTGATGGGATGACTCTGGGCTTTATTATTCCCGTCATTTCTCTGATTTTGAGCGCTACGATATTGCGCGAAGAAATCCAGACCCAGACGGTCAATTATTTGATACTCAAACCGATTTCTCGAACAGCGATCACCCTCTCAAAGTGGTCTGCTGCTATGCTAATCGCTTTGATTTTCAATGCTCTTAGCGTTCTGGGATTGATCGTCGTATTGGAGAGTGCAAACATCGAGACTTTCTTAGTCGTCGGCCTGATAGCTACGCTCGCTTATGGAAGTTTTTACTTCTTCTGGAGCTTAATGATCGATCGCGTTTTGATTGGCGGATTTATTTACTTAATTCTCTGGGAAGGCATCATTGGAAATATCTCAAAACCCGCGAGTCTTTTGAGCATTCGTTACTATGCCCATAGTATGGAGCAAGCGTTGTTGGGCACCAACCCAGCACCCGACGTAGCCTTGAGTAACAGCGTGATTACGCTACTGACTATCGCCGTACTCTCGTTGGTTCTGGCCGGTTGGAGGCTCTCACGGATGGAATTCCCCGGCAGTAGCGATTAATTTTTCTGATCGCTAAATCTTCTGTTTTCTCTGCAAAGCGACCCGGAACGGATGCAATCTCGCTCTCGCAAACCCTTCAGCCACAAAGGGATCGCTCTCCATAAATGTGCGTGCTTCTGCTTCAGATTTGGCTTCGAATACGCAGATAGCCGGACCTTGGCCATCTTGGGCACGCCCTGCCAGAATGACGATTCCCTCTTCGGTCGCTTTCGAGAGATACGCCCAGTGTCTTTGAAACGTTTGCTCGTCTTTTTCTGTCCACACATTTGGATCGGTGACAACCTCTGGTCGAACGGGCTCTAACGTGTAGATAAACTGCAAAAGTTGTGCTCGAGCCATACTCCCTCCATCAAGGATACATCACGACTTTGATCGTCTCGTTCGGATGGTTAATCATCAAGTCCATCGCGTGCTCGAACTCATTCAATCCAACTTCGTGTGTCACAATTGGCGAGAGGTCTAGCTTTCCGGTGCGTAGGAGATAATTCATCTGATCCCACGTCTCAAAGATCTTTCTCCCCGTGATCCCCTTGATCTGAAGCCCTTTGAAAATAATGTCCTCGGCGAGATCGACCGTCACAGATTTTGAGGGCAACCCAAACGCGATGAACATACCACCCTTGCGAACAGCCTTCAGGCCCGAATCAATCGCCGACTGTGCGCCGGACATTTCCAAGACCACGTCGACACCCAAGCCCCCGGTCGCATCGCGCAGGACTTTGACAGAATCTTCTTTACGGAAATTGATCGCGCGCGTTGCTCCCAGCTTCTTCGCTAAGTTCAGTTTGAACTCGTGCTGATCGATCGCGAAGATCTCAACAGCGCCGACGGCGTGTGCGACCGCGATCGCAAAGAGCCCCGTGATGCCCGTGCCAAAAACAGCCACGCTCTTTCCCGCGACATTCGCTTCCATGACGACATGGACCGAGTTTCCCAATGGCTCTTGGATCGACGCGAATTTGGGCAGGATACTCAGATCGTTTTTCCAGACGACGCTCTGAGGAATAACTAGATATTCAGCGAACGTCCCATCTCGGTCGATGCCTAAGATTTTATAATTTTGGCAGATGTGCGCCCGCCCGCTGTGACAGTAAACGCACCGCCCGCAAGGGATGTGAGACTCAGCAGAAACATAATCACCCTTAGAAATTCCTTGGACGTGCGAGCCGACCGAAATGACTTTGCCCGCGACTTCATGCCCCAAGACCAACGGGGGTTTGATGCGTCGCTGTGACCACTCGTCCCACTGATAAATATGTACGTCCGTTCCACAGATCGAACACGCTTTCACTTGAATGAGTACTTCCTCAGGCCCTGGCACGGGCTCCGGTTTTTCAATCAGCTCGAGACCCGGTGTAGCTTTCTGTTTGGCGACCGCTCTCATCGAACTCCTCTCGGAATCAAATCAATCTCAATTCTTTGCCCACTTTTTTGAACGCATTCAACGCAGCATCCATATTTTCTCTCGTGTGCATCGCTGTCATAATGGTGCGCACGCGGGCTTTGTCTTCGGCCACCATCGGGAAGGCAATCGCTTGCGCGAAGACGCCCTCTTCGAAGAGTCGCTGGCTGAGCTTGGCAGCATTCACGCTGCTGCCAGCAATGACGGGCGTGATGGGAGATTCACTTTTGCCCGTATCGAAGCCCATTTCGATCAGTGCTTTCTTAAAATAGCGCGTGTTCTCCCAGAGTTTTTCGACCAACTTTTCGCCCTCGGGCGATTCGAGCAGCTCTACCGAAACAATCGCTGCTGCGACGACGGCCGGGGGATGCGCCGTGCTCAAGAGCCACGTGCGCGCCTTCTGTTTCAAAAGCTCAATTAAATCTTTGGAGCCGGCGATATAGCCACCCATCGTCCCGAGCGCTTTGCTCAAAGTCCCCATCTGTACGTCGATGCGACCGTGAAGACCCAAATGATCCGTGGAGCCACGTCCGCCACGCCCCAAAACCCCCGACGCATGGGCATCATCGACCATCAAGATACAATTAAATTCTTCGGCAACGTCGGCCAGCTCTCGCAACGGCGCGATATCGCCATCCATGCTGAAGATCCCGTCTGTCACAATCAGTCTACGACGATAGTGAGCATTCTCTTTATCTTTGCAGAGCTTTTTCAGCGCTTCGGCGTCGCGATGAGGCCAGACTTTAATATCGGCTCCACTCAAACGGCAGCCGTCGATGATACTCCCGTGATTGAGCTGCTCTGAGAAGATCACATCGCCCTTGCCGACCAAGGTCTGAATCGCTCCTTGGTTAGCCGCAAAGCCACTCTGGAAGACGAGCACGGCCTCTACTTTCTTGAATTGAGCTAGTTTCTTCTCGAGTTGGTCGTGCAGGTCCATCGTGCCCGCCGTCGAGCGAACGGCTCCGGCGCCGGCTCCATATTTGTCGATGGCTCTTTTGGCAGCCTCACGCAGCTTCGGGTGATTCGTGAGCCCCAGATAATTGTTGGACGAGAGATTGATTACTTCATGTCCATCGAAGACAGCGCGCGCGCGTTGCTCTCCTTGCAGAATACGTGGGCTCCAGACAAAGCCTTTTTCTCGTAGCGATTTGAGTTCAGCGGAGACAAATCCGAGACGATCTTGGGTCATTGGTCCCTCCCTGGATTGGCAAGAGCTTTGATTGCATTATAGAATATTTCGATTCCGTCCTCAAAAACTGGAGGTATTCAAATGCCTAAACAGACTGTGAGCACACCCAAAGCACCGGCGGCCGTGGGGCCGTATTCTCAAGGGATCATCGCGGATGGATTTGTTTTTACGTCAGGACAGATTCCGCTGCGGCCCGACGGGACGATGGTCGAGGGAGATATCCAAGCCATGGCGCGACAGTGCTTGGATAATATCAAAGGGATTCTCGAATCGGCGGGAGCTACGATGAATGACTTGGTGAAAGTGACTGTCTTCGCTAAAGATATGAAAAATTTTCAGGCGATCAACGACGTCTATAAAACTTACTTTAACCAGTCCCCTCCAGCTCGGTCCTTCGTCGAGGTCTCGAACCTTCCGAGAAACGCGCAGGTCGAGATGGAGGGGATCGCCGTGCTTACTCGATAACCTGACAACCGCACGAACAGCAAGTTTGGGGATCGAAAGTGGGGGATGAATGCGTTTAGGCAGATTGGCTCAGCGCGCACCATTCTCGACCAACTCAATCTTAATCTTAACATTCAACGCTCTGGCTATCTTCTGGAGTGTCTTGAGTTCAATGTTCTCACCGTGCTCTACCCGAGAGATGACTGAAGGGCTGGTGTGAAGCATCGCCGCCAGCTGGGTTTGAGTCAGCTTCAGCTTCGCGCGGCGCTCGGCAATGCTTGCTGCCAACCGGAGCCAGTCTAGTCCTTCTTCAAACGACTGGCGCACTCCCGGACGAGCTAAAACTCGCTTCTCAAATTCCTCATATCTGTTCTTCCTCTTGGCCATTATCTCCCTCCTTTGGCTAATTTCCTTTGTTCATCCAGTCTCATACGCTGCTGGGCCAACTCTTTATCTTGCTTGGGGATCTGTGCTGTATGCTTGCGGAACACATGCAATAAGATGAACACTCGTTCCCATAACACTCTTTTATGATAAACTATTAAAGAGTTAGAATCAACGGTTCAGTCCTTGCGAGCGGGCCCAGGTTCAGAACACTATAGGCGAGTTTCCTGAAAGTGTGAAGTTAGTCTCAAGGTAAAGAAGTTTTAACTTAGGAGCAAACTAACAAACCAACGAAAAGGGCAGGACCACATGAAAACCAAGCGCCCCTCCCGATACACCAGAGGGAGATAAGCGGGTTCAAAAGTTTTGTCTTCGCCTCACGATTCTGTACGGCCTTCGATGAGCTGCGCAACTACCTCCGCCCGCGACAACGCATGAGAGAAAACGTCTCGCTGGCCCAGCAACGCCAACTTTATCTGGAACGATTCTGTCACCTGAGAAGCAACTTGCTGGCAGCGTGAAACAGAATCCCACCCAGGAGGATCATTACCCAAGTCAACTGTGAGCCATTACTGACCAATCCACCGCCGGCTGCCTCCTGTGTGACCGTGGAGCTGACTCCGGCGATCGCGATCGTCCCGGTACGAGATGAGCCCGTGGTGTTTTCGGCGACCGATAACTGCACGGAGCCGGGGCCTGTTCCGAATGCGGGCGCTCTAATGGTAAGCCAGGGCGAGTCGCTAACCGCGAGCCAGGCAAAGTTGGGAACGTTCGGCTGAACCGCGATGCTGCCGGTCATTGCCGATGCCGAGACGGTCGTTCTAGCGGGAGTCAGACTTACGGCGCCCGAGAGGGTGGACGCGATCTCTGTCATGTTATTCGTCACGTGCGCGTTGCAGGCAATTCTGCACACGACAGGTTGCATCGCATCCTGCATAAGTTCATTCCGCGTCTGCGCATTCACTCCGTTGTAGGGCAGCTCGGGATGCCGGTTCCAGCGAACGATGACGTTGTCCTGCACGGTGCCGGATTCGAATTCGCCGAGCCAAATCCCCGCACGGCCCGAGTCCGCGATGTAGTTGTTTCGAATAGTTATATTCGTATTCGTCGCAATCTGCGCGTACGCGCCCCCATTGGCTTGCGACTCGACGATGACTGACCCAACGGCGAAATATGACCCGGCGCCAGACGCCATGGGTCCCAGGCTGCCCACGACTGAATTGTGTTGAATGAGGATGTCGTGCGAGGGCGGTCCTAGATAACCGGGCTGGTTCTGCGACACGACGATCCCTCCGAAGCTCGTGGGGCCAACGCTATTTCGCTGTACTGTAATACCCTGAGCGCCGCTGATCCAGATCCCGCGACCGAAGGGAACATAGTCCACGATGTTGTCGTCGATGCTCGACCCAGCACCGCGCGAGTCCGGAGTTCCCAAAACGATCCCTGTACCCGGCGGGAGATTCGGCAGATCTTGATCGAGCGTCAGATCGACCTCGCCGTTGAGGACTGGCGAATCTGAGTCCGGCGGATCCTGGGATACGATGATTGCGCCGTTCGATTCTCGCGTCGTGAGTGAGTCCACCAAATTCACGCGAGTGCCATTGGGAAAACGCTTGTAGATTCTTCGGCTGACGCGAATCTGGCGCGGTCCCGTCTGGCGGACGACGGTTGCGATGTAAATGGAATCCATGACGATGGCATCGTCGAGCGTCCCCGTGACATACGAGTTGCGAATGTGATTGTTCTGCCGGACATTAAAGAAATGGATGCCGTCTCCGTTGGAGCCGACTAAGCCCGAGCCGGGGCGAGGCATCACCTTCACATGATCGACAATAGAGTTGCTGGTATCTTCGAACATCACCGCCCAGTTGCTCGAACCAAATACGGAGATATTCGAAAAGGTGATCGCGTCTCCGCCGAGTACCTTCAGGGGTTGCTGCCCCACCCGCTGGGTCACAACCACCACATCGCCGGCTTTGAGTGTGGCAAGCGTTGAAGATTGAGTCCACGGCGCAGAGTCGGGCAGTAGTTCTAACGTACCGCTACTGATCGGGTCTTTGATTTGCATCCGTGAGGTGCCGGGCACAAGCGTGCCGTTGCGGAAGACGACTGCCCACAGCTCCGGCTTGCCAACCGGTGTGGTGGTCCCGCTGAATGTCGAAGGGTCAGCCCACTCCGGAAGTGTTTTGTAGAGAAGTCTGCGTCCATTCGCGTCGCTCGATGTCAGTTCGACGTGAGTGTACGGCGGCTCGACGAAATCAGTCTGAAAGTTCGTGAGCGTGACCCGCTGACCCTGCGAGAGGTTGATGCCTTGCAAGAAGGCGCGCTTGAAATAGATCGTTGATCCGGCGAGATCAATGACCAGATCTGAAAGCTTGGACAGGTTGAGATACGTTACCGGGGTTTGAGGTGTCAGGAAATAATAGTTTCCCCGATCGACGGTGAGCAGTTGGATATGATGGCTCTGCACATATTGCACGCCGGCTTGAAACAGAGGCCGAGCGTCGAGTAAAGGATTGTTGGGAGTGAGATTTTGGCTGGCAATTCCGAGCCGGACTAGGTCTTGGGAAAGATTGATGACGGTCGTTTGTGTGGCGGTTGGTGGAACAGGCGTATTCGTTGGCCGTATCGATGCTGGGGTGGCTACAGTTGGAGCACTGCACCCAACTGCGAGAAAAAAGAGGACAAACCCCATCGTGATGACCTGCTTGGATAATCTCTGACGGCTCATGGCGGGCCTCCTTTTAGCGGAATGCTACTCTGCAAGATACAGAACAGGCTAACTATTGAGGCTCTAGACCAGGACTTTAATTAGATGGTATCATGGCGTTTGAGGATTTGCCAGAGTTCACGTGCTAAGCTAGGGGAATTTTTCTTCCACCGCCACTCACACTCCTTGAGGTGCAACGGGAAATTCACCTTGACTC
>JACOSB010000103.1 GCA_016179105.1 Candidatus Acetothermia bacterium
GGGAATTGAGTCCAAATGCAAAGTCAAAGAACGAGTACAGAAACGACAACGGCGGCTCATGTTCGCTTTGCTCACATTTCGCCAAACTTTCCTTCGCCTAGAAGGCGAGGGGATTCAACCATCCCCGAAAGGGACACTAAAAGCATCTTGACTTTTTTGTATTAGCAGAGTAACGTTGAGACGATGGATTATCACAAGATCATAACCATCGAACCTGGTAAGCGCGGCGGAAAGCCCTGCATTCGTGGATTGAGAATCACTGTGTACGATGTCTTGGATTATCTCGCCTCCGGAATGACTGTAGGAGAGATTCTGCACGATTTTCCCGATCTGACAGAGGAAGACATAAAAGCTTGCCTGGCGTTTGCCGCTGATCGTGAACGTAAACTCATGACTGTACCCTCGTGAAGCTCTTGTTTGATCAGAACATTTCTCCGCACTTAGTCTCAAGACTATCCGATCTTTTCCCCGGTTCAGCCCACGTGCGAGAGTTTGGGCTTCAGACGGCTGATGATGAGGCCGTTTGGAAGTTTGCTATCCAGAACAGTTTCATCATTATTTCCAAAGATTCGGATTTTCATCAGCGTAGCTTGCTTTACGGACCTCCTCCTAAAGTTGTCTGGATTCAGCGAGGCAACTGTTCAACTGCAATAGTTGAAGCAGTCTTAAGGCAGTATCATTCAGACATGCAAAAATTCCATGACGATCTTACCGCTGCTTTTCTAGTGTTATCCTAAGACACGGAGAAATGCATGAAGCCCCTTCAAGGGAAAATCGCTGTCGTCGCTGGCGCCACGCGTGGGGCAGGTCGCGGTATCGCTTGTATGCTGGGCGAAGCGGGAGCCACCGTGTACTGCACGGGACGCAGCACGCGCAAGAATAAAATTACTCGCCCACACGGACGAGGTTCTCCCTTTAAGTTAGCCACTCGCTCCGAGACGATTGAGGAGACTGCCGAGATGGTGAACGCCCATGGAGGGAAAGGTATCGCGGCACAGGTAGATCATACCATCGAAGCACAAGTGAAAGCGTTATTTGCGCACGTCAAGAAAGAACAGAAACGACTGGATATTTTGGTGAACGATGTCTGGGGCGGTGATGAACTGAACGACCCTCGGCTTGAAGCCGAAGGGTTCGGACTGGTCGACTGGAAGTCGACTTGGGAATTGAGTCCAAATGCAAAGTCAAAGAACGAGTACAGAAACGACAACGGCGGCTCATGTTCGCTTTGCTCACATTTCAAGGGTCTATTGATGTTACAGCGGGCGGTGCATTCACACATCATCACCAGTCGTTATGGAGCGCCGTTGATGGTGGAGCGTAAGCAAGGGCTCATCGTCGAGATCACCGATGGAGAATCAATGTGCTATCGTGGCAATCTCTTCTATGATTTAGTGAAGACCTCGATCATTCGGCTCGCGTTTGACATGGCTCAAGAACTAAGCAAATACAAGATCACGGCGCTGGCGCTCACCCCAGGCTTCCTGCGCTCAGAAGCGATGCTCGACCACTTCGGAGTCACAGAGACGAACTGGCCAGACGGAGCGAAGAAAGACCCACATTTTATTGCTTCAGAGACGCCGTTCTACGTAGGACGTGCGGTGGCAGCATTGGCGTCCGACCCGAAGATTTTTAAGAAAACTGGAAAAGTTTTCAGCTCGTGGCGTCTCGCGCGCGAGTACGGTTTCACAGACATCGACGGGCGCCAACCGGACTGGGGCAAGTATTTCGATGAAGAAATTTCCGATAAGCGTTCCCTCAAGTCGCACGAGGATTTTATCAAAGCATTTCAGTGATAAGATTATCGAGTAAAATTTTTAGCGCTCGTCCACTGCGAGCGCCATCGCCTCCTCTAACGTCATTACCCGGCCTTCCGCCCACGCCTTCGCAAAGTTAGATTCACTCAGATGAGCCTTGATCGAAGCGATGATATTTTCATACATTGGGCATTCGTTTAGCGGCACTACAATTCCCATGGTCTCCCGCAGACTCTCACAGGCTCCCAAAAGCTTCGCGGCTTCCGGCCACCGCTCTTCCAAAAAACGCAGCTTAGCGCTTCCCCAGAGTGCGGAAATAATGACGCCCCTGAGGTTCCTCATCTCGCGGGCCAGAGTTAAGCTTTGAGCAAACAGCGAATGTGCTTCGCGCCAGTTCTGCCCCTTCAAGGCGAGGTGTCCTAAGAGCGAATACAAGGTCGCAATCGTCGGCTTGTCTTCGATCTCTTGGCTGAGTTCCATGGACTGCCGGTAAAGCGTGCGGGCCGTCTCATACTCAGAACGCTGGGTTGCGACATTACCCAAAGCATAGAGCGCACTAGCGATTTCTTTTTTATTGTCGTTCTCCTGCATAGATTGTAGGAATTTTTCATAATAAGAGCGCGCGGATTCATAATCTCCTTGGTCATAAGCCAAATGGCCCAAGTTAGCCCACACAGAAGTGAATCCCCACTTGCTGGACTCCAATGCCTGTAAGATCGCTAAGCTTTCCTCGAGGAGCGCGCGCGATAGTTCATAATTTCCTTGCAGACGGACTATATCGCCGAGGGTTGACAAAGACTGAGAGAGCCAGTATTTGTTATCTATCGCACGGACGATAGACAGAGCTTCCTCACAGATACGATGCGCTGTTCTGATATCTCCCTGATCATAGGCGAGGATGGCAAGATTATGCAGTGAAGTGAAAATTTCGAACTGGCTTCCCACCTGCCGCCGCAGGGCAAGGCTTTTCTCATAAAAATACTGTGCCTCCGAAAAATTCCCTTGGCTTTGAGTGAGAATAGCCAAGTTATTGAGTAGATTGGCGACACTTCGTTGGTTGCCCAAGCCTTGATAAAATGCCAAGCTGCGTTCATAGTAAGAGCGCGCAGCTGGGAAATCCGAGAGACGAACACACAGAATACCGGCGACCTGTAGTGCGCGAGCCTGGAGAGATACGGCAGCGCATTCCATCCCGGTCAATGCCTCTTCAGCCCGTCGACGCCCCTCGCTGAAAAAGCCCTGCATCTCCCAGAATCGTCCGAGCGCACCGACGAGCCTCAAAGCTGTGTCAGACGCTTTGTGATCCAAAGCTGATCCCATTGCTTTTCGTAAGTTGTCATGTTCTGTCTTAAGAGAGTTCAACCAGAAAGGTTGTTCCACTGTGTTAATTTTAGAATCAGCTTCTTCAGAAAGAGCGAGAAAATACTCGCGATGTTGGACGCTGAGAGCAACCGCTTCGCCAGCTTCTCTCAGCTTCTGCTGGGCGTACTGGCGCACTGTCTCGAGCAGCCGATACCGTCGTTGGTCCGAAGATTCTTCGACGACGACGAGAGACTTGTCGGCTAGCTGCGTCAAGAGATCGAGTGTCTCTGATTTTTCGATTGCGTAGGGGCGAGGTGACCTCGCCCCTACAGGTGGGATGGAATCTGCGCAAATACTTTCCGCCGCTTCCAGCGTCCAGCCACCCATGAAGACCGAGAGTCGACACAAGAGCGTTTTCTCTGCGTCGGAAAGCAGATCGAAGCTCCAGTCGAGCATTCTCTCAAGAGTTTGATGGCGCGGCACGACCATCCCGCTCGAGTCTTTAAGCAACTGCAACAAGTCGTTGAGACGTGAAAGAATTTGCTCCACGGGAAGGAGCTTCATCCGCGCCGCCGCCAGCTCGATCGCCAGGGGAATGCCATCCAGCTTGCGGCACACGTCGATCACAAAAGGAGCATCTTCCCGCGTTAACTCAAAATGCCTCCATGCGAGCGAAGCGCGATCGACGAACAAGAATACGGCGTCATAGCGCTTTAAGCCTAGAATAAATTCTTCTGGGGAGGACACAGAGTTTTCATCCAAAACAGGCAACGACATCGAAGGCACGGGCCATATTTGTTCTTCAGCAATCCCCAGCGCTTCTCGGCTCGTGGCGAGAATGTGCAAGCGCGGACAACTTCGCAGGAGCGCTTCGATAAGTTGTGTACACGCATCGAGCACATGCTCGCAGTTGTCCACGACCAATAAGTTCTGCTTCGATCTCAAATAGTCCGAGAGTGCACTTGTGAGCGATTGGCTTCTCACTTCCTGCACGCTGAGCACCGAAGCCATCGCTTGGGGAACGAGTGCGGGATCAGACAGCGCAGCGAGATCGATCCACCAGACTCCATCGGAATATTGCCCCAAAAGTTCTGTAGCTGTTTGCAGAGCGAGGCGCGTCTTGCCGGCGCCACCGATGCCGACGAGCGTCACAAGCTGCGCCGTCGCGAGCAGTTTCTTAATTTCTGAGATCTCCAGCTCACGGCCAATAAAGTGAGTCGAGACCTTGGGCAGATTGTTTGGCGAAGCCTGGAGCATCGTCGAGACTTCGTGCTTTCGCATCTGCTCGTAGACTTTGTGTGTCTCTGGGCTTGGCTCAGTACCCAGATGTTCTTTGAGAGTTTTGACGCAGTGCTGATAAGTGTCGAGTGCCTCGCTCGTCTCACCCACCAAATAGTGATAGAGCATCTTCTGACGGTGGGCATTCTCGCGCCAAGGTTCGATCTCGAGCACGCGACGACACTGCTCAAGTGCTTTTGCGTATTCTTTAAGCTGTGCGTAGCTCTCGGCCAGTTGAGAGAGTGTGCTCAGATAAAGATCGTTCCAGCGTCGCTGCTCAACGAGCACCCAATCGTCATAACATCCTTCCAAAAAACGTCCGCGATAAAGCGCGACCGCTTCTTCCAGACAACGCAATTGCTCCTGCGAGTCTTTAAGCTTCTCTCGCCGCTGGAGCACTTGTTCAAACTCTTCGAGATCAAGCCACGAATCGTTCTGGGGGAGAAATTGAATCTGTTCGCGCCCGATGGAGAGATAATCTCCTAGAATTTTTTTCAACTCGTAGAGAGCATGGCGCAGGTTCATGCGCGCCTGTGCGTCACTCGTTTCCGGCCAGAGCAGGCTGGCTAACGAAGCTCGCGAATGGGCTTGGTCGCGATGAAGGACGAGATAGGCAAAAACGGACTGAAGCGATCGGCTCTTGAACGAAACGAGCACTCCATCGAGGCACACCTGAAATTCCCCCAGAAAGCGCATGTTGAGGGTGCTCATAACGTCCCCTTCCGAGCCAAAACTATACCTCAAATTATAGGTGATCTGCTTCGAGCATACCAGTCTAAAACCTTTCTCCTAATCATCATAAAAAATTTGTCACGCTCGGTTTTTTATACTTCCGCCAGACTCACAAAGGAGGGGTCTACAATGCGTAACTTCTCGTCTCAGCCAATAGCACGGCTCTCGAAGAATCGACGATCGCGCTGGATCACATCTATGGGGGTATTGGCCCTCACGCTCGCAGTGATAACGATGGGATCTGTTTTGGGTCTTAGTGCTCCAACGACCGAAAACGCCAAGCTCACTGCCAGCGACGGCGCTCCAGTTGATTCTTTCGGCACCTCCGTAGCGATCGATGGAGATACGATTGTCGTCGGAGCTCCGTTCGCCGATGTAGTAAATGCCGATGCAGTAAATGCCGTCGGCTGCCGCAACACTGGCACGGACTGCGGGGCAGTCTATGTCTTTGTGCGCAATGGGAGCAGCTGGACACAGCGAGCCAAGTTGACTGCAAAAGATGCTGCTTCGGGTGACCAATTCGGCTACTCCGTAGCGATCAGCGGAGATACGATCCTCGTTGGGGCCTATGAGGCTAACGGAGGGCCAGGGGCAGCTTATCTCTTCGCGGTAAGAAGCACTGCTCAACAGAATTTCACCCTGACTGTGACCGGCAAAGGGAATGGCAACGGGACTGTGACGGCCACGGGGATTAACTGCGTCATCGCCGCTGGCACGACTTCAGGCAATTGCTTGGGAACCTTTGCGGCCAAGACCAAAATGACGCTTACGGCCACTCCCGCAACGGATTCTGTTTTTGCTGGATGGAGCGGCGACAAGTGTAAGAGCAGCAAAGGCACACTGAAAGTCACGCTCAAAGCCAACCTCACCTGCACCGCTCGCTTCCGTTTGCTGGGAGTCGACTTGGTTGGGGTGCTGACTAAACAAAGTCTCACGTGCAAGGGGGGCAGCAAACCGAAGTTTGAGATCAAGACTAAGCTGGAGATCAAGAATAATGGTCCCTCCAGCACTGCCGCTGCGTTCTCGATTGACTATTTCCTCTCCGACGATGCCACGCTCGATGGGGGAGATACGTTGCTCGGCAGTTTGCCCTTCACCAAAACGATTAAGGGAGATGGAACTGGGAAGCAGTCAGCCAAGTTCAGTCTGACCAGCTGTCCCACCAACAAGCGAGTGATCGTGAAGATTGACAGTGGGAATGCGCTGGCAGAGTTGGATGAGACGAACAACGTAGTGACGAGCGAGGCGCTAATCCCGTCGAGTGCGGGGTTAGAGGTGATTCCAGTAGAGATGGGTAACCAAGACGAGACACAGGTACGGATTGCAATCTGTGATTTGAGCGGACGCAAGCTGCTCGACGAGATGAGCGCCGGAGAATGGAGTCCGGCGGACACTGTAGGTAAACGGCTGGCGAACGGAGTTTACCTGTACATCGTGAGTGTGCGCGACAGAGATGGCAAATTCATGCAGAGCGAGGTCAGGAAGCTAGTGATTCGGAGGTAATCGAGTTTGTAGAGGCGAGACAGTTCTGCTTAAAATGCTTCACCCTTACGGTATTTGCTAGCAAGGAGGGCAGCTTATGATACAGTATTTCAGAATCGGGCTCGCTGTGCTGTGTGTGGTTGTCGCGATTGGATTGTCGGTTGACGCCAAGACGTTGACTGTTGCGAACAACGGAGTCGACAGCGCGACTTGTGGCGCAGTGAACGCTCCCTGTCGCTCGATCAGCCAAGCGATCACGAACGCCGTCGACGGAGATACGATCACGGTCGGGCCGGGGCTCTATGGCGATCTCAATGGCGATGGGACGATTGGCAATTCGCCGGGAGAAGAGAATGGTCCGGCGAGTTGTACCTGTATGATTCTCGTCAACAAGCGACTGACGATCGTTTCGCGCGATGGGGCGGCTGCCACAGTCTTAGACGCCGACGCAGCGGACGTAGATGTCGTGCAGATTGAAGCCGACAAAGTCACTTTCGGCCAGCCCAAGAAGGGGTTCACGCTCAACCGTGCGGGCGGCCCGCCGGGCAACTTTCGTACTGGGTTGTTTATTTCTTCCGGTAACGGGGTGAAAGTGGGAGGTAATCTATCGAAATCCAACGCGGGTCATGGTTTCTTCTTTAATGGCAGTGGACATGCGATCAATAATAATATCGCGCTCGACAACGTTGCCTCGGGGTTCGTCTCTCCTGACAGCGCC
The DNA here is from genome assembly GCA_016179105.1 of Candidatus Acetothermia bacterium. GTDB lineage: Bacteria > Bipolaricaulota > Bipolaricaulia > RBG-16-55-9 > DRXL01 > JACOSB01. The sequence continues at coordinate 7,270 of JACOSB010000103.1, forward strand.
AGCGGGTTCGTGGTGAACAGCAATCTATCTCTTAGAAACGGATCTCTTGGGTTTGACTTGGAAGGTAGCGGGCACAAACTGAGCAATAACTTTGCGACGGCTAATCACAGTAGTGGTTTCTTCTTGTTTGGCAGCGGGCAGATTGTGACTGGCAACGTGTCCAGTGCCAACGGGGCCGACGGTTTTTTCATCCGTGGCAGTGGGCATCAGCTGAACGGTAATATCGCCAGTGCCAATAGCTCTACCGGCTTCGCTCTTAAAGACGGAAATCGGTATCAGCTCATCGGGAATGCCGCGCGGGGTAATTTTTCCTTCGGTATATGGGTCTTTCCCGGTGTGGGCGCCACGATCAAAAATGGCAATATCTTCGGCAACAACGGCCAGAGCATCACAGTAGATTCGGTCGCTTATACCAATTGTGGCCTGTTCAGTCAAAGCTCTCCCCTCACGGCGACCAACAATTTTTGGGGCGCGACCGGCGGACCGGGAGTAGACCCCGCTGATGCCATCTGCCCGAATGCCAACAGCACGACCGTGACTCCCGTAGCGGCCAGAGAATTTTTGGTGAGGACGCTCTCCCCGGTCGACGAGCCCGCGCTGGTTGAGCCTGCGGAGTCGAGCGAGAGTGCGCTTCCGACTGACGTTCGATTTATGAGAGCGCTGCAGACGAAAGAAGGCTTGCTCTTCCGCGTGCTGGGAGATGTGAGCGCGCTGAGAGCGGAGATCATTGACTTGTCTGGGCGAAGCATTTATGACAGTGGGTTCGTGAAGGGCAGCAGCTTGGCCTGGATGCCTGTGAATTCTCAGAACAGACTCATTGCGAACGGGGTCTATCTGTATCGGATGACGGCCCGCGATCGCGAGGGCCGTGAGATCGTGAGTGAGCTGCGCAAATTGCTGATCCAACGTTAATTGAATGTGTAGGGACGAGGTGATCTTGCCCTTACGAGATTGATCATAGAAGAAAGAAAAAAACAGCCACAACTCGAGACGAGGAGTTGTTGCACAAGGGCCGGGGAGTCTGAGTCCCTTCCCGGCCTTTCATTTTTTAGCGCGTTCCGCCAAGGTCATCAGCGCGCGTTTAACCAATGCTTTCGCGAGCGCAATCTTATACCCATTGTCACGCAACGGCTGAGCGCCTTCTAGAGCTGCTTCGGATGCGGATGTCGCGATCTCTTCAGTGATAGCTTGGTCTCGCACAATCTCTTCAGCAGCGGGCACACGCCACGGGATCGGCGCGACGCCGCCTAAAACAATCCGAGCGCCTTTCACTCTCTCTTTATCCCAAGAGACTTGCACAGCCACACTCACGAGCGCAAACGCCCAGACCTTGCGATCCATCGCTTTCAGATAAATCCCAGAACTATCGCCGTCGAGCATCGGCACTTGGACTTCCGTGATGAGTTCGTTCGCGCCGAGGATCGTCATTTGGCGATTACTCGCTTTCGGGCGAACGAAAAATTCTTCGAGGGAGACGGTGCCTTCCTCATCTGTGCCCGTAATGTGCACGCTCGCGCCGAGCGCCATCAACGCCGGGGCTAAATCGGATGGATGAACTGCGCAGCAGGGGCTGCTCTCAAGGATCGCATGAAATTTGTTCTCACCCTCGATCGCATAGCACGTATCGCCGCCCTTGAGCCAGCACTTGAATTCTGGTGCGCGATAGTACCAACAACGTACGCTCTGGCAGAGATTCCCGCCGATCGTGCCCATGTTTCTCAGTTGAGGAGACGCCGCAACGCTCGCGGCTTGGGCCAAAATCGGGATCTTTTCACGAATGAGCTCATTCGATTCAATCTCAGCGAGCGTCGTCAGTGCGCCGATCTGAAACCCCTTGCGTGCATTGTGCTTGAGATAGCGAAGTTCTTCTAGAGCCTTGAGGTTGACGAGACGTCGAGGCGAACGCAGACGCGACTTCATCTCCGGCAGGAGATCGGTGCCTCCGGCGATGCTCTTGGTGCCGCGCTCGCTCAGTAAATCGACTGCGCTCTCTAGATCGGGGGGGGTGATGTGCTCGAAGTTACGCATGGTTCCCACCAATCTGGGTTTTGTTCAAGGCTTTCAAAATCTTATCCGGTGTGATCGGACCATCCGTGACGTGCACGCCGATCGCATCACTGATTGCGTTCGCAATTGCAGCAGCTGTGGGAATAATCGGAGGTTCACCTACGCCCTTGGCTCCCAGGTTATTTGCATACGGATCAGCACGGTCGATCATCTCGTGCTCAATCTCGGGGACATCGAGCGCTGTCGGGACTTTGTACTCTTCTAAATTGGGGTTGAGCACAAGACCCGTGTGGCGATCAAGGACGCGCTCTTCGGTGAGCGCAAAGCCGAGCCCCTGAATGACACCGCCCTCAATTTGACTGCCAATGGTGAGCGGGTTGATGACGCGACCCGACTCGTGCACCGCGACGATTTTATTGATAAGAACTTCGCCCGTCTCGGTGTCGACCGTGACGTCGGCAAATTGTGCCCCAAAGGTGTTGACGCTGTACTTTTCAGGATTTGGCCCACGCGCGCCTTTCCCAATAATCATAAAATTCTGGAGCTTCATCGCTAAAACTTCTTTCAGCTCCACTGGCTTTTCTAAGCCCTGCACGTGAAGGAGGCCGTCTTTAAGCTTGATTTGATCTTTCGGCTTTTCCAGCACTTGAGCAGCGATACTTAAAAGTTGCTCTTTCGCGTCATGCGCGGCGACGCGTACCGCTGGGCCCACTGACGGGAGCGTCATGCTGCCCGCACTGAGCGGCGAGTAAACGCCGTCCTGCGTGTCTCCAAGCTCTACGCTCACACGCTCGATCGGAAACCCAAGCTCTTCGGCAGCAATTTGAGCGAGCACTGTTTTGGTCCCCGTGCCGATGTCTTGTGTGCCCGTGATAATGGTCGCTGAGCCATCGTTGTTGAGCTTGCAGAGGGCATAGGCTGGAGGCCCACCGCTGCCACCCCAGATTTGTGAGGCCATGCCAAATCCACGGCGCTGAGTGCCTTGAGTGATTTTTTTACTTTTGCGTTCGCGCCAGCCGATGAGCTTGGCCCCGCGCTCGTAGGCTTCGCGCAGACCCTTGGTCGAGTAGGGCATACCGCTCATGGGATTGGTGTCAATATAATTTTTGAGACGTAGCTCGAGCGGGTCCATATGTAGTTTCTGGGCGAGCATGTCGATTGCCTGCTCGAATGAAAAAGTGCCTTCCACGTAGCCCGGCGCTCGGAAGGCGGCCATGGGTCCAGTGTTTGTGAAGACAGAGTACTGAATCGTCTTCACGTTTGGGCAGGCATAGAGCTGTCTCGCGGGCCCGCCGGGAGAGGTTCCCCAGAGCGAGTAGGCGCCAAGCCCCGCGTAAGACCTGAGATAGATGGCCGTGAGCGTGCCATCGCGCTTGGCTCCAAGTCTCAAGTACTGGATCGTATTGTTGCGATTGCCCGCCGCGAGATTTTCTTCCTTGCGCGTGAGCATCATATGTACAGGGCGTCCAACTTTCTTCGCTGCCAGTGCCGCGAGCAATGTGTATTTCCCAGCCCCGTTCTTGCTCCCAAATCCGCCGCCCATGTATTTTTTAATCACACGCACTTTATTCAAAGGCAGACCTAAGGCTTGTGCTACGCCCGCCCGGACTCCGTAAATGTGTTGTGTAGAATCCCAGACGGTGAGCGAATCGCCTTCCCAAGCACAAACACTACCGTGTGTCTCTAGTGAATTGTGCAGAGCAACTTGAGTCGTAAAGCGCGCTTCGATCGTCACATCAGCTTCACGCAGTGCCTTTTCAGCATCGCCACGCTCGTACTCTTCCGGTTTCCCATTCAAGACATTCCCATTGAGATGAATTTGGGGCGAGGAAGGCTGAGAAGCCTCTTCGGGATCGATTACGAAAGGTAGCTCTTGGTAGTCTACTTCAATCAGTTCCAGTGCGTCTTCGGCAATCTCTTCATCGTCGGCGACGATGAATGCGACTTCGTCACCCGCGTAACGCAGCGTTGGCTCTAACAAAAAGTGCTGGCCCATGCGCAACGGAATCTGGGGAATATTTTTGTGTGTCAGCACCGCGCGCACGCCGTGCAATTTTTCAGCCGCTCGTGTGTCTAGGGATTTGATACGCGCGTGTGGATACGGACTTCGCAAAATTCTCCCGTAGAGCATCCCCGCTAACTGAATATCGTAGGTGTATTTAGCGTCGCCCGTGACGCGCTCAGAGCCATCGACGCGCGGCGTGCACTTGCCAACTTTTTCTAGTTTTTCGTCGGCAGCCCAAGGAGTCAGCTCGTCGCCCTCGATGACAATGTATTGCTCAAAAAAATTCCCTTCAAATTCGGTCTTGGTCTTGACGACCCTGGCCATGAGCTAGGCTCCCTTCTTGCTTCGTAAAATCTCGGCTGCTCTCAAACCGGCTCTGAAAATTTTTGGATAGGCTCCGCAGCGACAGAGGTTGCCCGATACAGCTCGTTTGACATCATCGAGCGTTGGGTTGGGATTTTCATCGAGCAACGCTTTCAATGACATAATCTGTCCCGGTGTGCAGAAACCGCACTGATAGGCATCTTCTTCGATGAAGGCTTGTTGGAGTGCGTGCAACTTTCCATCTTGCGCAAGTGCTTCAATGGTCTCTATAGATTTCTCTTCGCACTCGATCGCGAGCGTGAGACACGAGTACACGGGCTTTCCGTCGACAATCACCGTGCACGCACCACAAGTGCCCTCGTCGCAGACTTTTTTCGCGCCGGTGAGGCCTAAGTCTTTGCGCAGCGCATCGAGCAGCGTGCGTCTGGGCTCCACGTGTAATTCATAATCTTGGCGATTCACAAACAAGTGGACGGGCATCTTATGGGGACCGCGAACGGTGACAGAGGCTCGTTTGGTTTTGGTGGCTTTGGCCATGGCCGACCTCCTTTGGGTCGATTCCAAGTGCTGCTAGTATAGTGATGAAGTGCGAAGCGTTCAATCGTGCCGAGTTAGTTCAAAAAGCTTTTATCAGATGCCTTCGCAACGTTCGGTAGCCCAGCGACTCATAAAAATGAAGAGGGCTTTCGGAAAATTCCCAAATGTCAACTCGCATTTCAGTGGCTCCCTTTTCTTTGGCCCACTGTTGTACAGCGTTGACAAGTTGTTTGCCTAGTCCTCGTGTCCTGAATGATTCAGCGATCATCAAGCTTTGCAAGTGTCCATGTTTTCTCGAAACTCTTGCGGGATCGGGTTTGTCTTCTCGCATATAAATCTCGGCAAGCCCGACGAGCTGCTTGCCGGCTTCTACTACAAATAGAACTGCATCAGGATCGTTCATGATCTTTTGGATACCTTCACGAAGCTCTGACAAGTTGTATTCATGTGGGATGCGAAGTCGATCAGGGACTCCTTGCACGTGGAATTCATGGAACTCGATGTAGAGCTTAACCAGCGCTTCAAGATCTTGTGCAGTTGCTAAACGAATGAGCATATTATCCATTACTTCTGTATGCTACCTACTTCGCTTGATCTCTTGCAAGCCACGACCGTATACTGGGCCATCTCCAAGGAGGCCACAATGGACAAAGTCTTTCGTTATATCGATGACCACGCTGAAGAGTTTGTGGAACGGCTGAGAAATCTCTTGCACCAGCCCAGCGTCGCCGCCCAAAGTTTGGGGATGGAGCCGTGCGCCCAAAAAGTCCGCGCGATGCTGGAGGGCATCGGTGCGAAAACACAACTCCTCCCCACAGACGGATTCCCCGTCGTGTATGGAGAACTTTCCGGGCAGGGCGCGAAGACTCTGAGTTTCTACAATCACTACGACGTCCAGCCCGCCGAGCCGTTTGAGCTCTGGCAGAGCGACCCTTGGGCCGCCGAGATTCGCGACGGGAAACTCTACGCGCGCGGCGCTTCCGACAACAAGGGCGATCTCACGGCCCGTATCTGCGCGCTCGAAGCCTATCAAAAAGTCATGGGCGCACTTCCCCTTAACCTCAAATTTATCATTGAAGGAGAAGAAGAGATCGGCAGCCCCAGCCTCGGAAAGTTCGCCGAGCAAAATCGAAAACTCATTCAGGCCGATGCGTGCGTCTGGGAATTTGGCGGAAAAGACTTGGCTGACCGTCCCACGATCTCGCTAGGGCTCAAAGGCATTTGCTATGTCGAACTGCGAGTGAAGTCAACGATTGCCGATGCGCACTCCTCGATAGCTGCGATCGTCCCGAATGCCGCTTGGCGACTGACTTGGGCGCTCTCGACATTGAAAGATAAGAACGAAAAAGTGCTCATCAAGGGTTTTTATGGCAAAGTGCGCACGCCTCACAAAAAAGAGGTCGATGCGCTCCGATCGCTCGGCTTTGATGAAGCAGGGAACAAAAAGAAATACGGAATCAAGCATTTTGTGAAAAAACTGAAGGGAACAGCATTACTGAGAAAACTTTACTATGAGCCCACATGCACAATTTGCGGGATCAGCTCGGGTTACTCCGGCACCGGCCCTAAGACTGTGCTGCCCGCTGAAGCGATGGCCAAGATTGACTTTAGATTGGTGCCCGATCAGAGCCCAGCTGAAACTGTGAAGCTTCTCAAAGCCCATCTTAAAAAGCACGGTTTCGATGACCTCGAAGTCATCCCATTGAATGGAGAACACCCGGCGCGCACGCCAATAGACGAGCCCTTGGCTCAAATAGTCGCAAAGACAGCGCAGCAGATTTACGAGAAGAAGCCCGTGGTACAGCCGACGAGCCCGGCGAGCGGGCCGATGTATATGTTATGCCAGAAATTCGGCATTCCGGCTGTCTCGACGGGCATCGGCTACGCACACTCGAACGGGCACGCGCCGAACGAAAACATCCGCGTCAATGATTTTATTGCCGGGATCAAGCACATCGCGATGGTCGTGCACGAGTACGGTCAGCGGGCGTGAGGCTTGTAATGAGCGAGTTTTTAAGCGGACACCGACAAATTTGCCCGCTCTTTCCCGAAATGCTAAAATTAGAGCGTTCGGCACTGCCAAGATCGCTGGTGCAACGGTAAAAAAAACGTTCTTGAGAGTGTTTTTAGGTAAAGCCCCCCTTATTCTGTCAGACGGTAAGGATCGTGGGGTAAACTGAGAGAATTCGGGCGGGGACTACGGAGCGACGCAGAGGTGGATCATGAGGATTCACATCGAGTTCGCACGACTCGCGTACGGCGAGCAGGTCATGCGCTGTACCAACCGTCCTGTGGAAATGGTCTCTGATTTGCTCTGCATGGACGGGGAGTACGAAAAAGCCCACAAATGGATAGCGCTCGCCATCGCAAAACGCCAAGGCGACCCGGACATCATTCGGGGGCTCTTGGCCTATTTTTTTTCCAACTATACGGGCAAGCCGAACCTTCAGAGGCGCCGCTATCTCATAGAGCAGATCGAAAACAGAAGGCTCCATCTCAAAGATTGTTCGTACGAGATGTTGGCCGGGACGTGCCTCTCCTGGGACCACGTCTTTCAACTCTGCGGCAAGTCGTTCAACCCGACCCGCGAAAAAGAGCGAGTACGCAAAATTTTTGACGAGCTAATGGCTAAGAAGGGAGAAGGGTCCTCATGGCCAAGCAAGACCGATCTGATGAGCTGAAGGATTTTTTGTCCTCCGAGCAAGAGGCTTCTTCAGAGGACGGCTTCTTTCGTGATCTCTTCACGACGTTCGAACAGTGGCGGAGGAACCCGCATTTGTTGGAAACTTCTGGCTGCCCTTCTGAGGAGACCTTGCGTGCTTATATTGCCGGGGAATTGCCGGATCGATTGACGTTCGAGCACGAAGAGTATTTTTTGCATTATCTGGCGGGCGAGTCTCCAGAATGGACGAAGTCCGAGGTTTCGCTCCATGCGCTGATATGCGATTCTTGCTCAGAGAGTATTCAGACATGGCGCGAGCGTGCTCAGAGGCAACCGAAGAAAAAATTTTGGGAGAGGCCAGAAAGAATCGTCGCGTTCGACATCAGTTGGAAGACTACCTTCATGCAGGTCAGTGTGGTAGTATTAATAATGCTGCTCAACTGGTGGCCTGTGGCGATCGGTTATGACGTGCCGCACGGCATCATCGACAATGGAGCGATCAAGACGAAGTTGTGAAAAAAACGTTCACTACCTAACAACAATTGATTGAAGAACCATCCGGGGAGGTGAGTCAAGGCTCCGGCAGTGACGAGAGTGAGCAGAGTAGCCAGGGTCTAGCAAGCCTAGGCTATCACGAGAATTCAGTATCTACACCTTTAGGGAGGACAAATGACAGCAAAAATCAAGATTTTAGGGGTTATAGCGTTGGCACTGGCCGTCGGAGTGATCTCGCTCAACACTTCGGCGCCCGCAACGGCGCTGCAAGCAAAGATCTATAAACTGGCAACCTTCGAGGACATCACCACGACCAACACGCTATCGATCTACGGGCCCAACTCGACTGTGTGGAACAGCTACGTTATCCTTAGCGCAGGCATCCACACTAGCCTTTTCGGAGAGGCTGACAAGACTTTCCAGATTGTCCCCAGCGCCGCTGTGGCGGACAATGACGCAGACTTTGCCAAGGCACAGACCTTCACGAAGCGCGCTGATAACAAACTGGAAGCTACCTTCACGGTTCGCCAGGGCCTCAAGTGGAGTGACGGCACAACCTTAACCGCGGATGATGTCGCTTTCTCGTACAATGGCCCCCTTTCCCTCAACCCCGTGAAGTTAGGCGGTAACTGGCCCGCTCAAGTTGATCCGGATTTCCTTGATAGGGTCGAGGTCGTCAATCCTACTACAGTTCGATTTGTCTTGAAGGAAGTGCCGGGCATCGCCCGCTGGCAGTACGGCATGTTGCAGGCCCCCATCTTCCAAAAGAAGTATTGGGAGCCCAAATTCACCGCGGCCAAGGCGTCTTCCGACCCGGTCAAGACGCTCTATGCCAACAATGGTGCTGACGAGCCGGGGATCGGTGGTTTCAACCTAGGGCAGGTCAACGCAGGTTCCTTTGTATCTCACACGGCTCGCCCCTGCAAGGACGTCCTGGGCTGCGGGGCCAAGGTCGAAGTCTACACCAGCGGCTATATTGAGGACCAACCGGGCAAGTACCACATCGAAATTGGCAAGAAGGACAAGCTCGAGACGAGCTATACTGCCGGGCCCAAAGTAGATGGTCTCCTCCATAATCTCCTTGGCGATCAGAACGCGGCCGTACTGGCTCTCACGAAGGGCGACGTCGACTTCATCTTGAACCCCCTGGGTGTCGCCGCCGGCTTCCGCCAGCAGCTCTCCAGCACGCCGGGCGTGGCTACCGTGAAAAACCCCTCGAACGGCATCTTCTACATGTCGTTCAACATGCGCCGCGCTCCCTTCAGCGAGAAGGCTTTCCGCCAAGCGGTCGGGTTGATGATCGACAAGGAGTTCGTCTGCGAACAACTCTTGAACAGCTTGTGCAACTCGGCTTACACCGTCGTCCCGCTCCCGAATGGCTTCTGGGTCAACCCCAAGTTCAAGACCGATGACTTCTTGAAGGGCCTTGGCAAAGGCCTCACCGAGGGTCAGCGCGCGCAGGCCGCGATCAAGGTGCTCAAGGCAGGCGGTTTCACTTGGGACACCGAGCCACAGGCCGACGCGCAGAAGATCACTGTCGTCGGTAAGGGCCTCAAATTCAAGGGCCAGCCGGTGAAAGACATCGAGCTACTCTGTCCGCACACCGGCTATGACCCCTTCCGTTCGACCTTCTGTCAGCACGCCGAGCGCCGCTTACAGCTGATGGGCATCCCGCTCCGTGCGAACCTGACCGGCTTCAACATCATCGTCTCGAAAGTCTTCGACGACCAGAAGTTCGATATGTGGGTCCTCGGCTGGGGTCTTGGCATCTTCCCGGACTACCTGCGCGACTTCTTCCACAGCGAGAACGCAGACGCGGGTGGCGACAACCCTGAGGGCTTCAACAACAAGGATTTCGACAAGCTGGCCGACCAGTTCGTCGCCGAGACGGACCTGGCCAAGGCGCAGCAGATCGCCTTCCAGCTCGAAGAGATCCTGGCCGACGAAGCGCCCTATATTCCGCTCTTCAACGCCCCGCTCTTCGAGGCCTATCGAAGCGATCGCGTGAAGTTCCCGTACACCGAAGTCTTGAACGGGCTCCAAGGCGGGAGTGGTTTACCGAGCTCGGTCGAACTGCTCAAGTAGTCTGTAACACTATCGGAAATGGCTTAGGGACGGAGTTTTACGGCTCCGTCCCTAAATTTTTATCATTCAGAGGGCGCAAGGCCGGTCGTCCCCACGCAGTCAAATTCAGCTATGAGTGGCGAAATTCTCATGGGAAGAAGATTTGTCAGCTATAGCACCGTTCTTTATAATGTCGAGAACAATGCAGCGAACACGATGAGGCTGATGAGGTAGCGATGGCAAAGTATATTCTCAAGCGATTATTTCAGATTATCTTGACGCTCTGGATTTATCTCACTATTGTCTTCTTGTTGCTCTACTTGCAGCCGGGGGACATCACGAGCTTTTTCATCAACAACCGCACGCCCCCCGAAGTGCGCGAACAGATCAAAGCTCAGTTCGGCTTGAATAAGCCCATCTGGGAGCAGTATACCAACGTGATGACCAACTTCGTGACGTTAAACTTAGGTGTCTCTTTTAAAGAATACCCCCGGCCTGTCTGGGATATCGTTACTGAACGCATGCCCCGTACAGCGTTGCTCTTTGTGACCGCTGCCATCATTTCGTTTTGTTTTGGGTTCATCCTAGGAAGGCTCATCGGCTGGCGTCGAGGCGCTGCCCTCGAATATGTCTCGACAGTCAGCGGAGTCTTCTTATGGACCGTTTTCACGCCTTGGTTCGCGCTCCTCATGATTTGGCTGTTTGCGTTCAATTTCCAGTGGTTCCCCTTGAAGGGATTTATCGACCAGAATCTGTGGCCGGGTGTCCAGCAAGTGGCCGATGTGAGTTGTGATCTCACCGGGGGCACCAACTGCGCCAACTTTGTGTTTAATCATATTTTGCTGACCGCGCTTGTGGTGACCCTCATTCTTGGGGCCGCTTTTATCATATCCCGCTTCTTCGCCGAGCAGCGGACGCGGTGGTTGATTAACGGGAGTGCTCTCGCAATCACAGTCATCGGCGTTTTTAATTACTGGAGCAATAGTATAGGCGATGTCAAAGTGGGCGGCATCTTTGCGACAAGACCGCTCAGTATGATGGACCTCGCGGGCGATATTCTTTACCACATGATCTTGCCCATCATCACTCTGACGCTCATCTCGTTCGCGGGCACGATGCTCCTGACGCGCAACACGATGCTCGAATCGCTGCGCGAAGACTATATCATGGCCGCACGCGCCAAAGGGCTTCCCGACAAAGCTGTCCGAGATCGACATGCTGCGCGCAACGCGCTCTTGCCCGTAGCGACCTACTTTGTGATCGGCCTAGCGCTCTCCGTCGATGGCAGCATCTTTATTGAGAAGATTTTTACCTGGAAGGGCATGGGCTGGACACTGCTAAGTTCCGCGACCGACCAAGATTATCCGGTGATCATCGGAGCTCTGGTCTTCACGGGCATTTTTGCGCTCTTCGCTCACTTGGCAGCCGATGTGCTCTACGCGCTCTTAGACCCGCGGATTCGGTATGACTGAAAATATATGCAAGTGACGACGAAGACGTTGCCACCATCGCTCTGGCGCGTACGCATGCACCTCTGGCTCAAAGGTATGGGCCAGAGTTGGAGCACTTTTCGTGAGAGCCCCATCGGTGTGACGGGGTTGGTGATCATTGTTTTCTTTGGACTCTTGGGAGCGTTCTATCCTATCTATCCTTGGTTCATGGGAAAGATCGCGTGGGACCAAGAGACGATTCAGAAAGAAGGCATCGACCTCAACATCGTCTATAACCCGATCTTCGGCGTGGGCAACGACCCGCTATTGATCAAGGGATTTCCTCAGCCGCCTTCGCTCCGCCATCCCCTGGGGACCAATGCCGACGGCCCCGACGTATTGGCCCAGATTATGTACAGCGCTAGCCGCGAATTCCTGCTGGGCATGATGGCGGCTCTGATCACCGTGATCATCGGCACTTTCATCGGAGCGGTGGCAGCCTATTACGGCGGTTGGATCGACACGCTCTTTATGCGACTGGCCGACGTCTTCGTGCTCTTCCCGCCAATCGCATTTTTGGTCGTCGTGAGTGCACTCGTGCAGCGTGCAGGGATCGAGATGACTCACATGCTTTTAGCACTCATCCTGGGGTTGCTCTTCGGTTTTGGCTCGATCACGATCGTGCTAAAATCCCAAGCACTCACGATCAAAGTGAAACCCTATATCGAAGCCGCACGCGTCGCCGGTGGCAGCAGCTTTCACATCATTTTTGCCCATATCATTCCCAACATTTTGCCGCTCTCATTTCTCTATATGATGTTCAACGTCACGACGGCCATCTTCTCGGAAGCCGCGCTCTCGTTCTTCGGGCTCTTGCCCTCGATCAATATGAGTTGGGGCTTGATGCTCTTCCGGGCTCACACCCAAGGATGGATTCTCGGGCATCAGGGAGCATTCTACTGGTGGGTTTGGATGCCGCCGGGGCTGGCCGTGACGTTGCTTTGTTCGGCATTCTATCTCGTGGGGCGCGGGCTGGATGAGATCGTGAACCCGCGTCTTAGGAAAAGATAAAGATTGATTTTGTAGAGGCGAGGTAACCGCGCCTCTACCGCGCAGGAATTATAGAAAAGGATCGATTGTTTGTGGCACTGCTTGAAGTGAAAGACCTCTCGATGCACTACTGGACCCGCAAGGGCGAAGTGAAGGCCGTCGACGAAGTGGGATTTTCTTTAGAAAAAGGCGAATCTTTGGGGCTCGTCGGTGAGTCCGGCTGCGGCAAGACTTCGATGGCGCTCACGCTCTTAAAACTTCTGCCAGAAAACGCCAAAATTCTCAAAGGACATATTTTTTTCTACAAAGAGTTTCAGCCGCAGACAGCGAACGCGCTCTTGGGCGAGATGGTCAACCTTGTGCCACAGAAAGCCAACGGCCGAGCATCGACACTAGGGCGCCTAACTCGTATCGAAGGCGAAAAGCTTTTGGTGCAGCCGGCGCGAAACGGAGCGACCAAAGCGCCGTCGCCGGTCTCGTTCTCTTTCTCGGAGATCGCGCAAGTTGGTCTGGACCTCGTCCCGTTACGTGAAGAGCGCATGCAACGTGTTCGTTGGAAGGGCATCTCGATGATCTTTCAAGCGGCGATGAACTCTTGGAATCCTGTCTATCGCGTGGGCGATCAAATCTTGGAAGCGATGCAGACGCATCTTCCAAAAACAAGTGTGCAGCAATCCAAAAAACGCATCGCTGAGCTTTTTCAGATGGTCGGCCTCGACCCACGCATGATGGAACGCTATCCTCACGAATACTCAGGCGGCATGAAGCAACGAGCCGTGATCGCGATGGCGCTCTCCTGCGATCCCGAGCTCATCATCGCCGATGAGCCGACGACGGCCTTGGACGTGATCGTCCAGGATAAAATCTTGCGCGAGATGCGGCAGATTCAGAAACAGCTCCACATGAGCATGATCTATATCTCTCACGACATTGCGGTCATCGCCGAAGTCTCGGAGAAGATTGGCGTGATGTACGGGGGAAAATTGGTTGAGCTGGCGGATACCCAGACAATCTTTGAACGACCGGCGCATCCGTACACCAAAGCGTTGATGTCTAGTTTCCCGAACTTAAAGGGCGAGAAGAAAAAGCTCGAAGCGTTGCCGGGTGAGCCGCCCGACTTAATCAGCCCGCCGACGGGTTGCCGTTTCCATCCGCGATGTCCTTACGCTACGGAAGTATGTAAGGAGAAAGACCCGGTACTCGAAGTGCGTCAGCCGGGGCAAGTGGCCGCGTGTTGGAATCCACTTCATTGAGCGTGAAAGACTATGTCTAACCCAGAGCAGACGAATCCAGTGATCATAGAGACTGACCGATCGACGAGTCTGGTAAGAATCCAAAATCTGTCCAAAACATTTCCCGTCGCTTCAGGTTTTTTTCGCAAAGGGAATAGTTTCATTCACGCCGTGGATGACATTAGCTTTGAGGTCGGCGAGGGCGAAATTTTGGGATTGATCGGGGAATCCGGCTGCGGCAAGACGACCACCGGGAAATTGTTGGTGAAATTAGAGACGCCGACGTCGGGACAAGTGTTTCTCAAGAATACTCACGTCGAAGTGAAGCTTCCGAAACAGAAAGCAGGAGTTGCAAAAGCTACTTCCGCCAAAACCAAAGCTATCTCCCTCGTGACTTCCGATGGCTTTGCTGACATTGCCCATTTGCGTGGCCGCAGCCTAAAGCTCTTCCGGCGCAACGTGCAGATGATCTTCCAAGACCCCTATGAATCGCTGAACCCGCGCATGACCATCTATGACATTTGCGCCGAGCCGCTCTCGGTGCAGAGCATCGGAAGTCTGATGGAGCGCGAAGCACGGGTCGCCGAGTTAATGGATTTGGTCGGCCTGACTCCGCCGGAGACATTTCTCTTTCGGTACCCGCACGAGCTATCTGGAGGGCAAAGACAACGCGTGGCCATTGCCCGTGCGATGATCTTGAACCCGAGTTTCATCGTCGCCGACGAGCCGACCTCGATGCTCGACGTCTCGATTCGCACGGGTGTGATGAACTTGATGTTGGAGCTGCGCGAGAAGTTCAAAATTAGTTATCTTTATATCACGCACGATCTCGCGGTGGCTCGCTATATGTGTGACCGGATTGCCGTGATGTATCTGGGAAAGATCGTCGAGATGGGGCAAACAGAAGACATCATTCAGAATCCGCAGCATCCGTACACGCGCGCGCTCATCTCGGCCGTCCCGATTCCCGATCCGTCGGTGCGACGCCAGCCGATGGAGCTCAAAGGGGGCGTGACCAAGCCGATCAACCCCAAGCCGCGTTGTCGCTTCTACGAACGCTGCCCGATGGCCACGCAGCGCTGTGCTACGTCCGATCATCCGCCGCTCGAAGACAAGGGTAGCGGCCATTCGGTCGCGTGCTACGAAGTGTGAGAAATCATTAAAACCGCCAAGACGCCAAGAAATTTGTAGAGGCGAACGGCCATTGGTCCCTGCGGAAATCACCGTTCGCAGATGAAGCTAAATGTGATTGACTAGCTCTCTTCCCTTGTTCTCTCATCGTTTTGAGTATAGCTCTAATACTAAAATACTAATTTGTTATGGGAATGTCTGGATAAAGGCAAGACCCTTGATCCACCAAGGATAAGCCGTCAAGCGTTGCAATTGAGCCGGTTCTTCCCAATAGGGGCGTAGCGCTTCTCCCAAGGCTCGCTCCAGCACCTCCAAGTTCTCGAAGACCTGGTTGCTAACCGCGCCCGTAGCTGTTTGAAGAGTTGCTCGACCGGGCTCAACTCCGGAGAGTAGCTGGGCAAAGGTAATGGGCTCATCCCCCGGGCCACTTCACCCGATGACTGTGTGGCTGCTGTGGTTATCCACGACGAGCACGACCTGCTCTTGAGCAAAGGCCGTGCGCACTTCGCGCAGGAAGAGCTCCAAACACTCTCCATCTAAATGCGGCATAAACCAAAAACAGGACGCTCCGGATTTTTTGCAATTCGTGGTCTTGACTTTGGGGCCAACTTTAGTGAGCATCTAAATCACAAGGCTCTAGACCAGGACTTTAATTAGATGGTATCATGGCGTTTGAGGATTTGCCAGAGTTCACGTGCTAAGCTAGGGGAATTTTTCTTCCACCGCCACTCACACTCCTTGAGGTGCA
>JACOSB010000104.1 GCA_016179105.1 Candidatus Acetothermia bacterium
AGACCTGGCTGACCGGACCAAAGTACTTGGACATGACCGCGTTAGCAGAGTGGACGCAGTTGAAGTCGAAGGAGTTGATTGCGGCCTAAACCGCTGCCGATCTTGGAATCCAATTTACAGAAAACTACTTGACACAACCGGTGACCCATGTAGACTCCGGTTACCGGATCCTTGAGAAGCGACTGAGGTGAACTTTCACCAGACCGTGCTCGGCTCATTCTCAATTACTGCAAGGTCTTGACCGAGACTGTCACAGAAAGGGGCCTTTTGGGCTCAGCTCAGGACAGAGAATCGGGTGGCGATATTATGCAGTCTTCTGGGGCGCCCTCGGGCTGACCATTTTGTAACAGCCGCCGGACGGTCTGGTAACTGCACCCAAAATGCTCGGCAGTCTTGCGTAAACTTTCCAACTCCGCGTACTTGGCTTTGACGGCTTCCCGATCTAACTCCAGAGCGGGTCTACCCCAGTTGTCCAAATCTCCCGTCTCCCGCTTACGAGTATAGGCGGCTTTCACCCGTTCGCTGAGCTTGATCGATTCGAGCTGGGCTTGCCAGGCCATCATCTCCGCAATGAAGCGACGAAGAATCTCCCCCAGCTCTCCTTCGATATTGAACGCGTCCAGGAAGCTCTCACGCACCGAATGTAATTGCACGCCCCACCGTGCCAAATCATTCATATCTTGCATCAGCGCCGCCGCTCCTTGTCGCGTCCAGCGGTCAATCGCCCAGATCACGATGTGTTGGAATGTTCCCTGTCGAGCAGCCTGTTTGCACGTCTCATAGTGCAGGCGTTCCACGTCCACTTGATAGGCACTCAACTGGTCTTTATAGACGTGCACGATCGCCCAGCCACGCGCTTCACAGAACTTCTGACAGGCACCCAGTTGGTTACTCTCGTTTTGGTCTTCCGTGCTCACTCGCAAGTATATCGCCGCTTTCATGTTCTCCTTCCTCGCTTGTATTGGTCAAAAATTTGGGCTGTCACTCGGTTAGCAGTTGCTATAGAGAAAGTCCCCTGAACTTCCTGAAGCCTTGCTTATACAATTGAAACTCTTCATCGGTAAGATCTCCTTTCGCACAAAGTTGCTCAAACTCCTCCTCCGTTATCTCGGCTGGTACGCCTGGCTGCAATACTTTGGTCTCTTGTTTGTCGGGCAGTAACCGGCGGGGGCCCACAGCTTCCAAACCGCTCCCTGAACCTTGCGCACCGCTTTCAAGATTCGCAATCTTCTGATCTAGTTCAGTTACCGCCGTTTGTATCACTGAATTGGCATCTGCCCAACTCTCAAAGTGGTGTAGTCTGTAATCCTTACCATCCACGCCGACGTATTTCTCATCTGGCATTTCCATCCAGAAACCTAGCAGCGTTCTGCCTCTGAGTATATATGGGATTTTCTTAATTAGTCCAAGCTGCTCCAGCCGAGTGGCAATGTTCGGTTCAGCCCTCGTCTTCTGCAAATAGGGAACCAATGTCGTTCTTCGACGCCGCAATTCCTTAATCTCTCTTTCTCTTTGCTGTACTTGAGCCTGCAGTGCCTGCGCTTTCAGCTGCTCAGCCTCCTTCACTTGTGCCATGGCCTCAACCTCACGTTGGCAGCTTTTAAGGGACTGCCTGATCTCTTGTACGACCCCATTTAACTCGGACTCTAGAGCTGTCAGTTCTCTCTGATCTTGGGTGGCCTTTACCTTCTCAATCCAAAACCCGATCGTGTCCTGTAACGGCTTTGTCGCGAGATTCCACTTCTTCTTCACTCTTGTTTTCTCAGACTTGGCCGAAAGACCAGCCTTTCCCCATTCTTCTTGCAGGCACGTTCTCAATTCTTCTCTCCCCCAAGTGAGAACAGTTACCCACTTGGAGCGATTCTCTATGAAGTTTGCTCGGGCTCGGGTCGCAGCGATCTTTTTCTCCACCTGCTGAGCTTCTCGCTCTTGCTGTTGGCGCTCTCGCGCTTCGCGCCGC
Source organism: Candidatus Acetothermia bacterium (assembly GCA_016179105.1). GTDB lineage: Bacteria > Bipolaricaulota > Bipolaricaulia > RBG-16-55-9 > DRXL01 > JACOSB01. Next base: position 1,961 of record JACOSB010000104.1, read on the forward strand.
TGACGGTGCTCATCGTATCGCTGCCTCAACGCGGGATCTTCTTGACCGCGATATTCAATCCACTTCTCCATGAATCGAGAGCCCCAACCCTCTTGCGTGAAGCCTACGGTCTCCGCACAAATCAGGTAATCCTGCAAGGTCTCAAAGATGGCTTCCCGAACTTCTGCTTTCGGCCCCAGTAGTGCTAAGCGACCCAGCACCAGAATCTCAAGTGTGTGCGTGTCGCTCAAGCTCTTGCCCTCTTCATTCAAGTGATCGTGGGCTAGGTGATGTAAGAAAGCACGGTCTTCTTTTGTAATCCCTGCTCGTTCAACTGAGAGGCGCTCTAAACCCAAACGCACTTTCTCGGCCTTTGCAAAGATCTCATGCGCCCGCAGTTCAATCCCGTCCAGCTCGTCTTCATAGCTGTCAATATTCAACACGATGCCCCGACGCAGATAGGGCTCGCCGAGCTTCTCTTTCAGATCTCCTACGTGGTTGAGCGTGATAAACGGTGTCACATGATTCTCGACTAGCTCGCCCTCCACGGGGAAGCGGCTGCGCCCGTCGCAAAAGAAAAGCACCATGCGCCGCACTGCCTCATCTCGGCACTTGTCCAGTTCATCCAGCACGATGAAATCTACTTTCCAAATCGGAGATTGAGCCAGCTTGACCTCTCCGCCTTTTTGCACATGCCGCCGGCCTAGCAGCTCATGCTCACTGGCCGATTGCAATGAATACAGATGAAAGTCCGCTTCAGTCCCGTAGAGCACCTGGCAGAGCACTGCGCCCAACGCGCTCTTAAAGCGTTTGGTTTTCCCCGCTATACAGAAATAGGCCCACCCCATAGTGAAGCTCTTCCAAAGGTGTTTCTTGGCTACTACGCCCGATAGTGCCAAGCGAAAGAGTGCCCGATGCCCTCCACTGGGGAGCGACTCTATCAACCCTTGGAGACCCGGATCCGTGAGCATAGGGCTCAGTCGCGGCAGCGAGACCTCGGCCAGACGCGCTTCCCCTGCTGGTGTTATCTTGTACGGTCCCCATCGATCCTGCTGAGTGAGGAGCCCTTCGCTCCGAAGCCGAGCTAACCGCTTCCGTAGCGTGGAGTAGTTCACGTTCAGGCGCTCTTTCAATGCTTGGGGCTTGAGGGCTTCGTACCTCAGCGTTTCCAAGATGGCTTGATCCAGTTCCGTGAGTTGAACTTCTCTCCGCATATCGGTCAGCCTATTCCAAACTCTCAAGCTTTACCACATTCGTATCGGCCAGTAATATTCAATTGAAAGCACTTTTCGCTCGAATGACCGGGGGAGATGACCGACCCACAAATCACTCGGGCATTTCCCGTTCCCGCCAAATGACGAAAATCACCCAATTTCGCTAATCTGATCAGTATTATTAGGCTCTCCGATCACCGTCGCTAGCCGGTCACTTTTCACTCCGCTTTCGCTACCGATGCTAAAATCCATCATTACCGTTCTGAACAGCGTTTCATGCTCTAAATGACCAAGGCGGACAGGGACAAATTCGGTCATTTTTTCACCCTAGGCCCAGGTTGTGAGCACGCCCCCCCCTCTGTCACTTGACATCCTTACGATCCTAGGGACACCACTGCATGGACGTTGAGCGCGGTCTTTTCCGTTCGGGGCTGTGACGGCGATATGGCCTCATAAATGATCTTCACAGTAGCCTGTCCCGTCTTCGGAAAAACGATTAGCTGGAGCGTCACAATGAACACAGGTGTTATTATTGCTGATTTCAAGAGGATTTGTAGATGAGGTCGTGAGAGTCTCATTCATGCCATTCACGCGATTCACGGGATTTTCCCTACTTTGTTCCAGATACTCTTCACGCTCTTCTACCTTCTGATCCCCCTCCTTCCCGCGATTTATATACAAAAGAGAGGAATCGCGTGAATCGAGTGAATCCCGTGAACCCACTCCAGGGTCATTCACGCGATTCACGGGATTTTTGTTATCGGCACCGTGGGCATCATCTTTAGACTTCAACCCCAAGCCAAGCCAGACCCATTGCAGCTTTCCGGCAATTTTCCGCTGGGCCTCTTGGATGTTAGGGCGTAGCCGACGCAGTGCGCGCCCGAATGCCTGCCTGGTCATCGTAGGGCCACCCTCTTGTCGGGTAGCAGCGTTATACGTGGAGAGCAATCCATCCTTCGTCACCATCGCGTCCGGGTGCTCGACCGTTGCTCGATCTAACCATACGGCCACTGGATCAGTCATTGCTCGGAACTCCTCCCACGCGCCCCTCATGCTCTCTGATTCGAGATAAGTCCCGCGTTCCCTCAACGACCTCAACGCATCAAGAACTTGGTTCAATAAACCACTAAGCTCGCTTGGGTCAGATAACTGCGCGTCCAAGATGTGGCTTGGGATCTGTTCACTTGGATCGAACGTTTTAGGGAATGGAACGATCACCCAACGCCGGAAGAATGCGTGTGATCCATCACTGCTTCGCGGGAAATGATTCGCCGAAAATACCAGACGCGAGAAGGGCTTAAACTCGAATGAATCCTTGAATTTGTATTCAGAGAGAAGCACATCTCCCCCTGTGACCGTCTTGAACGTCGAGGTACTTTCTAGGTGAGAGCTCGGCAAATCAGGGCAAATATTCGCCAACTTTCCGATCAATCGTGCTGCGCTGAAACGATCAGATTCTAATTTATGAAGCGATACCCCCGAGATATTGGAACGGCCAAGAAAACTGATAACCCCCCTCAGATAGGTTGATTTCCCATTCGCCCCTTCACCTTCTAAAAGAAGAGCTTTATCTTGCTGCTCGCTGGGCACTATCAAGGCTGCCGGTATTTCATAAGCCAGATTTCTGGCGTCTCCAGGGAAGGTTTCGCTGACAAACTTTTCCCACGCAGGGCATTTGGTATCGGGATTGTAAACGGCGTTAATCTGAATCGACGACAGGTGCTCCGGCGAGTGTGGCTTGAGTTCACGAGTACTCACATGAAGTAAGCCATTCTTAACATTGATAACGTCCCTCGGTGGCTGGTCCCACAACTCGGGGGAATCGACTCGGATATACTCAATAACTTCCTCGGCCTTGTGTGAACTCCACTTGCCAGTCAAGCTCCACTCTTCCAAGAGCGCCTTAACTCTTCGCCTCACGTATGCCGCACCATCGGATTTATAGACGTCATCGGAGAAACGATATAACCGGCTTCCTTGATCTTGCGCAAAGTGTTCAGAAAACGCGATCGCGTCGGCCAAACGCTTGACGAGCCCCACGGGACTGTCATCGACGTGACTATCTTGGAGGCTGGGCTCCCATTCGGGTGCTTGCTCAATTAGTTGGAACAGATCTTCCTGTGTCCCGCCTGCCTGAACCCAATCAGTCACATCTTTGCCGGGGCCGGGGAGCTCGACGACTTTCACGCGGGCGGCAACCCCGTGAAGGCTACGCGTCACTTGTGCCGCGTGTTTGCGCCCGGGTTCGTCCTTGTCGGGTACGATGACGGCTTGCGCTCCGTGAAGAGCTTCACTGTATTCAGATCTCCATTTGCCCGCGCCGCCGGGATTTGTGGTCGCAGTCAGCCCGAGCTTGCACAAGGATTCAACGTCTTTCTCGCCCTCACAAACGAAAACCGTTTGTCCACTTTGGACCGCCGAAAGCACCTCTGGTAGATGATAGAGGACGCGTCGAGTTTTCTTCAGATTCCAAATCCAGTTGCCATTTTTGCCGGGACACCGCGCACGAAAATCTTTGGGATCGTATCGCACGATTTGATAAAGCAGCTGGCCATTTTCGTCAGTGTAGTCATACGTCGTGATGATCTGGCGCTCTTCTCTCCTTTGGAAAGCTGGAAAGAGATCGGCCATTTCTAAACCCAGCGCGTACACGACATTTTTCACTGGGCAACCCGCGAAGCATCTCAGAAGCACTTTCCCATCATTGCCAACTGAGATGCTCAAGCTTGGATTCTCGTCGGGATGTGCTGGGCACAAAGTCTGCCAGTGATCTCCGTATCGTTTTGGCTCACCGCCGCGAGCCCGCAGAGCATCGAGAACACGATCAATCGGATTCATGCTCTGCCCCTTTGTACCTGAGATTTGGCAAGAATTCGCAACAGTTTTATTCCGGTCTCAACCTTAGCAGCGAATTGCTCGTCACCAAAACGACCGATGGCGAGCCTGAGTTCATCGCAGATGGCCCAGGCGATCTTCCCAGGATTGAAGCCATGCTCGAAGGCTAGCCGAGAAAGCTCGTTTAGAAGGGCGGAAACAAGACGGTTTTGATTGTTCAGCGATACAAGCGGGTCTAGAATACAAGACGATTTTAGAGTAGGATAATTTCGGGTGTCCGACATAAACGACCTCCGTCGTTGTGTTTGATGCTCGAAAGTTTTGCGCCGTCGAGTCGGCCTGGAAAACTAACTCGACGGCGTCATCGTTTTAGATTGAATTTCTTTCTCGTCTTCCGATCTTTCCTGCAGTAAGTGTTTACGTAGAGCCAAGCGAACTTCTTGAGATAATCGACGTTCGCGTGATTCAGCTAGCTCTCGGATTTGCTGAATCAGTTCGATCGGCACTCGCACGTTTAGTTGAGAGAACATTGATCTCCTTTCTGCTAGCGAGGTCTCCAACTGCGCTGCTGGCGCTCTAGTTATAGCATCCGAGATTTCCTGTGTCAATAGTTTTTACGCAATATAGTGACATGATTTTACATGCATTTTACACGTGATCTCATGACAGCCTGAAAAGCCTCATACCGATGGCTTATTGGGGAAAGAATTTTGTGTGTAGTCTGACACGATTTTGGGTGTTTTTTACACCCAACCTAGTGACAGCTTCTAATGCTCGACAGGAATAGGTTAATTAGACAGACTTCTTTCTTTTACGCCTCTCATTTGCCCGCTTGCGGCGGACGGCGGCCGTATTGCCATGCTTTCGCGAGCAGTATTTCTCATCTCTTCTCCGTTTGATATAGAACCGTTGGCAACTGTCAAGGTGGCAAACACCTATCCTGATTCCCCACCAATGATTCTGCAGAAGGATCTTCAGTTGTTCAATGGCCTTAACAATGTTATAGAGATCTGGAGGAGTTAACCCGAATTGTTTCGCACGCTCATCCGGTGGCCCCGATGTGGGATGCACATTGAAGCTGCCGTCTTGCAACACTCTCACCATCAGTTTGCCTTTGAGCGTCGGAATGTCATTGAGTTCATCCGCTAACTTTCTCAGACGAGACAGATCCTTGACATCCTTACGAGGCTCAAGTAATAAATCCTCATGAGCCCATAGGAAATTTTTTATACTTTCTAGAGCCTGTTTTGCTTCTTGAGTCGAAGCCTTTTCTTTAAAGAGCTGGAGATCGTCGATAGGGTGTTGCTGTACCGCCCAATCCGGAGGGAATTTCTCAATCGTCTTTCGTCGATGTTTCTTTTTAATCTGATGTTTTTTCTTAATGACCGGCATCGTCACGCCCCCTTTTTGACAAATTCTTATGCCCAAACAATCACACTGCCGATTGTAACAGGAATGATTAGTCGAGTTACAAACAAGCTTGCTGATATGAAGCCTTTACTCGCTGTGGCGACGCTGCTCGCAGAGTCGTTGTCGAACCAGCTCAGCCTGCTTCTGCCGCCAGGCAAGATCGGCCAACCGTTGCTGTGCCCAGCGTTGCCATTTATCCGCCATCGTCGATTTGGGCAGTGTGCGCTCATACTCGGTCCGCCGACGCCCGACGCGCTCTCGTTCGCAGTCGCTGCACTCACAGCGTTCACCATGTCTACTCTGAGCACGCTTCGGTTGAATGTCTGGGTTTTCACCCTGGATGAACTTTAAGAGTAGCCATGCAACCCAAGAAAAGATCCTACGGCCGCATTCGAGCAAGCGCTGAAACTTCTTTCGCTGACTGGCGATCCATCGCAGCAGCGCGAAGCAGACCCTCTGGCATTCACCGGCAGTCTGATCCTCCAGTTTGTTCATCACTATCCCGGTGAGTGCATCGTTGGCCTCTCGTGGCGCTCCCAAATCCCAGAAGCAGAGCCGCAAGCAGCGGGCAAGCTTGTGGTAGCCGTACTCGCCTTGGCGTAAGACTGTCCAGCCCTCGAAGCTGTAAACCCAGCGTTTATTGCGATCGGAGAGCCACTGAAGCCGTTGAGAATTTTTATGCTCGTCGCGCGGTGTGCCGAAAGGCGGTTTTATATTCTTTTTGTCTTTAGCTTCATGAGCGATTTTATTATGTGCTTCTTTTGCAACGAATTTGGCTTTGCCGCGAATGCAGTAGATAGGGTGCTTGCCGCGTCCTCGACCGGGCTCAATGACTTCCCACAGCTTCCATTTAACAAACCGCGCTACCCAGCGCCGGCGGGTGCTCGAAGCGAAGGATGAAAACGCTGCGGGTGTCATCGTGAAGATGCCTTGATCGTCAGAGAGCGACCAAGCGAGCGAATAGAGCTTGCGCGGCGTCTCGCAACGCAACTTGAGCAACAAGTCCGGCAGACGGAAATGGGACAAAATTCCCCCACTTGCCTCTTGACAAGTGCCTGCCAAACGTGGTAAGATAAACACGTTGGAGGCTTTGCCAATGGGCAAAACACTTCAACCCGGTCGCTGGAACGACCAGGAAATCAACTTGATACTGATTTCTCTCGGCTTCAACCGAGAGAAATTCTTTTATCGCATTATCAGAAAGTTAGTCGCTCTCACCACCCCTTCTAGTGCTATCATATCAATTTAACTCCCTTTAGGGAAGACGCACTAAATCATCTGCTTCAGTTCGAGAGTTCATGTTCTGACCCATGGCCACAAGCGCCGCCTATGCGGAGAGAACAAGTAAAGAATCTGCTTCCACCAAGGCGGCTTGATTTCAACTAAAGCATGAAGCTGACGGTTTTCTTCTTCAAGCTTATGAACCTGCTGTTCTAGCAGTTCAAGTTTTAGCACATACACAGCTTCCTTTTGGCTCCCATTGCAGCTATCTAGATACTTCAAAAACTTAGCAAGAATCCTTTTCTCATCTAGAGTTAAGCAAATTGCACCGTGCGCCCCCGTGAATGTGGTGATTACGTGAGCCTCTTTCAAAGTTTCCACTGAGCGCCAAAGCTTGTTGTAGCTCAGTCCTTCTTGTCCGAGCAGGTCAGTCAATTTGTAATATGTTTTCTCCATCACAGTATTATTTTTAGCAGTTCTCTAGTCCTCTAGATAAGTCAAGAAGCACTCAAAAGCTGGAACTTTGTCCCTCTTGGACCCTGTACTCATAATGAGTGCAGCTCTTGATGTCGTGGGTCAGAGGGCTGGAGCTATCTGTCTAAGGGGGAGCCCTGCCCCGAGGAGAGCGGCGGACACAGGGCTACCGACGGGTAGGTGGTCTTCGAGGACTTGAACCGGTAGTGAGGCTGTGTCCGCTGGCTCATTTTACTAAAGTATCGTCCGTTTGGGCGAAGTTCTTTGCTATTGATATTCAACTACTGCAGCAATGGCAGCCGCTATTTCTTCAATTAAAGTCGCGTTTACTTGCCCTAACTTGGCCATCAGATAGCAACGGAGAAAAAAACAACGAACCTCCTCGAGTAGTTGATTCAGTGAGCAATCAAAGGAAGGGCTGATTTTCTCAAAACTCTCTCGTTTATTAAGAAATGAGACGTTGATTTTGAGACGTGTTACGAGACGAGATTATGCCATTTTTCGCAATGGGAGAGTCAATTTATCCGCCGTCTCGTAAAGGGGTTTTCGATACACTGGCAAGATCGTTGGTTTTGGTTCGTTTACTATCGGATGGCCGTACTGCCCAGCGGAACCCGTTGGCGAATGATCGCTCGCAAAACCCGCCGCGAGACATCGGGAACCGGTCGCGTGTAAACTCGGCCGTTACGCTTGAGAATGCCGAAGACAATCACCTTACCCGCTGCTCCTCGACCTCGTCGTCCTTTCCGATGGCCACCGAAGTAACTCTCATCCACTTCGACCTCTCCAGCGAGCAAAGCTTCTCGCTCGCAGGCTCGTACTAAAGCTAAGCGAATTTGCGTGTAGACCCGCTCGGCTGTATGACGATTGACTCCTACTTCTCGCGCTGCTTTGTTGGCGGGTACCTCCAAGCTGAATAACCGGATCAATCTGTACAGTGCTCGGTTCGTGAGGTGACTGCCTGCTAGAAGGCGCTGGCCCATGATTCTTCATCATATCTCTCACCTCTAATCTAGACTAGCTCCTAAAAAATAGGCAAGCGGAGTGCTTGCCTGTCTCAGGATCAGAAGAGATACCACTACGGTGGGGTGGTCTGCCCATCAATAACGTACCAGACGCTTAAGGAACGTGCCATCTCCATCGCTTTCTGTGTAATATCGGTCCCTGCGACGACGGGGATAGAAAGAACGCTCACTTGAGAAAGCAACTTCGCTCGTCTCGCTGCTCGTTCGACATCGTGACCATCCACGATCCATGACACTTCAACCACTACGTAAACGTCGCTCTCTTCGTCTCGCCGTTTGCCACGGACAATCACGTCGGTAAGCAAAAGCTCATTGCGTTCGTCGGCGGTAATCTGTCCTCGATCGACCGCGTCTTCAAGGAGCGCCACTAATTCATCGCCATCGACGACGTGGGCACGTCTGATGATCTGAGCAAAGTACGCCGGTGTCCGCTCTCGATAGCGATGCTCGAGACTCTCGCCCTTAACCCACCCTAGATCATCCTTCATCTCACTCTGAACCTTGGTCAATTGCTCTATATGCTTTTCAACACTTTCAAATCGCTTCTCGGTCGCCCGTTCAAAACGCTCTAACTGCTTCTCAGTACGAGTTTGTGCTTCGGTTAACTCGTCAACGCGCGCCGCGAGCTTATCGACCGCCTCCTCAGTACGAGTCTGAGCTTTCGCAAGCTTTTGGAGAGCAACTGCTACCCCATCAAGGCGCTTTTCCGACCGCGCTTGAGCTCGCACTAGTTTAGTAATATTGTTCTCGGTACGCTTCTGCGCTTCCGCCACGGCGTATAACTCCCTTCGCACATCGTTCACGCGGTACACCCCTTTCTAAAGATCTAAGATTAACCGGCGATGCTAATCTCAAATCTCGAACGGGTGGCACCCATCGGGCCCTTTTCCGGTGGCGCTTATAGTTTACTACAAACAGGGGTGTTGTGAAAGAGCGGAAACGTAATGAACATTACTGTCAGTAATTGACGCTTATAGCTCTTCTCACTAATAGGGTAGACCAGGGATAGCGTAAATACAAGGGGTTTTCAGGGACGAGCGCAGCACAAATTTTATCCTATTCACTAATTGCAAGGTTTGGAGTGTTGCATAGCTACTTCGATGAAAGGTGGAAATGCAGCTTCATCCACTCAAGCGCCGGAGACACGGTGAACGGGGGTTTGTCATTTCTCTGCATGAATTAGCGCATTTTCGTGGGACAAAAGTGGCAACTTAATGGCAACTCGCTCTGCTAGACTTGGGTTATCTCAAAGACAAATCGATCTAATAAGGAGTGATTTACTATGACGTTCGTCAAAAAGCAAGCCGGCCTATTGCGGTCGGCGCGTTGCATAGGTACTTCAAGTAAAGGTGGGTAGGCAACTCGATCAATTTCGCTGAGTTGAAGCTCATTTCACGTTTTTGTCACGCCC
>JACOSB010000116.1 GCA_016179105.1 Candidatus Acetothermia bacterium
AAGTATGCCAGTTCCAGCTTCGTTGTCGCGCCCTCAATCGCATGACCCATCTGGGGATGCCACAGAGTCACCGGGTGGATTGACCGCCTGCCACGGTCAGCGGGAATCTACTCTTGATTAGCTTTCATGCACCAACGCCCGGATTGTCTATAAGGTCCTTCTTCCCTGGCGGTGCGCTCATCTTGGGCAACCAGGGACAATTTGCAGCCAATCCGGCCTACGGTTTCTACCAAGACAGCGGTCTTGGCATGTTCAGACCGGCCGCCAACGTTATTGCCTTTGCGACGGGGATCCAAGAACGGATGAGGATTACCTCCGGTGGTGCTGTCGGCATCAATACGATGAACCCTCTACACCAGCTTCAGGTAAATGGGAGTATTTCTATTTTCGCGCCCCCCGCCAACCCCAATGCGGGTGATATTTCTTTGTTTTTCGGGCAAGAGTCTGCAACTCATTCCACAATGGAACCACAATGGGGAATACAATATTGGGCGACCGCCCCCGGCGGACCTGGGCTTAATTTCTGGAAACCCTTCCCTAGTAATAACGGCGTTTTTGGAAATAACTTTTTGTTTCTTGCAGATACGGGCAACGTCGGCATCGGAGTAACCGCACCCCAAGAGCAGCTGCATATCGCCAAGAACTTCCGCCTGCCGCCGAGCACAGCGACGACTGGCATCATCATGTCCGGGGGGGATCGGTACATTCACAACTTTGGCATCAACAACTTCTTTGCCGGGGTGAATGCGGGGAATTTTACGATGACAGGTGCTGCAACAAACAACGTCGGCGTGGGAGTCCAAGCGCTCTTCAACAACGCGGCGGGCGAACATAACACGGCGGTGGGAGAAGGTGCGCTCTTCAACAACATCACGGCAAGCTTCAACACGGCGGTGGGAGCAGGTACGCTCGTAAGCAACACCACGGGAGGCGACAACACGGCGGTGGGAGTCGCTGCTCTCCACGACAACACCATAGCAGAGCGCAACACAGCGGTGGGACATAGTGCGCTCAGGAGCAACACCACGGGAAGCACCAACACAGCGGTGGGACATAGTGCGCTCATAAGCAACACCACGGGAGGCGACAACACGGCGGTGGGAACTGATGCGCTCTTCACCAACATGTCGGGAGCCACCAACACGGCGGTGGGACATAGTGCGCTCAAGAAAAACACCACGGGAAGCAACAACACGGCGGTGGGACTACAAGCGCTCTACTTTGCCACGGGAAGCGACAACATCGCGCTCGGGACAGGTGCAGGCGGCAATATAGCGAGCTTTGGCAATAACATCGACATCGGCAACGATGGGGTCTCTACCGATGGCAACACCATTCGCATAGGCAACGGTACCCACCTCGCCACCTTCATCGCCGGCATCTATAATGTGAACCTAACTGTACCTCCTCCTGCCACTATCCGCGCGGTCTGCATTACCCCCAGTGGGGCTTTGGGCACCGCTCCCCCAACCGCCGGCTGCATTTTCTCCTCGCGCCGCTTCAAAGAGCACATTGAAGACATGGGAGCCTTCAGCGAGGTGCTCTATCGCCTGCGTCCGGTAAGCTTCCTCTACAAGCCCGAATACGGCGGCAGACCCGATCAGCCCCAGTTTGGGCTGATTGCCGAGGAGGTCGCGAAAGTGGCACCCGAATTAGTGGCTTACGACGAGCAAGGGCAGCCCTATACTGTGAACTATCAGTTCTTGGCGCCGATGCTAGTCAACGAGCTGCAGAAGAAGGATGCTGAACTGAAAGAGCTGCAGGCGCGGCTGGATGCACTGGAGAGGCTCGTCAAAGAACTGCAGGAGCAGGTGAAGAAGTGAAGGCTGTTTGGGACGGAATCGGCTGGGGGCCGTGCGGAAACACGCTCGGCCTCTGGGCAGAACGCAATATGCCAGCCGACCCTCTGCAACCCCACGGGTAAGCGAGAGCGCGGTTCGATATTGGGAGTAGGGCGTCCGGGTTGCGCGTTCGGGCGCCCCGCTCTAAGCTAGAACGAACAGATCCAACAAAAGGAGGGATCAATATGCAGGTTCGCAAGATTGTCTCAGCGGGCTCGGTCGCGTTGGTATTGGCGGTGGCTATCGGAATTGGAGGGCTGTTCACCCTGGCACCCTATGGCTCGCCTCCCGAGCCTCCCTCAGGTTCGGTAGCCTTTATGATCGTTAGCTTGACTGGCCCGGCGACGGCACAAGTCGGGCAGGAAGTCCAGTACTGTGCCAAGATCCGGAACGAGGGCAAGTCCGAAGGAACTCAATTGATCACGTTCCGTATGGACGACAAGGTCCAGGCTTCGGTGTCGCAAACGCTGGGAAGTCAAGATGAAGCCGAGGTCTGCTTCAAATATAAGTTCGCCGCGGCCGGAGCGCATCAAGCCGCCGTCGATACGGAGAACGACACCAAATCGGTCAATGTTCAGGTGAACTAAGTAGGGTATCGGGCAGTTTTCTGTAATTTTGTACGCTAACGTTTGAATTCGCTCCGATTTTCGAGCTGAGAGGACTCATTGGATGTGTCTCAAAGTCACGAGCGCGGGCTGCAATTTGAGACGAAAAACAAGGTACGCTTTTTAGCACGCGCAAGAAACACTGATCAATTCGATGAATCATGTGTCTCATAAATTCGTTTTGAGACATAGGAAAGATTTTATATTCCTCAAAAGCTGAAACTTCTCCTCATCAGGATCGAACGATTTTTTATAGAGACTATATAGGGAATCAAATTTGATCCGTCCCCGCAAAATCTGCTTCAGGAGAAAGTAATATTTCTTACCGTACATTTTTACAGCGTTCTGCCCGATACCCTTCTTAGGACATGGGCACGGCATTAAGAGCTTGTTATATATTCCCGTGCGATTCGGCTCGGTACCCTGAATAGGGTTCTCACTCAGAGCGTTGTTTTTTTCTCCGTTGCTACGGGAACCCCGTGATGGAAGCCTCCGGGACGTGGGAACGACTCTATGATCATCTGGGCCTCCGGCAGCAATGATGTTAAAAGGTACGGTAACTGATTTTATCTCTCTGAGTTGACGAAATTAGTCTTCTCGAAAGTTCTAGAGTCATCAGCAATACCTGGTCACCCCAGTGGAGTATCTAACCAGTCAAAGCAACCATAATGACTAGGATAATAGCGCCGCGTTTAGTAATGGGACAGTGTTTTAAGGCAATCCAAGGGCAGTGCCTTTTCGCTGTAACGTCTGGTAGGCTTGACCTGTCTCGAACTCTTATCGTACCTTTTCGCACGCCTGCTGCCAGCGGTCCTGATTGCAAGACCTGACCCCTAGGACCACTAAGGCTTCCTAATCATGCTTCTTATGGAGGTGGTCAAGTGCTTCCCTAGTTAATCTTGTTACGAACTCGTTTTCATCGTTCAGAGCGGATCGCAAGCAGGGCTCAGATTTAAGGTCACCGATCATACCTAACGCCACAGCAGCATTGGCTCGCACATTGTGATCGTTATCGTGAATGAGTCTTTGGCATAGTGGTTCGACTGCTTTGATATCACCGAGACGACCCAGCGAGGCTGCGGCCTCTGTTCTCACGCGAGAATTGTTAAGATAAAGGGCGTTGATGAGTGCAGGAACACTTTGGCTGCTGCCAAGCCACCCTAATACATAAGCTACCTGTGCAAGATCGATACGCGAATCACGCGTACGAAGGAATTTCTGCAGAATTACTTCAATGCCGTCTATCTGCCGTCCTGAACGAAGCCAGACTTCATAATCGATTGCGCTGCCCATCGCTAGCGGTGGGTGAGGATTGTCCATGTGTGCAAAGGGAACCTGCTCTAGCCATTCCAGGATTTTTTGCTCTGTGCGACCATCCGTTGTTTGCATTCCAGACCCTACTTCCCTTTTATTAGTTTTTGTAGCTCCTCTTCTAGTGGGGGAGGCCAGGGACCGGGAACACCAGCTGTACCAAAGCTCTGAGCATCACCCTTGCCCTCCTTCATCGTGAGCTTCTGGTTCGCGAACAGCACCTTGTTTTTGAAAGGATTGGAACATGGGCAATCCGGTGCGCTCTTGAGCCAAATGGCAAAGTAGAGCGTCCGTGAAGCGTTTCTGCCAGAAACTTTCGTTAAGGCTGGCGGATCTGTGATCGTTGCTGTCTCGTTTCCAGGACACGGCTTCTTCCTTCCAGTCCTCCAGCCGTCAAAGGTAGAAGACGTTGGAAATGCCTTATATATATCGTTCCAGTCATTATCCTTCAGACCCGCATCTTTCTGCCATTGTGGCATCAGGTCGGTCTTTTCCCACCACTGAAGTGTACAGTCAGAAGCCTTGTCTGATTCCTTATACTCAAGCTTAATCTCGACATCGAAGCTATGACCCCATGTTGTTGCATCATTAATCTGTTTGCTATTCTTGATTTCCGCATCCACGATACAGCAGCAGCAACACTTTTGCATCCCTATTGGATCAGTGTAAGCTGTTGGCTCGCTATCCACGTATTCATAGAGGTTTATGCCACCTTCAAAGCCGATGGTATCACGGCTAATGAACCTTCCCTCGTCAGTATCTACGTACCGAGTACGGTAGTAGTACAGCCCGATCCCTGTGTCTAGGCGGAGTGTTTCTGTATCTAGGCGGCGCCCTGTATACATGTAGGGGTTATTCACAGTACTCACGCCAGGAGTGACCACGTCGCCGCCGCCGAAGTTCACGACACCATTTGGCCCCGGTGCGAACACCGTCTGACGGCCATAGGCGTCATACTGGTAACCTTCCACAATCTTGCCTGTGGTATCCGTCAGGGCAAACACAGAAAACAGTGTGTTCTGATGGTAAAACAACCGCTGGTCGCCAGGCCCGGTGGCGCTGCCGTCGACATTCAGATTGCGATCTAATACTAGCGGCTCATCGATGTAGACACCGAAGAGGTACTGCTGCACTAGCCGGTCAGCAACGTTCCGCTCCTCAATCTCCCGCCAGCCGTCCAAGTAGAAGTCGGTAGTGCCGTTGAGAGCGCCAGAGTTGGTTACCACCTTGCGGATACGCCGTCCGACAGCATCATAGGAGTAAACCGCGATGACGGCGCTGTCGGCCTTACGGGTGACAGTGCGCAGCCGGTTCTTGTAGTCAAACTTGAGTAGGAGTGTGCCGTCATCGGTCTCGTTGCCGTTGTCGTCGGACAGGATGGCGATTACACCGTCAGGTTTGCGTTCGGTGATCTCATTGAACGAGGAGTGCTTCCGAGTCTCAGGAGTAGGAGCGCCGCTTTCGGTACTAGTAACCTGCTTCCAGTTGCCGACGCCGTCCAGCTTCCAATCGGAATGCAGTGGCACAATCGCGCCGGCATTGGGCCTCTCGAAGTCGATCAGGCGATAGGCTGAGTCGTAGTGATATACTTCTTTATTTGCGGTATTGTGAAGCTTCACCTCGTTGAGCTTATTGTTCATGCGATCGTAAGTATGAGTGAAGCCGACAACCAGAGAGTTATCAGCGCGCAGGTGGCGGAGCTGGACAATGCGTCGCAGTCCGTCGTAGCCCACATCAGCGGTGCCCGCGTTGTCCAGGAAGGTCATCCGCGTGCCGTTCATGGGATAGCTGCGCTGGAGCACCCGCCCCTTCCCAATGTAGTCATAGTCAGCTATAGGTTTAGCAACGCTTTCGTCCTTCACCTTGTTGAGGCGGTCTAGCTTATCGAACATGAAATTCAGCGTGCGGCCATTGGGGTAAGTGAGGCCGGAGCGCAGGTTCTCAGCTCGCAACGCCGATGAGATGGCCTTGGCGGACAAGGCTCCAATCTTCTGCTTCTCCTCGATAACGCGGCTGAGGCTGTCATAGGCAGTAGTGATGACCGAATCATCAGAGGGGTCCATTGGGTCATTGTTGTCAGTAGCGCGGGTCATCCGGGAGAGGCCGTCATATTCAAAGTCCTGCTTGGTCGTGCCGATAACGGGCAGGAATGTCCTGCGGGGGGCAGATGGGTCACTGACGGGTGCCGGAGCGAACAATGGATCGCCACTATGAGAGTCGGACTGCCCCGCACGGAAGACACGAACGGCAATCCGGCGGTTGATGGCGTCATACTTCGAGAAGGTCTCAGAGTCATTCTCGTCTTCCAGGATAAGGACGTTGTCATCCTCGTCGTACCCAAAGACGATGGTGGTGGGTTCATCGACTCGGTCGGCCAGGGGTGGAAAGAGAGTCGCGACGGCATTCAGACTCAGACGCGCCTGGGCCACAGCCAATTGGGTATCAATCTGGGCAGTTGGAATGACAGTCGGGTTGTTAATCGTTGCCACCGTGGGTGTCACGATCTGCCGCGGCCCTAGGATTCTTGTCTTGTTGAGGGGTGCCGTATTGACGGTGAGGCTCTTGGTCTCTGTCACACGGCGATTCAGATCGTCATAAAGGTACAGTGTGACGTTCCCTTGATCGTCAATGAGCGACGAGAGCAGCGAGTTACGGTCGTAGTTGTAGCCGACGCGGATGATGCCGTCACCGCCGCCTTGGCCTTGGGACCGGTCAGGCGTGGGCGGGAACGATTCTGGAGCGGACGGGTCGTTCTTGACGCCGAAGAGGGATGCACCGACATGCACGCCGTCGCCGGAATTGCTGGCTCCGGTCGAAACCAGCAGGCCTGTTAGGATCGCCTCCTGGAGTGTCTTGCGGTTGATGCCATCGTAGGAGTATCGGGTGACATTACCGAATAAGTTCGTAGCGTTGACCGTGCGGGCACCGTTGCTGTAGACGCGGCGAGCTATGATCAGTCCGGGTGGTCCAGAAGCATCAGCCATAGCCACCAGGTTGTTGCGGGAGTCAAAGCGGTAGTCGAAGGTCTGACCGATGTTGTCCACGCTCTTCTGGAGGCGGTTGAGACTGTCATAAAAGTTGGTGGTCAGGAAGACTTCATTGGGAACGCCGGGCACTTGAGAGACATCCGTCTCTCGTGTCTCAATGACGTTATTGTTGTCGTCATAGGCTGTCTGTACCATGTTGCCCTCGGGGTCAACGGTCTTGATGACCCGGCTGGCTCCGTCGTAGAAGGTGCGAGATGTATCGCCGTCGTCTTCGATGGTGAAAGTAGTGCGAGAGTTGCGGTCGTATTCGCTGCGGGTGGTCACGCAGCCGCGATAGCCAGAGGGCGGAGCGGCCACGCCGGGGACGGCACAGGTGTCACCGGGGGTTAGATTTAACTTGCCGATGCTGACGGCACCATCGGCCACGTCGGGTGGGCGCATGGTCGGGGTTGTGTTCACGAAGAGAGCACGGTCAATCTGAAAGACGCGGCTCAGTTCGTCATAGCGGTTTTCTGTCGCCTTCAGCAGGTTCGCGTTGACCAGGTTATTGGCTTGGATAACTCCGCCGGATGAGACCGGCATTGGTATCACATCCGGGCCATCGGAGGTGGGGCTCGGGCCACCCACCGGCCCGAACCGACTTACTCCAACAACATTGCTGGCTGGGTCGTACTGGTAGACCGTCTGGTTGCCCACGCTGTCCACTTCACTGGTGCGCCGGTCGAAGCCGTCGTAGATGGTGCGAGTGCGATCGCCAGCGCCACCTCGCTTAGAGTTGTTAGCGGCGGAGCTATCGGTATCGGCGGCGTCCACTGTCTCATTAAGATTGCGGTTTAGGTCGTAGTGATAGGTCATCGTGGAAGCCAGTCCACCCCGGACGTTATAGTTTTTCAGGTCATCGGCTGCCATTAGCGCCAGCGGCGGCGGAGCCAGAGACCCACGAGTGCTCTGGAAGAGCAGGTCGCGCTCGTCGAATACGGAGGCAGTGGCGTTGCCCTCCGGCTGGATTACCAACACTCGGTTCTCATTGGGGTCGTAACGGAAGCGAGTGCGCAAGAACTCAAGAGCAGCTCCATTTGCGACTTCATCGAGCCTCTCGACCTGCTTGTCTAGGATGTCATACTTGTAGACGGTGTCGACAAAAGCCGGCCCACCCACTGGATCGGGATTGGGGACATTAATGGGTAGGTCAGCGGCAGGCGGACTCCCGTCAACGCCAGAAGTGTTGCCTCTATCTTCCACTTGCCTTAGCACTACGTTGTTGTTGAAATCGTAGAAAATTCGTTCTAAATACTGAAAATCCGTGAGTGGTAGGGGCTCGGATGGGTCAAGAGTGAAAACATCATGGGCGGCTGCACGGATAATCTGCACCACCTGGTTGAGCTGATTGACCTTAAACTCGGTGAGAATTCCACGCCCATCGACCTCTTGGATGACGTTTCCGACGGGGTCGTATTTGAGCTGTCGGTGGATCTTGACCGGGTCTGGGTTGGTTTTGGAGTTTCGCTCCGGGGAGCTGACAGTATCGCGTGTTTCTTCGAATAGATAACCACCGGTGGTCGTGTCGAGCGCCCGTCCATCAGCAGGCGGCGATGTCTGTGGGCAGTCAATACCACAGGGCCGGTTCTCTGGATAGAATTTGAATTCATCGACATTGCCCTCGGGGTCGATGTGCTTCATCATCTGCCCAAATTGATTGTAATGATAAAGCTCGATGATAGGTTGCTTCGACGTGCCTTCTAACCGCGCCTGGAGCGAACAATTATTATTATCGGGCGTGAGCTCAGCGCTTGCACAAGCAGGCAAGAGCTGAACCGCGGGGCGCTCAATGCGGATCACATTGCCTGCAATCTGGTCAGTGCGCCCGTCGCCGTTGACGTCGCCCAGGCCCATCTTAATGCCTTTTTGTGCCAATAAGGTACGCACCTCGGACTCAGAAACGCCCAGCTCTCTGGCTAAGGCAGCAAAGTTGGTGCCCTCTTGATAGTCGAAGGTGGAGGTCGTTGTGTATCTTCGTAGGTCCGGTGAATTGCTCCCACCGTTCTGAGGCACATAACTCCGATCATTGCCCCGCGCTTCGGTCATCATGCTCACTTGATTGTAGATAGGCTCGAAAGTGGAGCTTGTGACGATCCGGGTCTGATCCCCGCCGCGCTTGGCGTCGGGGATTCGCGTCTCTGAGAGCAGATTCCCCTGTTGGTATCGATCGGGGTTCTTATCGTCGAAGAGATTCTCGACGGAGTTGCCCTCGGGTTGGATGATCTTAGTAATCTGGCTGTCTTTGTTGTACTCGAAGCGGGTCTCGAAGAACTCCAGATCGCTGGGCCGTATCTTGCGGTTGGTGAACTCCCGGCTTCTCACGATGTTACCGGCCTGATTGAATTGGTATTCCTTGCTATTGCCGTTGCGGTCAGTCACGGTCGTTTGGGAGACCGCCAGGTTGAAGTTTCCCGGTTGAACCTTAGCCAAATTTTGGTACTGATAGCGGATCGTTCCACCGGCAGGGATCTTCGTCTGGTTGGTTCCACCTACACTCAGGCTCACCACTCGGTCGAGGTTCGGGGAGTTTTCATCGTTATCATAAGTAACGACGAGTCGAGGGGAGCCGCCGATGGCCACTTCGTTGCGGGCGGTAATCGACAGGAGGTTATGATTCAGACGCTCCTTCTGGAAGTCTTTGGAGTAGGTGTATCGAACAGTTTTGCCCTTGGGGAAATCATTGCCGTTGGGAGTACCGGTTACGGCTGGAGAGGTGACGGCCAGCAAATCGAAACGTTTATGGTCGAGAACCTCCATTGCAGTATCAAACTCA
Source organism: Candidatus Acetothermia bacterium (assembly GCA_016179105.1). Taxonomy (GTDB): domain Bacteria; phylum Bipolaricaulota; class Bipolaricaulia; order RBG-16-55-9; family DRXL01; genus JACOSB01. Next base: position 9,557 of record JACOSB010000116.1, read on the forward strand.
AACCGGATCGCTCGGCCTGAAAAATCTTGCACTTCGACGAGCAGACCTTGGGCGTTATAGCGATAGTCAATGGGCCGACCCAGGGTATCGATCGCACGGACTAACAGCCTGACTGGGTCTGACCGATCTTGGTCTTGGATACTCCGCATCTCATACTGGAAACGCATGGTGTTGCCATTCCGGTCGATGAGGGAAGCAAGATGGGCTAACCCTCGATCGTCAGGCTGAAGGTACAGGGCCTTACCCCCGGTCTTATCTCGTTCGACGAATGTGCCATCGGGGTTACGGGTGAGCTTCATATAGAAGCTGGCGGGCGCGGTATAGCTGCCATCAGATTTCTTCACGTAGAGGTCGGCACGGCCGTAGCCGTCCATGCGAACGACATCACCCACTTTGGCTTCCGGGAAGGTGTTCGTTTGGATGTATTCGAGGTTGATGGGGTTGACCTCTTGGAGGCGGCGATTGTAGTTGAATTCCCAGCTACGGCCCAGCGGTCCGTTAAAGATGATGCGACTCCGGTAAGTGCGCTCGAACGTCCAGTTGAAGCCCCGTCCCGGAATCTCCAGGTCTTTCGAGTGAACCAACAGCTCGCCGCTGTGCAGATAGACTCCTACGTCTGAGCCGATATGGGGAAACCATGAGATACCCGGTATGGAGAAATCGATCCCTGAGTTGGGACAAATAGTACAGCCTACGGTAGGCACCCCGGCGGTTGTGTTGATCGATGCGGGCTGAAAGTCACGTATATCCCCTGAGGCTGAGGCTTCCTCGTCCTGGTAGCCCGCGTTAAAGGCCAGGATGATTAAACCCGGACCAGAAATCAGACCAAATAGACTTAGAAGTAGCGTCACCAGTAAAATCCGGCAGACGTGCAACTGACCCTCTCTACTGCGCGGCATAGTACCGCCCCCCCATTGAAGCTGTTTTGTCAAATAGTCCTAAGGCCAACCTTAAACGCATTTTACTCCTTTGCTACTTGTCAAATCAAACATTGGATCAAAACTACCTGTGCTCACATCGCTCTCGGGTCTCGGCCTCAAGAGCTACATCGACCTGAATTATAGACCCACGATGTCCGATAGATGTGCGATAGTAGGAATACTTATCAGAAGATGAGAATTAGCCGATCCCGCGTCCGTAGGTGACCCAGGCTGTGTACACTAAGTTCTGTAAATTGGGAGGGGCGTAAGAAAGCTGTTCCCTCCAAGATCGGGGATGAATCGAACCCGAATGGAGGAGGGAAAAGCTGTGAAACAAACCCAAGATACCCTCATGACGCAATTGTTGC
>JACOSB010000117.1 GCA_016179105.1 Candidatus Acetothermia bacterium
CGTAGAGACCAGCTTCAGTCAGCTGACGCAGCTATTCGCCAAGAGCATCCATGCGGTAACTGCTCGTGGGTTTGAATTGAAGATCATCTGTTTTATCCTGGCTTTTGTCCTCCTCAGTTTCTAGGTCGCAACTTGGGTTAACTTAATAGAGAGCGTGACCGTTTTGACGCACAGTCGTGACGCTCGCACCGTCGCGAGTACGCTCGTAGCCGTGTCAACTGCCAGAAGGCCATCGAATTATACAAAGATGAGCGCTCCGCAGGATGAAACCACTCCAGCTTGCTTAATGGGGTTTGCTTCACTGTGCTTCAAAGCACTCACTCTCTGTAGTTTGCAGAACTGGCATCTACATAACGAATCATGGTTTTCCCAGTCCAAAGCCCATTGCGCCCAGTTCGCGTGAGGTCGTCGCCCATATTCTCGGTTGGCTTGAGCGCGCCGATGCCCTACTCTTTCTCGCTCACACTCGATGCATTCGCAACCAGGGCGATGTCCGCGTAAGACTGCGCTTGAGGCTTTGGGCTTGCTCTCTGGTTGCTCTCGCTTCATGAACTTGGCCAAGAGCCAAGCCACCCAAGAGAAGGCTCTCCGGCCGTGCTCTAAGAGGCGCATAAATTTGTCTCGCTGGTGAGCGACCCAGCGGAGCAGCTCATAACACAGTCGCTTGCACTCAGCGACGGGCTTGCCTTCAAGAAAATTCATGGCAATGCTGACTAGGGTTTCGTTGGACTGCTTATCAGCGCCAAGCTCCCAGAAGTTGAGCCGTAGACATCGGGCGAGCATCTTGTAGCCGTAGGCGTTCTTTTGGAGCGTTGTCCATCCTGAGAAAGCGTAGGCCCATCGGGTCTGACGGTCTTGAAGCCAGTCAAGCCGTTTTGGTCTGTGAAAAGTTTTATCCGTCGCGCGCGGCGTGCTGAAAAGCGACTTTTTATCTGTTTGTTTTTTAACAGCTTCCTTGCGCGGTTTTGTTTTGGCCTGCTGTTGAAGATATTCAGCCTTCCCGCTGATTCGATAAGTTGCCCGCTTGCCCCGGCCGCCAGCGGCATCGACGACTTGCCATAGCTTCCACTGAATAAAATACTTGGCCCAATGCTGTAGCGTTCGCTTGGGTATCCCAAACTTATTGGGGTAAAGGGTAAAGGTGCCAGCGCTATCCGAGATGGCCCATGCGGCTGAATAGATGCGGCGCGGCGTCTCGCAACGCAACTTGAGCAACAAGTCCGGCAGACGGAAATGGGACAAAACTCCCCCATCTGCCTATTGACAAGACCCATCAGTTCGTGCTATAATGAGCACGTTGGTGGCTTTGCCAACAGGCAAAAACATCCAACCCGGTAGCTGTAAACTACCAGGAATTTAAATGATCAAATTACGATCCCTCAGCTCAAGGCTGAGGGATTAACTTTTATCGGTGAATATTAGAAAGTTGAATCTCTCACCTCCCGAGTGGCTCTAATTCTAATACTTCAATGCCTGAGTTTACAAGACCCAAAACTTTCGCTCTGATTCTCAGCGGCCCAGAATCGCAATCATTGTTGCAGTCTTCCACAGCACATGGAGGCATGGTTCATGCGTGAGAGGTCATTGTCCCTTGATGAATTGCTTTAGCTTTGCCCATCTGCTCGTGCTCGGTTGTTGGCCGTTCTGCCCAGCGGGTAGGGCGGGCAGTCGTGTCTCGATGACCTCTTGAAGCCTTGAGATTTCCCTATCTTTTATATTCATCTGTGATATAAGGAACTCTATCTGATTTTCTAGAGTTTCAACGAGTTTGCCGCTATCATTATTATGTCTTGTAGTCGTCATTTCTGGCTGATGACTGATTTCTTGCTTGACGATGTTTAGCGCATCATCCATTATCTTGCCGGAATCTTCGAGGGCCTTGATCCTCTTAAACACCTCTAATCCGTTGTTGTCAACGAAAATTTTGTTCTTGTCACCTCTCTGTATGAACTGCCGCAAATCACCGTCAAACAAATCCAATCGTCTCCTAATTTGCGGAACAGAAAGACCGATTATTTCAGCAACTTTGTCAATATCGTAAATCGCCGCTCACCTCAACGAATAGGGTATAAGGCTTGTAGCCAGAAACAATCCCAGTTGTCCCCAGCGTATGTTACTTAGATTACTTTTATCTATAGGTCATCATTAATATGCGGCACCCAGCTCAGGCAACATGTATCAATAGAAATCACTGCGACTCACGAGGCCACCGCCGATGAGAGTGCTGAAGCCAAGATCGAACTCTTACTGGCTGACAAAAGAGTTGAGCGACTCGTGTACCACATCAAGCAGCTACAAGTCTCGGTGTTCGGGAGGGCTCGGATGTAACTCGGAGCATCCTGTTTTCGCGGAGTCTATTCCAAAGTGGGGGCTAGGGCGGCTAAGGGAAAAGCCGCGTCGGTCGTAGCCCCAGTGTATCACGTCAGTCCTGATTTTCGCTTCTAGGAAAGAGGCTATTTCGGAGTGCGCTTAGTCAGCCCCCGGTTTGGAATAGACTCCTCTATGCTCACGGATTTGTGGATCGGCCGGAGGGCCAGCTCATCTTGCGGATGAGGGAAGGCCTGCGCTTTGCCGTCTACAGCTTGGGTCGAGAAGGGGCGCGCCTCATCGCCGAAGAAGATCAGCTGCCATTTGAGTCACTGCGGTGGCATTACGCCAAGAACCACGAAGCGAAAGATCGGTATTTGAAACACACCCTGGAGATTGCGAGGTTCCGCACGGCGCTTACGCTGGCTATCCAACACGGCAAGGAACCTCTCAAATTGGAACGATGGATCTCGGGGTTTGATCTTGCTAAGGAGTCGGTGCGTGTGAACGGGAAGCGCATCCCCGTTTATCCCGACGGCTTTTTCACGCTCCGTAATTCCGAGACCACTAAACGACGCCACTTCATGCTGGAAATGGACTTAGGCACGATGACCATCGGACGATTTGCCAAGAAAATCCAGGGCTACCGGACGTATTGGGAGGAAGGCAGGCACAAAGGGCACTACCGGATCGGCACCTTCCAGCTGCTGACCGTGACGACGCGCGAAGAGCGGCTCCGTAATCTGATGCAGGCGACGTACAAACTGTATCCAGGCAAAAGGCAGTTTCTCTTCACGACCCTTGATCGCTACTCGCTGCAAGAACCAGAACATGTCTTAAATACACCCATCTTCGAAATCCCTGGTGACAAGCAGTATCATTATCTGTTGGATTTCGGCGAATAAGTAAAGCATCTGTCAGGTGAGCACCCCCGCGTTACACAAGCGGGGGTGTCTCTTTTTTAAGCGGCAAGCAGCTGGGTCGTTCCAGCTGGATCGATCCACCTTGACTGCGCCAGTTTTGGATTTGCAAGCGGGAGCGACAGAAAGGGGGTGATACCCAATGCCACACACACAGAATTCGAGCGCGCCGCAAAGCCTCGATATGTACGTGAGCTGCCCGCATTGCAAGAAGCAGTTCGAGATTCCGGTCAACTGGGTGATGAAGTATGTCGACCGCGTGATCTGGACGCTCAGCGGGCGTCTCACGAAAGCCTTTGTTAAGGCAGGGAAGTAGCGCTCGAGTCGGGGAACTGGGGGCGAAGAGGCTTTCGCTCCCTTTTCTCCTTGGTCTTCTCATCGTAGCAAATCCAAAACAGCCGTCAAGGTCCTTCTCTTGACAGAATAAATAGCTGTGGCAGTCTGGGGCTAGTCCCTATCAAAGGAGGCTCTATGAAACCAACCCAGATCGTCATCGAAGTTTCAGGCGGTGTCGTCCAAAACGTTTTCTCAAGCGATCAGTTGGTGAAGGTAATTGTACTCGACTTCGATACCGACGATGCGCGAGACATACAAAAGCGTGAGGAGCAACTGGAATTCTACGCGGAGAAATTCCATCATGTGTACTAAGGAGGTAGCAATGCCCAAGTTCACTGTCATCGTCAAAGAAGTCTAGGAAGTACCGTACGAGGTTGAGGCGAGTGATCCGACTGAAGCGATTGAGATTGTGGCCCGAGAAGAGGTGAAGCCAGCGGGCGAGACTGAGTACAGTTATACCCGCGAATCCGACGAGTGGGATGTGTTCGATGAGAATGGAAATCTCGCACCGGACGAAGATTGAAAAGTTCTCTATCTCTGGTACAGTAGTAGAGATATGGCAGTACGCACAGATACTATCGCCAAAGGAGGGCTGATGACACTTAAGAAAGTTGAAGTTGAGCTACCGGAAGAACTCTGGAAACTGGCTGGTATTCCAGCTAAGAAAGCTAGCGCTAAATTTCAAGAGATCCTCGTGGCAGAGCTCGTACGTCAAGGCAAACTCTCTCAAGGAAGAGCCGCTGAGTTGTTAGGCGTTGATCGGTGGGAGATCATGGATCTCCTGGCTAAGTACGATGTACCGACAACGTCGCTCACCGAAGCAGAGCTCGATTGCGAGTTGCAGTCGTTGCGCCAGCTCCGTCGCGAGAAACCATGAAGGTGGTCGCAGTAACACCGATCCTCGACGTGTTATTAAAGGAGGGCTTTAGACTATCACCTCCGTTCTACCGAACAATCCTCGAGATGGCCAAAGAATCTACAGAACGTCCCGCGCTTTATGTGCCGGGACGTTTTTCATTAGTTAGCTAACCCCATGTGCAAGTTTCTAATGAGCGAGCAAATGGTCGAACTGGAGGGGTTCACCTCCGCGCTGGAGGCTCAACCAGACGGCTATCGTGTGGCTGACCACCTTGCGGAAGATCCGCGATCCCAAGTGCCACAAATCCCGAGCCCAGGTCCGCTTGGCTCGATAGCGCTCTACCAACTGCCCGATCACTGTCTCAATCCGGCGACGCACTTGAGTCAACCAGTGCGTCCAACCGACCGC
>JACOSB010000087.1 GCA_016179105.1 Candidatus Acetothermia bacterium
AAGTGACCGCGTAGGCGTTGCTCGTGGGTTTTCAACTCGGCGAGGCTCTCACGAATCTGACGCGAGTAGTTGATCCACATCGCGCACCCCCTGATTCCTACCAGCTTAACATCTTGACCTTTTTATTGCAAATTAGTATAAGGTATTTAGAAGGCAGGCTAATTGCGGCCGCTTTCCTAGCCATCTTGGCTATATCACTTGTATTGACAGTTCCTGCTCATGCTCAGCAAAAGGGCAAAATCTTCGTCGCTGGAGACGCATCTGGAGATGTTGATTTATTTGCTCTCTTTGGCTCGACTGACCGTTCTTTTAACGGGAGTTTCACATCCGGTGATAAGTTGGCAGCAGGCGACGTCAATGGTGACGGCAAGGCTGAGATCCTGGTTGCGGGTGACCAATCGGGTAGAATTGATATTTTTGACCAATTGGGAAATCAGATTGGATCGTTTAACGGAGGCTTCAGCTCGGGCGACGGGTTTGCAGTCGGCGATGTCATGAACGATGGAAAAGCTGAGATCCTCATCGCCTCACACGCGTCAAGCACTGTCAAGATTTTTGACAATACGGGCCAACAACTCACTTCGTTCAGCCATAGCTTCGGCATTGATTTTGCCGGCTTTGCAGTCGCAGATGTCGCGGGTGACAGCAAGGCTGAAATCATCATTGCCGATGGTGGGACCGGCGAGGTCACATTTTACAATTCTGAAGGCACCCAAGTCGGATCATCATTTGATGTTAGCTGGGACTCTGAGTCGCATCTTGCAGTGGGAGATGTCACAGGCGACGCGAAAGCTGAGATACTCATCGCTCACAACTCGAACGATCTTCCGCCCACACTAGGTTATATCGACATCTTCGACGGGTCGGGCAGCAAGGTGCGGACTATCAGTGATAAGGACATCGCCGGGGGAGATCAGATTTGGACAGCCCAAATCAGAGCGGACGTTAATCCAGATGGCAAGGCTGAAATCCTCTATGCCGGTGCTATAACCGGGATAGTCCGCATCTGGGACATAGACGGTACTGAAGTGGGTAATGTCGGCGGTGGCCCTACGTTCGGTGCAGAAATCGAATTGGCATCTGGAGATGTGGATAACGATGGCAGGGATGATATCATCTTCGGGCACACAGGCAGCGGCCGCATCTTTGTCCTCGGCTTGTATGCGAAGAAATTTCTTACATTCAACAGTTCATATGGCCTCGGTGACGGCTTTGGCTCCGGTGACGTGAACGGGGATGGAGTACATGAGCTGGTGACTGGTGGCATTTACAGCGGCAATATTAGAGTCTATGACCAAAGCGGGAACAAAATCTATCAATTCGATGGCAGCTTCTCTCCATCAGATGGCTTGGCTGTGGGCGATGTCGCGGGCAATGGCAAAGCCGAAATCGTGACTGCGGGCGATGTCAGCGCACCGTAGACATCTTCAATGAAGATGGCAACTATCACACGCACTTCGACGGGGATTTCACCATCAGTGATGGGTTAACGACGGGCGACGTCGATGGCGACGGCAAGGATGAGATTATCATAGCGGGCGACGTGTCTGGTGGCATCGACGTATTTGACGCCGATGGCACGAAGATCAACCACTTCGATGGGGGATTTTCACTCAACGACGGCCTAGCAGCGGGCGATCTGAATAATGATGGCACCGATGAAATCATAACTGCCGGGGACGTGGGCGGCGTTATTGAAGTCTTTGATCGATTTGGCAACCAGCTCAGTTCGTTTGGCGGGTTAGGCAGTTTTGACAGAGCCTTCAGCACAGGAGGCAAACTGGCGGCTGCCGATATCGATGGCGATGGCAAGGAGGAAATTCTCGCTGCCATCATCTTGCATGGACAGGTATTCGCCTACGATATGGCAGGTAACCGGCTCGCCGCGTTTGATGTTGGTTATACGAGCAGCGACGGATTCGCCGCTGAAAGCGCCCCTTTCTCCCCTCCAGACACGACAGCACCCACCATCTCCAACAAGTCAGCCAATCCCACCGCCTTCAGTCCCAATGGCGACGGCATCAAAGACCGTACGATGATCAGCTTTGACATCACGGAAGACGCTTCATTCCCCGTCTCATGGAGTATCACGATCGTCACAAAAACAGGCGGCACCTGCAGCGCAAGCTCAGTCAAGACCTTCAATGGAAGTACCAATGCCAACGGGATGGTCAGCGTAGAGTGGGACGGGACCAATGACACAGGGCCTGCTACCGTGGTTGCTGATGGCACGTACTGCACGCAGATCTCTGCCGGGGATAGTGCGAACAATCCGTCGCAGACCAGTATCGTGGAGATCGGCGTCGACACGACACCGCCGGGTAATTACCAGCTATTGATTAACAATCCAAAGTTCATCAGCGGGGGCAATACCTACGTCAAATCGGGGACACAAATGCAGGTCACCGCCCACGATAACAGCGGGGGCAGCGGGATCGATAGCTGTACTCTGCAGATCGATGGAAGAGCCGTGAGTCCTTATACGTTGGACGGAGGGTTCTTCTTGCCAGCACCAGACGGACCACATACATTGACAGTGACTTGCACTGACGCGGCTGGAAACTCTTCGAGGTTCAGCCAGACGGGCATCGTCGATGACACGGCTCCCGCCTTGAGCAAGACGATTGGCAACCCCAAGTTCGTCAGTGGTCCAAATACCTACGTTAAATCGACCACACCGCTCAACGTCTCGGTGACGGAGACGGGCAGCGGCTTGTCTGGATGCTCGTTCTCAGGTGCGCTCAGTGGTTCTTACACGCCGAGAACCAACTTCTTCTTGCCGACTCCGGATGGCTCCAAGACGTTCACGTTGGTTTGTACAGACAATCTGGGTAACTCATCTCCTTTGACCGAGACTGATGTCGTCGATAACACCGCTCCCGGAAGCTATGCCAAAACCATCGGTACACCCAAGTTCGTGAGCGGTCCAAACACCTATGTAAAATCTACAACTCCTCTCAGCGTAACCGGCAACGATGGCTCGGGCAGCGGGATCGCCAGTTGCACGAAGTCGGGCAATGTTCAGAGCGCAGGGGCTTACACCTTGGGCGCCAATCTCTTCCTAGCGATGCCCGATGGAGCCAAGAACTGGACTGTCGGTTGTCAAGACCAATTGGGCAATTCCTCCAGCTTCAACAGCGCCACCGAAATCGTGGATGATACCGGGCCTATGGTGACTGTCATCGCTCCTAACGGCGCCGAAGTCATCTTCGTCCCCAACACCATTGCCATCACTTGGAGTTGCACCGACGCAGGCAGTGGCGTCGCCGCGAATTCAGTCAAGCTGGAATACTCCACCAATGGGGGAACGAACGGGACTCTGATCGCCAGCAACCAAAGCAACACTGGCAGCTACAGTTGGAGTGTGCCCGGCACTCTGGACAACTCCCAGATGCGTATCCGCGTATCATGCACGGATAATGTGACCAACGTTGGCTCAGACGTCAGCAATAATAACTTCACCGCGACTATCGTACCATCGATCACCGAAGAAGACGTGAATCTCACCACAGGTAGCACGACAAGCTATCAAGCGGGAGATCAGATTCAGTATACGGTGACCCTGACCAACCGCAGCGCGGCCATTGCGTTAAACGACCGACCCGGTCCAGAATTTACTGACCGAATCAATGACCTCATACTCATTCCCAACACGGGAGCTACCGCCAGCTCGGGAACTATCAGCTACGACTCTACCACGCGGACCTATTCTTGGAACGGAACGATCCCTCCGTCAGGAGTCGTGACACTCCAGTTTAGCGTGAGAATCCCGCCGGGCTTGACTGGGACTGGAACGCAGCGCTTTTGCAACCAGGGGACTTTCATGACCGATTTCAACTTAGACGGAACCCTTGAGACGACTTTACTCACCAGCGATCCTTCACCTCTATCGGGAGCAGGGACGCAAACGTGCTCGGATGTGACGCTGCGATCGGGTGGAATCCTCTCATTCCATATGACAGGACTCGAAGTACTGTGGCTACCCACGCAACGAGCAGTACGCTTTGCGGCGTTGGGTGAGGGTATTCAAAAGATCAACGTACAAATCTTTAGTTTAACGGGCCAGCGCGTATATACAAGCGGTTGGGTGCAAAATGGATTGGAATGGATGTTGCAAAGCATGACCGACCAACCCATCGCCAACGGACTGTATCTGTATGTGATGAACGTGCGTGGCGAGGATGGCAAGATCGTGCGGAGTGCAGTGAAGAAGATCGCTGTCTTTAGGTAAAAGCGGCGAGCTAGTCGAGTGGGAATAGGCAGAGCCCCTCTGACACAATCCAGAGGGGCTCTTGTTTTTATGGATCAAGTGGCTTTGGCGTTGATCCTGTGTATCACGCTTGACAGTTGCTCTCTTTCTCTTTACTGTAGAAAATTAACGTGGGGAATTAAGTTCCTTCGCGACACCAAAATATGGGGGAGATGCCTTAGGCAGAGATCATGGACATCTTCGGGTCAATCTCACTCGCGGCTCTCTTGACGCAGATTCTGAACGGTCTAACTTTGGGTATGATTCTGATACTCATTGCCACGGGCCTCACTCTCATTTTCGGCATGATGGAGGTCGTCAATTTCGCCCACGGTGCGTTCTATATGCTCGGAGCCTATTTCGGCTTAACGCTCGCTCAAACCACAAGTAGCTTCTGGGGCTTTTGGGTCGCGCTTCTGGTAGCGCCCGTGTTAGTCGGGGCCACGAGTCTCTTGGTCGAACAAATTGGGATTAAGCCATTGCGTGGTCGTGACCCGCTCTATCACTTGTTGCTCACGTTTGGGATCGCGCTCATCCTGCGCAAGGTCGTCGAAATTTTCTGGGGACCGGATATTCATTCCCTTACGACGCCAGAGTTGTTACGAGGTCCCATACAATTCTTCGGTGTCTATTATCCCAAGTATCGCTTATTCGTCTTACTCTTCAGCGCGGCGGTCGTCGCGCTTGTTGGATGGTTCTTGCAGAGAACCAAATATGGAATCATCATCCGGGCGGGCACGCACGATGCCGAGATGGTCGACGCTTTGGGGATCAACATCTCGCGCATCTTCACCGGCGTCTTCGTTTTCGGTTCGGTCTTGGCCGCTATCGCTGGAGTGGTCGTCGGGCCGCTCGGGAGTGTGCAGCCGGGGATGGGCATGGATGTGATCATCAATGCGTTCATCGTCGTCATCATAGGCGGATTGGGCAGCTTCAAAGGAGCCGTGATCGGCGGGTTGGTTCTGGGATTAGCCCAAGTCTTGGGAGTCTTGTTTATTCCATCGTTTGCCGACGCCGCGATCTACATCGCTGTAGTCTTGGTCTTGCTCTTTAAGCCCACAGGATTATTGGGTGAGGCAGAGCTGAAATGACCCAGAACGAATCCAGACGGCGCGTTTACATTGAGCTAGGCATGTTGGCTATCTTGCTATTACTGCCGCTGGGTACTTCTTCACTCTACTCGGCATATTACATCAACAGCTTAGCGACACGAATTGCCATCTTCGCAATCATCCTCTTGGGGTATGATTTGGCCGCCGGGTACACGGGGCTCGTCTCGTTGGGCCACGCGATGTTCTACGGAATTGGCGCGTACACCGCCGCACTGATGCTCTCCAATATTTCTGATTCGCTCTTAGTGGCGATGGCCGTCGGGATCGCTGTGAGCACCGTGATCGCCGTGCTTGTCGGGTTTCTGTCGATTCGTCTGCGGGGAATCTATTTTGCCTTCTTGACGCTCGCGTTCGGTCAATTTTTTTATCTCGCGGCCTTCAACTGGATCTCGCTCACCGGCGGAGAGAACGGTTTACACACCATTCCCAAAGTGCCGCTCGCGATTCCCGGCTTGTTGGAGTTGGACCTCAGTCAATCATTCAATTATTACTACTTTGTGATTTTCTTTCTCGCGCTAAGCTATGTGCTTTGTCGGCGCATCGTCGCTTCTCCCTTCGGCAAAGTATTAGAGGCGATCAAGCAGAATGAGGGCAGGGCCGAATTTTTGGGCTACAACGTGCGAAGCTACAAGTGCCGCGTCTTCGTCATCTCAGGGATGCTCGGAGGCCTTGCAGGTACTCTCTTCGCCGAGCTGCAACGCTTCGTCGCGCCCGACGTGCTCCACTGGCATCTCTCGGGTGATTTTATTCTGATGACCTGGCTCGGTGGCGTGGGCACGCTGATCGGTCCCGTGATCGGCGGTGCTGTGATTCTTCTCTTTCGCGATTTGCTCGGCTCGGTCTTCCAACAGTACTGGGAGCTTTTCACCGGCGCACTCTATGTGCTTTTTGTCCTCTTCTCTCCGCGCGGGATTGTGGGGTTTGCTCAAACGCTATGGGCCAAGGGGAAACGAACGCCGTGAATGATAAGCCGTTGTTGCAGGCGGAGAAATTGACTCGATCGTTTGGTCAGCTGGCTGCTGTTCAAGAGGTTAGTTTTCGGGTGCACAAGGGAGAACGGCGAGCGATCATTGGTCCAAACGGCGCAGGCAAGACGACGCTCTTCAATCTCATCACGGGCAAACTCCCTCCGAGTGCGGGTCGGATTCTCTTCGGCGGAAGAGAGATCACGGGCTTATCCCCTCATGTGATCTCGCAACGCGGCTTGGCGCGTTCGTTTCAGTTGACGAATATCTTCATGGATTTGTCGGTGTATGAAAACGTTTGGTTGGCCGTGCAATCGCGCCATCCGAAACGCACGGCTCTGCTCCGTTCGGCGCGCCGCTTGGACGGTTTGGATGAAAAGACCCGGCGAGTTCTGGAAGAGATCGGATTGACAGAACATGCCGAGACAGTGGCCAAAGCATTATCTTACGGCGATCAGCGACACTTAGAGATTGGCTTGGCTTTGGCGACGGAGCCTCAATTGCTCTTGCTCGATGAGCCCACGTCGGGGATGAGTCCCGTAGAGACGCGCAAGACGATCGAACTGATCCAAAGCGTCTCGAAAGGATTGACCCTGCTCTTGATCGAACACGATATGGACGTGGTGATGACCGTCTCGGATCGCATTTTAGTGATGCACTACGGGCAGGTGCTCGCGGACGGTACACCCGACGAGATCGAGAAGAACCAAGCCGTCCAAGAAGCCTATCTCGGCGGGTTTGAGTGAGAACGAATGAGCACAATTCTAAGTATCGAGAATATTGACACATTCTACGGCCAAAGCCACGTGCTGCACGGGCTCTCGCTTGAAGTGAAGCCGGGTGAAATTGTCTCGCTCTTAGGACGAAACGGTTCTGGCAAGACGACCACGATGCGCAGCGTCACAGGAATGACGCCACCGCGCGCCGGGCAGATTTTCTATCTTGGGGGGAAAATCTCGGGCTGGCCTCCCCATCAGATCTTTCGCGCAGGCGCTCATCTGGTTCCCCAAGGACGTCGCATTTTTCCTCAACTCACGGTGATCGAAAATCTTAAATTAGCGATGTTCCAGTCGGGAGTAAGAGACGAACGCGCCGCTCTGCAAGAAACCTATAAACTCTTCTCTCGTCTCGAAGAACGGAAAAACTTTAAAGCGGGTCATTTGAGCGGCGGTGAACGCCAGATGCTCGCGATCGCTCGCGCTCTTTTAGGAAAGCCTCAGTTGATTCTCTTCGATGAGCCCTCGGAGGGACTGGCCCCGATGGTGGTCAAAGAGATTAGGGATATTATCGTGCAGTTGGGACAACAAGGAGTCTCTATTTTGTTGGCCGAACAGAACGTGAAGATGGCCCTCACAGCCGCCACGCGCCATTATGTGATCGACAAAGGGCAAGTGCGCTTTACTGGAACGACCGCAGAAATTGAGCAGAATGAAGAAGTCGAAAGCTATCTAGGGGTTTCGACGCGCCGCTAGGCCGGGTACACTCTGGGCAGATTTGACCTCTACATGGACATACTGTAAAAGTGAAGTACCTACAGGAGGTGTTTCGGATGTCAGTCGGTATTACTCCAAAGCAGTCGGGATTGACGCGTCGTTCGTTGCTCAAGTGGAGCGCGGCAGCTGCTGGCGTCGGTGCGTTGAGTTGGTCGGGTTGGTTGACCTCAGGACGGGCGAATGAGATCAAAATCGCTGCCGTGAGCGATTTTTCGGCACCGCCGTTTAGCGCGCTGACGCGCGACATGATGGATGGGTTTAGACTTGCTCTCGAACAAGCCGGGAATAGTGCGGGCGGCCGCGGCTTCCAGATCATTGAGGCCGATGAGCAGAACGTCCCGGCACGCGGCGTCGAAGTGACGAAAAAAGTGATTGAGCAAGACAAGGCCGATTTCATCATTGGCCCGATCTCGTCGGCCGTAGCGGCGGGAATGCGCGATGTGATTGCTGCGAGTAACACGGTCTGGATGATCTCGAACGCGGGCAACATCGAACTGACCGGGGAGCGCTGCGCGCGCAACATCTTCCGCACGAGTTTTAGCAGCTGGCAGACAGCCTATCCTTTCGGCCCCTGGGCATTCCAAAACGTCTCGCAAAGTTGCTTCTTGGCGTACGCGAACTACGCATTCGGACAGCAGACGGGTCAGTATTTCACCGAAAGCTACACAGCGAAGGGCGGAAAAATTTTGGGTCAAGTCACGCCTCCGCTCGGCACCTCCGACTTCTCAGCATTTCTCCCGGTAATCGCCAATGCCAACCCTCCCGCCGTGTTTGCTTTCTTTTCCGGGAGCGACGCCGTCGCCTTCGTCAAACAGTTCGCGGAGTTTGGCCTCAAGGACAAGATCAAGCTCACCGGCCCTGGCTTCTTGGTCGAAGAAGATGTGCTCCCCGCGCAAGGAGATGCAGCGTTGGGCGTACGAAGCCTCTTGTTCTGGGCGCTGACGCTGGAGAACCGCAACAACATTCTCTTCCGTGCTGCTTACAAAGCCAAGACAAGCCGAGAGCCGAGCGTCTTTGCCGTCCAGGGCTATGACACAGCGAATATCATCGTCGACATGGTCAATCGTCTAGGCGGCAAACTGAACAACTTGGACGACACGATCCGCGCCGCTGAGACGACCGTGATCAACAACAGCCCGCGCGGCTTTACGGTGCGTTTTGACCCGGCCACGCATAACGTGATCTTGAACATGGTCGTCCGTGAAGTGCGCAAAGTCAACGGCCAGATCACGAACGTGGTGATCGACCAACTGGGCGAAGCTATCCAACCGACGTTCGGGTGCAAGCTCAACAAGTAAAAAGAGATCAGGAGCGTGGACATGGCCAGTGCACGCACCTACTGGAATCCATTCTTAGAGACGTTGCCTCCAGAAAAGTTGGCCGCGCTGCAACTGAAAAAATTCCAGCGTGCGCTGGCCTATGCCTACACGCATTCTCCCTTCTATCGGCAAAAATTGGGCCGCGCGGGGATTCAACCAGAAGAGATTCGCTCGTATGAAGATATACTGAAAATTCCGACGACGACAAAATCGGAGCTACAGGCAGCACAGACAGAGAGTGATAGCATTTACGGTTCGCTCTGCTGTCTGCCTTCGGAAGAGATAGCCGTCTATCACCAGACGTCGGGCACGACGGGTCATCCCATTCGCCAAGCGGATTCACGCCGCGACTGGGAATGGTGGGCTGAGTGCTGGGCTACGTTACTTTGGGCACAAGGATTTCGGCCTCCAGATCGGATGATCATCCCGTTTTCGTACGGCGTATTTGTCGCTTTTTGGGCGGGGCACTATGCCTGCGAGAAGATTGGGTGCGAAGTCATCCCCGCCGGTGGGTTATCGAGCGAAGCGCGTATTGACAAAATGCGCGAACTGAAGGCGTCGGCGATCATGTGCACTCCGACCTACGCTCTGCACTTGGCCGAGGTCGCGAAGACGATGAGCCTCGACCCTGTCAACGACCTCCATATTGAAAAAATTGTCTGCGCGGGCGAGCCCGGAGCGCTGATCCCCGCGACCAAAGTGCGCATCGAGTCTGAATGGGGCGCAAGCGTGTTCGATCACGCGGGTGCTACTGAAGCCGGTGCCTGGGGCTTTGAGTGCATAGCCCAGTCTGGCGGGTTGCACGTGAACGAAGCGTTTTTTTTGGTTGAACTACTCGATCCAGAGACAAAGCAGCCGGTCCTGCCCGATGAAGAAGGCGAACTGGTGATCACGCCTTTGGACCGAGAAGCTCAACCCGTCATTCGTTTCGAGTTACGCGATCGCGCTCTGTGGTCGAAAGAACTCTGTTCATGCGGGCGGAGTTATCGTTTGCTCGACGGAGGCTTGCGTGGGCGCAGCGATCAGCTTGTCAAAGTCCGCGGCGTGCTCTTTTCACCGACAACCGTCGAATCAGTGGTTCGTCAGTTCGATAATTTGGGCAATGAATATCAAGTCATCGTCGAGCGCGAGCATGAGTTGGACAAAGTCACAGTGCAAGTGGAGTTACTCTCCGGCGGAGACTCAGACCGAATGCATACCGAGCTGGAACAACAACTTCGCATCGCGACGGGCTTGCGCTGTCACGTCGAGCTAAAGCCCTTGGGAACGCTGCCGCGCTACGAAGTTAAAGCCAAGCGCTTTATCGATCGGAGGGAGCATGATGAATGAGAAAGCTTTGATGGAGATTTCTGAGCAAGTGAAAATTTTGCATCACGCAGGGGACCAGTTGTGCGCGCTCGGCGAAGCGCATGATTTTCCAGCAATGGAATATAACGCCAAACGCCTCTTGGCTGTCGTAGAAATCCTGGAGATAAATATCTCTGATCTGCTTGAACCGATCGACCCAGGAGAACAAGATGCAGCCGAACATTCCTAACAATTATCTCCCGCCCAAAGAAGACTTGCCCCACTTGATTTATACCCTGCCGGAGATGGATTATCCCATTGCCAACACGAGTTGGAATTTACTGGACAAACACATCGAGGCGGGTAGGGGTGAACAGACAGCAATTTATTTTGAGGAGGAGCGCATTACCTATCGCGAGTTGCGCGAGCGAGTAAATCGCTTAGCCAGCTCGCTCCAGCGCCTCGGTGTTGAGCAGGGCGAACGCGTGATGCTACGTCTGCCCAATAGACCCGAATTGATCGTCGGGCTGCTGGCTGTGCAACGTCTCAATGCAGTCGCTCTGCCGACGATGAAACTTCTGCGAGCTCGCGAGTTGACCTACATCGCGAACGACGCCGAAGCAAAGATCTTGATCGTTCATAACACATTGTTCGAAGAGATCGAAAAATGCCGGTCAGAGCTAAAAACAGTTCAGCACTTCATTGTCGTGCCGATAGCAGAAAAAACAGATCATCTCTCGTTCGATGATCTCCTGAAAGAGGGCGACAAAAGCCTGGAACCAGCCCACTCGCAGCCGGACGACATCGCGCTCATGCTTTACACATCGGGCACAACGGGCGTGCCCAAGGGCGCCTGGCACACGCATCGGCGCATATTGGCCTCAGGCGACAGCTACGCGCGCTATTGCTTGGAGCCCAAGCCGGGCGATGTCTTCGGGGGAAATCCTCCATTGCCCTTTGCTTATGGATACGGCGGCTTATTCTCTTATCCATTGCAACATGGCCTGAGCGTATGCTTGGTCGATAGCTCTAACCCTACGGATTACTTTAAAGCGATCGAACGATCGAAGATTACTGTCTTCTTTAGCGTGCCCACGTTTTATAACCAGGTGCTAAAAAAATTGCCCACGGCGCACAAAGACTTCAACACGTCGTCCCTGCGCTTGTGCGTCTCTGCTGGAGAGCCCTTGCCCGCCGAAACCTACCAAGAATGGCTCAAGCGCTTCAATGTGAAAACTCTCGATGGTATCGGTACTACAGAGATGTTTCATATCTTCATTTCGCACCGCGCGAGCGATGAGATTGAGCCAGGCTCCACAGGTCGAGCCGTGCCGGGCTACGAAGTGAAAATTTTTGATGATCACTTAAACGAAGTCCCTCGCGGTCAACCCGGTCTGATCGGGATTCGCGGGCCCACGGGCATCACTTATTGGCGTAAACCCCAAGAGCAGCAGCGCGTCGTACGCCAAGGCTGGAGCCTTTCCGGGGATGTTTATATCAAAGACGCTGAAGGGCGTTTGTGGTATCAGGCGCGGCGCGACGACCTGATTATCAGCGGAGGTTACAATATTGCCGGACCCGAAGTGGAAGGCATCTTGCTGGAGCACGAAGCTGTGCTCGAATGCGCCGTCGTCGCCTCGCCGGATTCCGAGCGAGGCCATGTGGTCAAAGCCTTCATCAAACTCCGTGAGGGGTACCCGCCGAGCGATCAACTTCGTAAAGCTCTGCAAGACTTTGTGAAAGAGAATCTTGCTCCCTACAAATACCCGAGAAAAATCGAGTTCTTGGGCGAATCTACAGATTTACAAGAGCTGCCGCGCACGGAGACGGGCAAGATCAAACGCAATATCTTACGAGAGCGCGAGAAGCGTTCGCATACGCCTGCATGACAAAGGTCTGCACGCTCACCGAAGCTGTCCATACACTCGTGCGAGACGGTGATACCGTCGTGCTCGGAACGGGCCTAGAGCACGCGATCCCCTTCGCCGCAGGGCATGAGATAATCCGTCAGCGCAAGCGCAATTTAACGCTCGTCGGGCCGATCTCGGACATTCTCTTTGATCAGCTGATCGGTGGGGGATGCGTGAAAAAAGTAGAGGCGGCATGGATAGGGAACGTCGCTGGGGGCAGCGCCTATAATTTCCGTCGCGCGGTTGAATCCGGTGCGATAGAAATGGTCGATCATAGCAACTTGACTGTCGCGTTGAGATTGCAAGCAGCGGCCTGGGGCGTTCCCTTTTTACCCACCCGAACAGCATTGGGGTCAGACTTAATGGACAACCCTTCTCTGAAATCGATGCGCTGTCCTTTTACGAATGAGTTGCTCGTAGCAGTGGCAGCGTTGAGCCCTGATGTTGCGATCATTCATGCTCAGCGCGCCGACGCCAACGGGAATGCTTATTGCTTGGGCAATTTAGGAATTACAACTCAAGCGGTAGGCGCGAGCCGACGCGTGCTGCTCACAGTCGAAGAAATCGTCGAGCCCGAAATTATATGCGAAAGACCTGAATTAGTAGCCTTCTCGGGCACGTGCGTGACAGCCGTAGTCAAAGTTCCATTCGGGGCACATCCATCTCCGTTGGTGGGCTATTACCACCGCGATGATGCTTATTTTCTGGACTATCATGCGCGCAGCAAAACGCCTCAAGAATTCGAAAAATGGCTCGCTGAATGGGTTTCCCATCTGCCCGACCGTGCTCAATACTTGAGCAAAATAAAAATAGAAAAATTACGCCTATGAATTACACTCCGCAAGAGCTGATGGTCGCCGCTGCTGCACGCCAGATTCAAGATAGAGAGTTAGTTTTCGTTGGGATGCGCCTTCCAATGTTAGCATTTCAACTGGCTAAGGTCACCCACGCGCCGCGCGCCGTGAGTCTCTTTGAGAACGGACTTCTGCGCGAAGCCTCTGCGCAAGCGATGATCTACACGATGGGCGATCTGCCCAACCAAATCGGCGCGACGTGGGCCACTGGTCTGATCGACGTCATGGCTCTCTTGCAGCGCGGGGCGGTAGAGGTCGGATTTTTGGGCGGCGCGCAAATCGATCGTTTTGGCAATCTCAACACCACCTGGTCGAACGCGGGCGAGCGCAAACTGCGGCTGCCCGGCAGCGGCGGCGCCTGCGACATCGCCTGTCTCGCGAAGCGCGTCGTCATTCTGATGAACCATGAGCCTCGACGTTTTGTCGAGAGAGTGGACTATATCACTTCGCCGGGCTATGGCTCTGGAGGCGCTTGGCGGAGAGAGCAAGGGTTAACGGGAGGCGGTCCGAGCGTCCTCATCACCTCCAAAGCGATCTTCACCATAGACTCTGCGTCGAAAGAATGGGTCTTGCACTCCGTACATCCCAGAGTTTCGCTCGATGAGATTAAGCAGAGTGTCGGGTGGAGACTCCAGATAGCCCCTGAGCTGAGAGAAACCGTGCCTCCCACCTCGGAAGAACTTTCGAGAATCCGAGCCTTTGACCCGCAAGGATTCTGGACGAGACGCGCTGTTTAAGAGCGAGCTTAACTGGTCAGACAGCTATACCAGTTGACAAGTTGACCGATCATCGGTTAGAGTGAGTTACTGGGCGGTGATACGGTGCGTTTCAAAAAGATCGAGACCAAAAAAAAGAGTGCCTTCGTCGCCGAGCAGATTGTCGAGGCGATTCGTCGCGGTGTCTATAGCGTGGGCGATAAGTTGCCCGCTGAGCGCGAGATTTCAGAACAGATGGGCGTCAGCCGCCCGTCGGTGCGCGAAGCGCTCAGTGCTCTACAAATCACGGGCATCCTCTCCTCTAAGGCGGGCGATGGCACGTATGTTCAGCACACTCCAGCCCATCAAGAAGAAGACCTGGCGCTCACTCTCCTAGAAGAAAGCCCGATCGAAGCGCTCGAAGCTCGCCGTGTGCTCGAGAGCAGCATCGTGCAGTTAGCGGCGATCAAAATGACTTCCAAGAGCCTCGCCGAGATCAAATCAGCGCTCGATCGGATGCACCGAGCTGCGCAGGCCAAAGATTATGAAGCTTATGCCGAGGGTAACCAAGAGTTTCATCAAACCATTGCCGAAGCCACCGGGAACGTCTTCATCGTGAAATCGATCTTGCCCTTGTTAGAAGTCATGAAACGTCAGTTGGCTCGATCATTGAGAGAAAAATATTACTTGGCCGATAGCGATTTTTTTGGGAGATCGTTCGAGCTTCACCACAAGATCTTCAGCGCGCTAGAATCCAAGGACGAGCGAGCAGCCGTTCTCGCGATGGATAGGCATTTTCTGGTCATCGAGGCCTCGGTCAAAGGAGAGGTTTCTTCGGCCACGGAATAAAGAAGGGAGGGGATCACGTCGTCGACACCAGCGCAGTTATAGTAACTACCGGGTAAGAGTTCTGAAAAAAAGAAGGAGGTTCATTATGAAACTGTCGGTCGGCATCGGCCGTCTCATTTTCTTAGGGGTGCTCATCCTCGGCCTGAGTCTCGCGATGACGCCAACTGTAGGCGGAATCGCGCAAGCTGGGAAGGTTCTACGCGTCGGTTTGGCCGAAGACCCTGATATCCTAGATCCAACGCTCGCTCGTACCTTCGTTGGACGTATTGTTTTTGCTAGTCTGTGCGACAAACTCTACGAGATCGATCAAAACCTAAATATCGTGCCACAGCTGGCGGAGAGCTTGCCGGACATCGCTCCGGACG
Source organism: Candidatus Acetothermia bacterium (assembly GCA_016179105.1). GTDB lineage: Bacteria > Bipolaricaulota > Bipolaricaulia > RBG-16-55-9 > DRXL01 > JACOSB01. Next base: position 15,099 of record JACOSB010000087.1, read on the forward strand.
GCAAGAGCTTGACCATAAAACTGCGTCAGGGTGTAAAATTTCACGACGGGACGGACTTCAACGCCGATGCGGCCAAGTTCAGCTTGGATCGACATCTTACCTTGCCGGGCTCGCGGCGCAAGAGCGAGATCTCGCAACTCGACAAAGTCGAAGTGGTCAATCCCTTCCAGATTCGTCTCACGCTGAAATCCCCGTTCACCCCGTTCTTGGCCCAGTTGAGCGACCGCGCCGGCATGATGGTCTCACCGAAAGCCGCGCAAGCCCTCGGCGACAAGTTCGGGACCCAGCCCGTCTGTGCCGGACCGTTTAAGTTTAAGGAGCGCGTGGCGCAGGACCATATCACCGTCGAACGGTTTAACGATTATTGGGACAAAGACAAGATATTTGTCGATCAGATCGTATATAAGATTATCGTCGACCCCAGCGTGCGGCTAGCGAACCTCAAGGCCGGCGAGCTGGATCTGTTTGAGCGAGTTCGGCCCACTGATCTGAAGGAAGTCCGCAGTGATCCGAACTTGGTGCTCTCCTCGATGGTTGGGCTGGGCTACGCCGGACTTACCATCAACATCGCCAATAAAAACGGCTTCGACAAACCCTCTGTGCAGTTGGATACTCCCTTGGCCAAAGACCCGCGCGTCCGAGAGGCTTTGGAGTTGAGCATCGATCGTAAAGTGCTCAACGATGTCGTCAACGATGGGGAGTTTATTCCCGATTGCACACCCATTCCATCGGTCACTCTTTACTCGATCAGTCTTTTCTACCCGCAGGCGATCAAGTGCCTCGAGCGGGATGTAAACAAAGCGAAGCAGTTGCTGGCGCAGGCCGGCGTCCCCAAGCCCGTTAAATTCACGCTGTTGACCAGCAACGCGCCGGACGCCATCCGGGAGGGCGAGGTCATCAAGTCGATGGCGGCTGAAGCCGGCTTCGACATCACGATTAACCCCGTAGAGTTCGCCTCCGCACTCAACCAGGAGGACGCGGGGAAATACGATGTCTTCGCCATTGGCTGGAGCGGGCGCCTCGACCCGGACGGGAACATCTATGAGTTTAAGGTCTGTGGTGGCACGTTGAATTCGACCGGCGTCTGCGACAAAAAAATCGACGCTATACTGGATCAAACACGAGCAGAAACTGACAAGGTGAAGCGAGGTGTATTATACGCACAACTGATGGATTTGAATGGACCTCCCGATCAATCGTTCTTGACTCGGCGTGACATCATCTACCTGTGGCACGGGGTGAATTTCGTCGCTCTGAACAAGAAGGTCACCGGGTTCATCGCTGTGCCGGATGGCTTGCTACGCTTTAAGGGAGTTAAACTAGGAAGTTAAGACTAAGGAGGGAGCCGGCGAGAGCTTGCTGGCTCCCTCCGCGCCCACCTTGAAGAGAAGGGTTGGTAAGGGCGTTGATCCAGTTCATTATCCGGCGCATTCTGATCTCGATGGTCGTCTTGTTTCTCATCACGATCATGGTCTTCGCCAGCCAGCGATTATTGCCCGGCGACCCCGTTCGTGTCTGGGTCGGCGAAGAACGCGACCCAGAATCAATCGCATATTTTCAGCATAAATACGGCCTAGACCAGCCTCTCCCGATGCAGTACCTCACCTGGTTGGGTCTGGCTCTGCAGGGCGATCTGGGAAAATCGATTCGAACGGGGATTCCCGTTCGGGATGAGATTCTGCACCGACTTCCGATCACCCTAGAGCTTTCGGTCCTAGCCCTATTGATTGCAGTCGTCATCGCGCTGCCAGCAGGTGTGATCTCCGCCGTGCGCAAGGACACGGCCTGGGATTATGCGGGCAATTCGGTGGCACTGTTTGGATTATCCGTGCCCCATTTCTGGTTGGGCATCATGATGATTCTGTTTTTCGCTGTGCAGTTGCACTGGATGCCTGCCTCGGGCTACATCTCACCGTTCGATGATCTTTATGAAAATTTAAGACGTATGATCATGCCCGCGTTCGTCCTGGGTACGGGTTTCACGGCGGTGCTTATGCGCCAGATTCGCAGCAGCCTGCTTGAAGTCATGAAAGCAGACTTTGTGCGCACGGCTCGCTCCAAGGGGCTGGCCGAACGCCCGGTAGTCTATAAGCACGCCCTGCGCAACGCGCTGATTCCCGCCGTGACTGTTTTGGGTCTGCAAGCGGGGGCTCTTTTGGGCGGGGCCATCATCACCGAGCAAGTCTTCGTGGTTCCTGGCTTTGGCAAGTATATCCTCGATGGGTTTAATGGTCGGGATTACGCGGAGGTCCAGGCGGTCGTCTTGGTCACCGCCGTTGGGTATTTGCTGATCAATCTTTTGGTCGACATTACATACTCGCTGATCAATCCGAAGATTCGCATCGAGGGGGCGGAAGCCGAATGAAGTCCGCTCTGGAACTAGCTCCCGCTACGCCGCGGTTCATAGAAGCAGAGATAGCTTCCCCATGGAAGCGGGCACGACGGATAGTTCGGCGCTTCACCCGTCGGCGCTTAGCGATCCTGGGAGCTATCGTTATCGTGATCTTTGTCGTCGCGGCGATCTTGGCTCCATGGCTCGCGCCCTACAACCCGCAAGCCACCAACTGGTCTAAGATCCGAAAACCGGCGGATGCGCAGAACTGGCTGGGTACCGACGACTTGGGCCGCGATCTGTTCTCACGCCTCATTTGGGGAGCCCAGGTCTCTTTGCTCGCGGGCGTTCTCTCTGTCTTGATTGCGGTGGTGCTGGGAGTTCCTCTGGGGCTGATTGCTGGCTATTATCGCGGGCACTTGGATCAGGTGATCATGCGCATCACAGATGCCCTCTTGGCTTTTCCATTTCTTATCATAGCGATTGCATTAGCCAGCGCTTTGGGACCCTCCCTTGCCAATGCGACTCTTGCGATTGGATTATCTGCCGTACCCGGGTTCATTCGACTGACCCGTGGCCAAGTCTTGGCCGTCCGCGAAGAAGAGTATGTACAAGCGGCCCGCGCTGTGGGGGCATCTGACCTAAGAATATTCTGGCGTTATATTTTGCCCAACAGCTTTGCCCCGCTCATGGTGCAAGCGACCGTCAGTATTGCCGGTGCGATCATCGCCGAGTCGACGCTCTCTTTCTTGGGATTAGGCGTGCAGCCTCCAACCCCCAGCTGGGGCTCGATGCTCAACGTCGCTCAAGGATTTCTCAACCAGGCTCCGTGGATGGCCTGGTGGCCGGGGTTGGCGATCTTCGTCACCGTCTTGGGTTTTAATCTGATGGGCGACGGGCTACGCGATGCGCTCGACCCGAAAGATTATTGACGTGGGAGTGACTCAGCGAGTTGCCCCAACAATCTTAGACCTAGCCACCTTCTCCATCGTTGCTCATCGCGAGCCCGGAGCCGCGACTCTGTCACAATCTGCGCATCGACGACCATCCTGAACCCGTCCAGTAGTTGAGACGCATCTACAATTTGGTAGTACAGCATTGTGAGCAGATCAAAACAGAGTACGGAGAAGCGGGCTTGAAACTCTTTGGCAAAGTCAAGTATTGATGCGCAGAATTTCTCTATAAACTTAATAGAATATGGTCCGTGTGCGATGGTGAGGTTTGGCTTCATAGGTTGGCTCTTGTCCCATATTCCATAAAATCCAATCGAGCTCGAAAGCACGAAGATTGAGGCCAATTGGTGTCAATCTGCGTCGTAGGAGTTCAACAGCCCAAATCGTGTGAGCACGAATCTCGACCTCTTCAGGGCTGCTTGCTTCAATAGTCTCGTAGTGGTCAACTCGTTCCGCCAAGCTCGGGCTGTACTGTAAAATACCCAGCTGCCGGAGGACTTGGGGAAGTACATAATCCGCAAATATTGTTAACTGACCGATGTCGTGAAACTCGCCCCAACGCTTGCCTTCGAACGATCCGTGGAGATCAGCCACGAAAATCTGCGCACGCTTGCGCAAGAGCACACGATGTCTTTTGTAGAGCGCTTCATCGCGAAACGATGGAAAGTCTGTGACGAGTCTCTGAATGAGTTTAATCGCAGAGCCTTGCGCTGCTTCGATGAGATAATGCGCTTGCCCTTGGTACTGAGTTTTCAATACAGTTCCCAGCTCGTGCAGAATGTCTAGACGTCTCTCCAGTAACGGCAGATGCCCATTGCCGCGAAAGATGTGAGATAAAGTTTCTAAAGAAACTGTCGACAAGAAATCAGCATCACCGATGGGAATTCCCTCTTCGATAGCACGTTTGAGCGCAACCGCCAGCGCCGGGTAACCCGAGAATTTTTCATTCTTATGAACGATCTCCCAGCTCGGCTCCGGCCAAAAGCAGAAATTCAGACTATCGAGCACCAATAGATACGCTACGGTTTTTTCGGTCCCATCATAAAAGTGATGTTGGTAATTCCAGCTCGGAATTTTCGGTCTTTCCCTAAGTATCTTTTGGCAAAATCTTTCGAGAGAAGATTCGTCTATCCGAACGTGTGTACTTTGAGTAATCACAGGCTGCAAACTTTCTAAGATTTCGTGCATAAGATAATCAATGCCTTGGCTCGCGAGTTTTTGCATAAGCGCCTAAGAATTCATTGACGGTGGTTACGGTTTCTGGCAACCCCAGCGCCCGTCCGAGTCGCGTCATCTGCGGAGGCTCAAGGAATGCTTCGGCAAGCAACTCAAAGCGTGCAAATACGTCATGCGTCGCGCCATCTATTAGCATACGACCCTGCTTCATAACCATGATACGCTCAAAGTGTTCGGCGCAAAAATCCATGTCGTGCGAGATCGTGATGATCGTCTTGCCCTGTTGAGTGAGATCGTCGATCAGGGCGCCTAATCGCGCGAGGCCACGTCCGTCTTGGCCGATCGTCGGCTCATCGAGCACCAGAATCGGTGTCTCCATGGCCAGCACAGAGGCTAGTGCGACCAATTTGCGCCGAGCCGGGAGCAAATCATAGGGATGCATCTCTCGCATATCGCTAAGTCCGACTCGGGAGAGCGCGGCACTGACATGCCTTTCGATTTCTTCGGGAGAGAGCCCTAGGTTGCTTGGGCCGAACGCCACTTCATCGAAGACCCGTCTTTTGAAAATCTGCTCATCGGGGTTTTGGAACAAGAAGCCGACGCGTTGCGCCATCTGCGCGACCGTGTGGCTTTGCGTATCCCAATCACCGATGGTCACAAAGCCACGCGAAGGTTTGAGTAATCCATTGAAATGCTTGACGAGCGTAGACTTTCCAGCACCGTTCTGACCAATAATGGCCACGCGCTCTCCAGAAGAAATTTCAAAAGAAAGCTCCCGCAAGACCTCAACGCCATTGGGATACGCAAAGTGTAAATCGTTAACCGAGATTTTCATATTTTTTTCTTGCTCGTTTGAATCCGTCGATGGCCTTGTCAAGCGTCGTAGGCAAAGCTAATTCTGACGGCCACAGACGATGGCGAGAGGCGGCTCGCGCGGCTTGCGTATAGTGTGATACACGGATACCGATTTCAGCTAAGAGTGGTGAAGTGAGCACAGCATCGGGTGAACCATCCAGTACGACGCGCCCTTCGTGCAGAGTGATCACACGATCGGCAAACGTGGCAATCCATTCGGTCTTGTCTTCGACTATGATGACCGTAACGCTCTGGGTATTCGTGAGCGTGCGGATGGCTTCAAACACTTGACGCGCTCCAAGCGGGTCCAGCTGGGCTGTCGGTTCATCGAGCACGAGAACACGTGGCTTCATCACGAAAATCGAAGCGAGCGCGACCCGCTGCATCTCGCCCCCGCTAATTTCGTAAGGTGAACGATTGGCTATATCTCTCAGTGAAAAAAGCTCGATCACTCGATCGACGCGCTCGGCCATTTCTAATCGGGGTACCCCCAGATTTTCTAAGCCAAAGGCAATCTCTTCTCTTGTGGTGAGCTTGGCCCCGCTCAGTTGCGTGAAGGGATTTTGGAAGACATAACCCACGTGAGTGACGAGCTCTGCCAGTGGAGTGTTAGCGATATCCTGACCATGGACGAGGGCTCGCCCTTGAAGGATGCCGTGAAAATGATGAGGAATGAATCCAGCAAGGAGAGCGCAGAGCGAAGATTTCCCAGCACCGCTAGGGCCCACTATAGCAACCAACGATGACTCTGTGATCTCCAGAGAAATATCGGAAAGAGCCGGGTGTTTTGCCTGGGGATAAGTGTAAGTGACATGATCGAGTTGAATCATAATCCCCCAATCTGCCAGGCGATGAATGCGATAGATAATACGATGATGGCCCAGCGTGCGAGGGCTTCTTCACGTGTGTCGTGCAACTCTTTTAAGCTTGTTTTTGAGCAGGGCGCTGAAAAAGCCCGCGCTTCGAGCGCCAGAGCACGCTCATGGACATCGACCAGCGCGCTAAACACAAGAGGGCCGACGAGAGCCAGGAGTGCTCGCGACCGCCTCCACAAATTCGTCTCGGTCTCCAGTCCCCGCGCCCGTTGGGCATTGACAATGGCCATTGCCTTTGCCTGCATATGTGGAAGAAGTTGGATCGCGGTTACTACAATATACGCGAGCGCGTTAGGAAAACCATGCTGGACGAGCGCTAAGATCAAGTCCGCAGGATGGGTGGAAAACAAGAGCAGTAATCCTGCTCCCGCGAGCAGCAAAATTTTCCCGAGCGTTCCATAGGCAAATAGAAGGCCTTCTTCTTTGAGCGCGAAAGGACCGAGTGAAAAAATAACATGCGTCGCACCAGGATAGAAAAATCCTTGCACAAGCGTGATCGAGAGAGCGAAGGGAAAAATCACCGCGAGCGTGGTGCGTCCCAATTCTCGTAATAGTTGCCCCCAGACGGCCAGTGGCAAGATCAAGAAGACAAAGAGTGCGACGGGCAGGTGCGGCCATCGTGCCGAAAAACCTATGAGCACAATGGCCAGCCCAGCGATAAGCTTGGTCAGTGGATGAAGTCGGTGCAGCGCGCTTTCGTGCGGGACGTAAAATGCGTGATTCAACTTAGGAGCGGATGACGTTGTTGGCGCGCGGGAAGTGCGAGAGATAGCGCTGCGACATTCCGCGCAAGATAATCCAAACCACAAGGAACGAGATGGTTTTGTCCAGCGGGTCCGAGATAAGCCCTTGCAGCGTTGCTGCTTGTAAAATATTAGCTCCCGTTGCCTGGAAGAAGGCAACCAGCCAATCGGTCCCAGACCCAGTGATGCCGCCGAAAATGTAGGCAGCAATAGGAGCAGAAACGATTGCGGCGACGGCTCCGGTGAGTAGGCCACCGACAATAGTCGCAAGAATATTCTTGAGAATCCCTCGGCCGGCGAGCCATCCTGCAACAAGCCCGATGCAGAACGCCGTGATCGCAAAGGGCATGATCGTCGGATTAGAGAAAAGAATACCCCAGATAATGTTCGACAAAGCGCCCGTGACGGCTCCGGCGAGAGGACCCGCAAGTACCGCGACGAGCACTGTCCCGATCGAGTCGAGATAGATGGGCAATTTCAAGACCACTTGGACGATGTTGCCGACCACGATGTTAATGACAATTGCCACCGGAATGAGCGCCAATGTGATGGTGGTGAAATCAGACTTTAGTCTCATAATTGAAGCTATGTTACTCTGGTTCGTTTCAAAAATCCAAATTTCCCTCCTTGCGAGTGGAGCACGAAAACAGCCTCCGCTCAATGTCTTTGCATGATGCGCACGATCAGGTCTCGCGAGATCTTTCGCGCGTTGTCCGGGCACTAGGCGACCACCGATCTCTCGATTTGAGAAGTATTCAAAGTACGCCGGTTTCTTCGATAAGCTGGCCCAATTCAAAACGTTCTAGACCCAGCGAGCTAATGTCCAACAATTTTGTCTTGGCTTGAGTGATGAGTTCAGCCAAGACTCTCCCGGTCGCTGGAGAGTGCATGACCCCATGCCCGCTAAAGCCGTTCGCAAGGTAGAAACCCTCGATTCCCGGCGCTGGGCCGAGTATGGGATGACGATCGGGCGTCACTTCGTAGAGCCCGGTCCAGCTGCGCTTCGGGCTGATTTGCAGTTCGGAGAACATGGGAACTCTGCGTCGCGCGAAGGTCAACATCTTTTTTAGCCAATCTGTGCTGAAGCTCAAGCTCTCGCCCCATGACTCCGAAGGATCATTCCAGAGGAGCATCACGCCTCCAGTCTGATGATCCTTACGAAAGTGAAAGCTCGTTGCCAGCTCAATGACCATCGGGGCTTCGTCAGGTAATGCGGGAAAAGGCTGGGTGCCCGCGACATGGCGACGCAACGGTTCGACGGGAAGGTCGATCCCAATCAGACTTGCGATGTGTTTGGCCCAAGCGCCCGCCGCATTAACTACGCAGTGAGTCGAGATAGTTCCCTGATTCGTCTCTACGCTTTGAATTTTCTTATTCTCCAAGCGAATGCCGGTGACTTTTGTGTCTAAGTAAAGTTGTGCGCCGCGCTCCAGAGCTTTTTGGCTAAACCCTTTGAGCAAATTCAAAGGGTCGATAAACCCATCGGTCGAACAGTAGCTACCGCCGAGCAGATCCTCAACGAAAATAAACGGAGCTATCTCATGAATTTCCTTGCGGTTCATGAGCTTGACTGCTTTGAGCCCTTCTCGTTGTTGGAGCGCGATCAGTTTCTTGAGCGATTGCAGGTGATTCTCAGCCGTAGCTAGAAAGAGATAGCCATTGGGACGATAGCCGGGATCGACACTCGTCTCGTCTTGGAAGCGCTTGAAGCATTCGATCGAGTAAAGCGACATCTGGATATCGGTCGGATGAGCAAACTGAGCGCGGACACCTCCGGTAGCGCGGCCGGTTGACCCTAAGCCTTGGATGCATTCGCGCTCAAGCATCACCACATCTCGGCAGCCAAGCTGCGTGAGATGATAGGCGATGCTCGCGCCGACAATTCCGCCGCCGATAATCACGACTTCAGCTGTCTTGGGCAAAGCCTGGGCCATCGCTCGCTCCTTCGTTTGACCCCCTATATGGATTGCTACAAAGCCGTTGCATTTTATCGATTTATCCAAGAGATTATCAAATGAAAAATTCAATCGAATTGCATATCAGAAGGGGAAATTTTTTCATTTATCGGAGTCTCCAATCCATCGTGTAGGATGGGCATCATCACATAAGGCTAGACGAAGGAAAGGGAGGGTTATGGGCTTCTTCAGAAATTTTGAAAAGTATATTTTGTTGCCACTGGTCGGAGCTGTCTTTGGTACTCTCGTACAGATGATCTTCTATCCGCCACACGGCGGGTCATATCGGGTGATAAGCCCGGTGTCGATCGCCAGCAGCGACCCGGGTAAATCGCAAGGGCCGACGTACAGCGTGTCTGACGCGACGCCGACTGTCCACCAAAACTCTTCCCCACCCAGCGAATCATTCTCCACATTGCAGACTCAGCCGAGTCCAGCCGACGATTCGTTTAATATGGGAGCCGCCATCGGAGTCGTGACGACCACACTTGTCTTATTCTGGGTGATGACGAACCACTAACTGCATCGATTTTAGGTCAATCAGATTTTGTAGGGGGCAAAGCATCTGTTTGCGAGAATGCCTTGCCCCCATCTCTTCCTTGTAACTCTCTTAGCACAGCTTATACTCTAGACATTCAGACCACAAACATGTTATGATCGCTCGCGACGAATCAAGGAGGTGAATCACAGATCGAACTAAGAGTATGAGAGTTGCCATTCCGAAAGAAATCCTAGCAAACGAGAAACGCGTATCGGTGGTCCCCGAGATGGTTTCGAAGTTGATCAAATCGGGACTGGAGATTCGGGTCGAGGCAGGGGCCGGAGCGGGAGCTAATTTTTCGGATCAAGCTTACAAAGACGCTGGCGCTACGATCATCTCTGACACCGCAGCGCTCTTCAGTGAAGCCGATATCTTGCTCAAAGTGCAAAAACCGGTGCTCAACTCAACGCTGGGAAAACACGAGGTCGCTTTGATGAAAGAGAAATCTCTGTTGATTGCTTTCTTGCAACCGATGACAAACTTCGATCTCGTCCAGATGCTGGCCGAGCGCAAGATTACGAGCTTCAGCATGGATGAGATTCCTAGAACTACACGGGCTCAGTCGATGGATGCACTCTCTTCTCAGAGCACGGTCGCGGGCTACAAAGCCGTTCTATTGGCCGCAAACGCTTCTAAAAAATTATTTCCGATGTTGACAACAGCCGCTGGCACGATTACTCCGGCCAAAGTCTTCATCTTGGGGGCGGGCGTCGCTGGCTTGCAAGCGATTGCGACCGCCAGACGCCTAGGAGCGGTGGTGCAAGCGTTTGATGTGCGACCCGCTGTGAAACAAGAAGTCGAGAGTTTGGGAGCGAAGTTCGTCGGTTTGGCCCTGCAGGAGGCTGCTGATAAGAGCGGCTACGCCAAAGAGCTGAGCGAAGCACACCATCGCCAGGAGCGCGAGCTGATTACTCAATATCTTAAAGATGCGGATATTGTGATCACGACGGCCATCGTCCCTGGCAAGAGAGCTCCTGTGCTTATCACCCGAGAGATGGTTCAAAAAATGAAACCGGGGGGAGTGATCGTAGATTTGGCAGCCGAACAGGGCGGGAATTGTGAGTTAACTCAAGCCGGGCAAGAACTCGTTGAGAGCGGAGTCACGATCCTTGGGCCGCTCAACCTTGCCAGCATGATGAGCTATCATGCCAGCCAAATGTATTCGCGAAATATCGCGACGCTCTTGCAACTGCTCATCAAAGATGGCAAGTTGAGCCTCGACTTCAACGATGAGATTATCAAAGGCTGCTGCGTCACGCACGACGGCAAAGTCTTGTTCCAGCAGAAGGGATCGTGATTTGCTCATGGGTCGGCCCAAGCTCAACTTAGAGAATTACCGAGCCTTCTTAGTCGACCTCGATGGCGTTCTGATACGTTCTTTTGAAGTGCTTCCCGGTGCGCCGCAAGCATTAGAGAAATTGAAGAAGATGGGACGGGTCATCATCGCCTCGAACAACTCCACTCGGTCGCGCGCAAGCTTTGCTGACGGGTTGCAAAAATTAGGGTTCGCCGTAGAGCCAGAGATGATCGTCCATAGCGCGTATATCATTGCTCGGTATCTCTTAGAACAGGCTGGGCCATCGCCCGTCTTCATCCTTGGTGAAGACGGCCTGAGAGAAGAGCTGGAGCTGGCGGGCCATCGCATGGCAGACCCCGACAGAGCAAAATTTGTCATCGCGGGGCTGGATCGGGCTCTCACCTATGAAAAATTGAGCCGAGCGTTGCGGGCGCTTCGGCACGGGGCTCGGTGTCTTGCCACCAATGCCGATCCGACCTTTCCGACTCCAACGGGGCAAATCCCGGGAGCGGGCGCTATCGTTGGGGCGCTCACGGGCATGGGGTTTTCGCCCATAGAAATCCTGGGCAAGCCTTCTCGAATCGCGTTTCAAATTGCGATGCAGGCAGCCGGAGTTCAAAATCCCAAAGAGTGCTTGGTCATAGGCGACCGGCTGGAAACGGACATCTTGGGAGCCCAACGTATGGGTATGGATTCGGTGTTGGTCCTAACCGGAGTCACAGCCAAAGAAGACTTGGAACGAAGCGAGCTTCAGCCCACGTGGCTCATGGAGAGTGTTGCAGCTTTAGTGCGTTAGGGGAAACCACAGGGGACGCTCCTCAGCATTTCAGCGCTTTCAGCTGGCGCTCGGCCACCTCTTTTTCTTGCGTGAGAAACGGAACGAAAGTTTCGTACAGTATTTGCGGACCGCGGGGATCGAGCTCGCTGAGCCGGGCTTGCTGGTCGGCTTCGTCGAGTTGCTTGTTGATGAGTTGGAGTGCGTGATCATAGTCGGCTTTGGTTTGATCACACCAGTCGGTCTGGCCGTTCAGCACCCGATTGTGAAAAATCTCCGCACGGGTCAAATAGGCGAGCTCCGAGTCGGGATGATCCTTGAGAAAAGCTTCCACTCTGGGCAGGGTTTCGTCCTCGCTCTTATCGTTGGCGATAGGCAAGAGCACTTGGAGCGCGTACAATGCTTCTAACCTTAGAGTCTCATCGGGTTGAAGTTCGAGCAACTGTTCCAAATACTTTTTTGATTCCTCTAGGGCTTGGCTGGCCTTGTCCAGGTGTCCTTCTTCTTTTTCATCCGAGGCCAGCGCCCGATACAAGAGAGCAATCTGCAAATAGACCTGCTCGACAGGCTTTACAGACTTTGACTTAATATAACCCAAGTTGCCACCTAGAGACTATGGATAGCAAAAGCCAGAATAAACCAGACCAGCTTCAGTTCAAACCCACGAGCCGTCACCGCGTGGATGCTCTTGGGAAAGAGCCCGGTGAGTTGACTGAAGCTGGTCTC
>JACOSB010000088.1 GCA_016179105.1 Candidatus Acetothermia bacterium
GCAACAATTGCGTCATGAGGGTATCTTGGGTTTGTTTCACAGCTTTTCCCTCCTCCATTCGGGTTCGATTCATCCCCGATCTTGGAGGGAACAGCTTTCTTACGCCCCTCCCAATTTACAGAACTTAGTGTACACAGCCTCAGTTAGGAGGTATCTGGCCGAGAGACTCTATGAGGGAGGTCTCTTATGTCAAGATCACGCACTACATGACACAATCATCCCAAAAAAGAATTGGGGCCAGGGGATGGCGCCCGGCCCCTTTGCTTCTACTCTGCCTTGGCTTATTTGAGAACAACGAGCTTGCGCACTTCCGTACGTATCAGTTCGCCCTTAGTGCCCCGCACGCTGGCTACGTAGAAATACATACCATTGGCTAGAGAGTTATCGCTGCTAGTCCCTGTCAGCACGGTCAGCATATTGCCCGTGCTCGTGCGATCCAGCAGTTTCTGGCCGTTTAAGCTAAAGAGCTCCAAGCGGATAGACTCGATGCCAGAGCCTTGAGCTTGTAGGATCAGCCGACCTGGCTCGAGGTTCAGCTGTGATCCCTCGAAGCTGAATGGAATGACCTGAGAGGCTTCCTTTGCCATAGCTAGCGTCCCACAACTCAACGTGACTTTGAAGTAGGGAGCTATCGCCGTCGCCGGGGGAAAGCCAGCTGCTCTCTGCGTCTGCACTTTAAACTGCAGCTTCTTCCCGGCGGGGATCAGCATGGGCAAAGCGGGTCTTAGACCTACGATAGTAAAGGGTTGGTTTAGCAGTGGCACGATGCTGACGACAGTCTGTGGAGCCGCGCTATTATTGGTGATAGAGAGGCGGATTGTTTTTCTGGCCGCTCGCCTAGCTGTGGCATTGTAGCGCAGTGATGCTGGCGATGACGAAACAGTCACACCAGGACAGCTAGGATTAACGGTCGCATTCACGCTAAAACTATTGTTCGTCGCATTGGGGTCATATTCAGAGCCTTCCACATCACCTATGATAGAACTTGTACCCGCAGCACTAGGTCTGACAACAAGCGTGATTGTCGCACTCGCGCCGCTGTCCATGGTCCCTAGTCTACAGATGCCAATGCCATTTACCGGTTGGCCATCGCAGCTCCCTTGGCTAGACTTGACTGAGACTAAAGTGACCCCGCCCGGTAGAGCGTAGCGGAGCTTCACCCCTGTGGCCACAGCCGGTCCATTGTTGGTGGCAGTGAGCGTATAGGTCAAGTCGCTCCCTAGCGTGACTGCGTTTGGGCTGACCGTAGCGGTGAGGGCGAGATCGACATCATTCGGTGGAGCAAACGTTGGAATCACATCATACAGCTTCTCCCATCTTCGCGCTCCGAAGCCTCCTGTACCGTTGGCGAACTTGAATATGAAAAACTTGGCCCCGGGGCTGCCGCCACTGGTGGGGATCAAAGTGCCCTTGTTACGGTTTATACCTGAAGGCACGTCCCCCCAGTCCGCAAAAGTAAGGCTCAAGGTACCACTATTGCTGATGACGCCTAGAGGTACATCCACCCAGTCACCGGTGATGGTATTACCTTGGATCGTTCCTTGGAAGACATTAGCAAACGTCCGCCCACGGTCCCGACTAAGTCCCAACCACCAGACCGTACTACCAATTTGACGAACATAGTATGTCCCTACGTCGTCAGCGGCCCAAACGCCGGTTAAATTCGCAGCGAAATTTCTGGGCTCGGTAATAAAATTCTGGATGACGTCAATGGAGTAGACGGGATGGATCTCTACTTTAGCGTCGCTATCTTCACAGTCTCCAAATGCACCATGACAATCTGTCGCCAAGAATCCCGTAACTCTGACGCGGTTGCCTTTATCTACTGCATCTTGCATTGTTTGGTGGAGACCGCCAAATTTGCTAACAGGTCGTCCATTGAGCAAGACACTATTGGCGCCGCCCTCCATCCACCCTGGCAAGAGTGGTGCGAGCTTCCCTGAACAATCTTTAAGCAGAGGAATGGCGCTCGGCCTACCATACATAATCAGCTCGGGATGCATGATGTTAACCCTACCTAGGTCCAGTAGTTTATTTTGGATCAGTTGGGGAGTTGCCCCGTTAGCAACATTGTACCACCCATCAGACCAAAAACCGGGCTGCGAGTCCAGGTTGGGTCTATCGATAGCTAAATCGAACATGAAGTCTCCATCATATTTGCCGTCATCTACTCCGCACATAAAATTGGAATAACTGTAGTCGTCAGTGTTCGGGAAGCTCAAAGATATGTCTCTGGGAGTTCCAAAAACGACGACATTATCTTTGAACTGTTTTAGGTGGTCATGCATACTGCCGCCGTCATTCCTCATCACCCGTTCGAACTTGCAGCTGATATCACAGTCATCGAAGGGTGGGGGAAAGGGCAAAAGGATAGTCGAGAACTTCGTCCAAGTCGATGCACCAACTCCACCAGTCTCTGCCAACTTAGACAGAACTGCGACCTGAGCACCGAGAGGATCAGTACCGATTTGTAAGGTCAATCTGCCATGCCCCGGTCCCCAATCTAGTGGTAATAATTCGCCTCCGACACGTGCCCACTCTCCCTCAATAGTGTTAGTATCACGGTGGATGGTTCCGTGAAACACATTGATCCATAGCAACCCCTTTTGAAAATCATGCTTGCCAAAAGATGATTCAGTACTCATGCCTGCCCACCATACGGTATCGCCTATCTGCCGCACATAATACATTCCGCCGTTACCGTCAGCGCTCCATATATCGTCAGCGCTCCATACGCCCGTTAAATCAAACTGCAGGTTTCCCGATAATGGCCGCGCCTTATGGGAAACTGGTTGTACAGGCTTTGCTTGCTGCCCGAGGACAGGCCCGCTTACTGTGAACAGTACTATTGCCACACACATCGACATGAATATCTGCTGAACATTTTTCCAGCTCATACAGATTTTGTGCTGTCTGTCTTGCGCTGCGTTGCGCTGAGGTTCAGTCATTGTGACTATCTTCCTTTCTTGAGATGTAAACATTCTTGATCCCTCCTGAGGATCGTGAGATTCTGTCCATGTGGCAGTCCGTTGGGCGGTCAGCCCCGCCCAGGCTTTTCTTATTTGCGCTTTCATGGCGCTCACTCCTTTCAATTGATTGGTCGTTCGTTTGCCTATTGAGTCACACGTTTACAGTTCTCGATGCAGCCGAGCCTGCTGGTATCGCTCTTTCAGCTTCAGGCTGCAAGCCGTGATAAAGTCCGCGAAGATCGCTATCAGCTGTTCTTTTTCTTGTTTGTCATTTTGGGTCTCCTCCTTCTTGTTTAGGTTTCGCTATCACAGCTGGAGGATAATTCAGAGCGCTTCGGTTTCGCTTCGCCCATTCTTCGGCGAGAATGATGACAAGATGAGCGTTATTGCGAGAAGAGGTCTTGACAGATATCGGAATCTTCTTCCAACAGTTGGGGAGGGTTAGGCACGGGAGAGAAAATTCGTCGGCAGCTCAGTGTCACGGTGCTGTGCTCAAAGCATGGCCAAGAAAGGGAGTGGAATGATCCCTCTTAAAGAAAGTAGGGGCTGAGGTAACCCTCAGCCCCTAGTGTCATAGACTTCGTTTTTTCCTCTTTCAGCCTAAGGCACGCATGAGTATTTGATGCCAACGTAGTCAGAGCCCGTCTGCCCATCCTCATCGGTTGCGGAGAACAACAGCCGGTGCTGGTCACCGTTGAAGTCAACGAAGCACGGAAAATCATCAAATTTCACCGTCACCGAAGGACTTGTCCCGAAGGTCTTCCAAATGACCCACGAATTGGAACTGGAATCCCAATATTGCAAGGCCCATCGATACTCTACGATCTTCTTGCCGTCTGGATCAGCGGCTTTGCCTATTAAACTTATCGTCTTATTCCCTGAGCAGGGTGGTCCGGAGGGGCAGAAGGCATTGAACAAATCCCAAACAGCGACGTCGGGGCTGACAATTTGCACCACGGGTGGCAACGTTCCTTTTGGCTCAATCACATTGATGTTCACAGTGGCTTGCGCACTTGCGCCCTGTGCATCAATGCCGGTGAGTGTGATGGTCCGAGGACCAGAACTGGTGAAGGTCACTGGTACAGAACAACCAGTAAGCGGCAAAGGATCTGCGGGCACATTGCTCTTCCATTGTAAGCGATCACAAGGTAGTTCAAGCCCAGCATTGGCGTCATAAGAACCACCACCACGAAGGAGATAGGCTTGGCCCTTAACGATCGATTCGCCGGAGGTTGGCCTGTAGATGGTTACTTTCAGTGCACCGATTGTAACGTTGACTGTGACACTAGCCTTTGCCTCTGCTCCATCACTATCACGGACAGTGACGGTGATAACTCTGCTACCCGGGGTCGTAAAAGTGTACGATCTGCTCGTATCTATGATGCCATCTCGGTCCGAAGTCCAGGTAAAGGTGCTACCACAACAGGCGTTGCCCCAACTTGGATCCCCATCTTCGGCATCAGTGGCTTGAGCTTGAAAGTAGACTGAATTACCAGCAGCAAGGTTATCGCCGTTCCTAGGGCTAATGATCCGCACGCTAGGCGGACTGTTGGGAGCATCCTGAATGTGCTTACACCAATTGAACAGATTATCTCGCCACACCGTCTCTTCGTCAATAAGAAAATCCAAGGTAACTTTCACTGGGAAGTCTACACAGAAAGATAGCTTCCAACGAGGTCGACCGGGGTACTGGGCTTCGATCTTAGGACCAAGCCTCAATGTTCCCTTGAACGCAGCGAACTCATAGAGCACTCCAAGATATACATGGAAGCCTACATATCCAAAGACCGAGACATTGCCTTGAAGCACATCATTCGCAATCCCAAGGTTTGCATCGGCCTGGCTGCAATTGTCCCAACTGTCCTTGTATTCGATACACGCTGCAAGAGTTAGATCTTGATTGACATCGAATGACGCTGTCGCTGAAAGGTTTCCATCGACGCCGATCTGCAAGGTAAACTCGACCGTGAAGAACCCACCGAGGGGATAGGTCTTGAAATGGGCAATATTTACGCTTTTGTTGAAAGCAAAGTTCACTTTCCCATCGAAGCGCAAATGACTCGATTGCCTAAAGCCAATGGATGCTTTGAAGTAGTCAGGAACAGGGCTACAGCATGACCAGTCCGCGTCGAGTACCAAGAAGGGTGTGAGTTCTACACTTCCTGAAATACGAACCTGATCGTCAGTAGTGCCCTTGTTGCCGTCCCGGTCATATAAGACATTATCGAAATCCAACGAAAATTTGTGATCTAGTGTGAAATCAGGTGTGAGGCCTTTCCGAGTCTTCATGGGTTTGAGGGTTATCCCTGAGAACATGGGCGTGAATTCCCGCACGTCATCCTGAATCAGATCACGGTCAACGCTGATATGACCTTGAGGAAATGCCTCATTAAAGGCAACCTTCTCGACATCTACTTGCACCTGGCCATTGTCGGTACGCACGGCTTTCACTTTACGTAGCAGGCCATTGGGAGTGCTATCCGTTATACCAATTGCGACGATGTCCCCAGGTTTGAGATTCTGCAGTGCGGGGGTGATCTGAGTAAATACCAACGTTTCTGTGTCTGCGGAAGGCGGCATCAGGTTTTGTGATGATTTGTCATCGAGGATTTGTGTATTTGGACCTATAGTTACCTTAGCTTTCTCACCTGGTTTATCGATGTTGATCCCCTTTGGAAGAGTGGCTGTCAGTTGATTAAACTGTGCTTCCACTTTGTCATCAGGACCACTGACTTCCAGCCGCTTATTGTTGGTATTCACCCTGGCCTGTTTAATTTTCAGCTTGCCTCGGAACTCGCCTGTATTTTTGCCTGTTTCTTTTAATGTCACGCTGACTTGGTCTCCAGCCTGGACACTACGAACTATCACTGTCACTTTGTCCTTCTTGCGCGGATTGACATTCTGGCTCGGGTCAATCAACCGCAAAAAGATAGGTGACTTGAGATCCAACTTCGTAAGCTCTTGTCCATTCTTGTCTACAAACTCCAGCCTTGCAGGCCCCATTGCCTGTGTGGGTCCGTTCTCAACTTGAGGCGGGGAGGAAGTTTGCTGAACACTGGCTGTCTGTCCGTTGCGGACTACGATCTTGCCCTTCTTGCGCTGCACATGGCCTGAATGATCGCGGGTCGTCACGGCATACATATACACCCCGTTCGGGATTCTTCGCCCATTCTTGGCCGTCATCGCCCACGCCACCGTTCGATCCGACACTATTCCACTATCGAAGATACGGCTTCCGTTCAGACTAAAGACCTCCACTTGACTGGAGATCGCGTTTGCCCCTTGTACGGAGAAGCGAACTACTGAGGCTTGCTGCTCCACCATCACGTGAAACGACGAGGCTTGATCAGCGGCCAGCGCCGTCGAAGTTGCTAGCACCAACAGTGCTACTAACAACCGCAATTGGCTCTTGAGTTTCAATGTAACCCCTCCTTGGGTTTTGTAGTTTTCGCCTTGACCTTTCTTTCGATTTACGAGACTTTTAAGACTGATCATTTGGGATCCCTCCTTAGGATCTTTCGAGTTTGGTTATTGATGCTGATCTCTCTCATTGCTGACTGCGTCACCGGTTTGCATCGCTGTTCCTCCTTTCTTAACTTTGATTTCTTCGTGTGCTTATGCCTCGAGCAGCACCGTGTCGAAGTTCTTGACGTAGTCGAAGAGACTCACACCGTCATGCAGCGGCAGGGCGACGGTAGGAACTGTCACCATCGTCTCTGGATGCAATCCGAGCAACTGCTTGAATTGCTCCACCGTCTCTCCTGCCCAGACTACTATGGTCTGGAAGCCGATGAGTCCTTGCGCTTTGACATGGATCCACTTGATCCCGCTGTCTGCGTGATTGCGCTTGTGCTTCGTCGTCATTTTGGGTCTCCTCCTTCTGCTTCAGATTTCGCTGTGACAGCTGAAGCATAAAAGAGAGCACTTCGGTATCACTTCGCCCATTCTTCGGCGGGATAAACGACACAGTGCATGTAATTCGCTTGGTTGCTCTCAAGGGAGAGCCCAAACTTCTTAACTCATCAATGCCCGCAACTGTCCACCGACAATCTCAGTTCCCATCAACCTATTGACTGTGGTGATGGAATCCTGCTAGAATAGGGCCATCTCATACCTTTTAGGGGGTTGGTTACATGAACAAAGCGGAACTCACCGAGTGGGTGGCCAAGCAGGCCAAGTTGAGCAAGAAGGATGCGTACGAGGCCGTGGAAGCAACGCTGGAAGCGATTGCGCATCACGTGTCTCAAGGGGATGAGGTCAGACTGACCGGTTTCGGCACCTTCTGGGCCAAGCCTCGTCGCGCCAGCCAGCGGATCAATCCGCAGACGAGACAAAAGATTTCTGTCGGAGCCAAGGTCGTGCCCAGCTTCCGGCCGGGCAGCGAATTGAAGGAGCGGATCTATAAGCGCTTGAAGGTCACCGAAGTGGGAGGCAAGCTGCAGATCAAGCCGTCCCGCTAAGGCAATTCCCAAGCAGCCAAATAAATCTAGGGACGCTGGCGAGTCGCCAGCGTCCCTGCTGTTTTGAAAAAACGTGGGTCGGGAAGTATGCCCGACCCTCGATGTGACAGCCATTCCTCATCGGAGGAAGATCTGTTCAGCATATAAATATGAGCGCCTGGGAGAATCCCGGCCTCAACACCGCGCTCGTGGCTACCTCAGGATCACCAGCTTCTTCACTCTATCTGTCTATACCTAACCTAATCAGGGACACGACGGACTAGTCCAACAGTGACCCCGAGAACGCCAATCCATGCTCACGGTCTTCCCCGCCTTGCGTGCAAAAACGTACACCGACCCAACATTCCCCTTTTCTAGCAGGGAATCCAAGGATGTCGCTACAAGTGCGACATCTGCAGCAATCGCTACTGACGAAGCAGAGAACTCATCTGTCGCAGCATCTGACGGTGTCACCTTTTGGACCTGCTCAATCAACAACTTCGCCTGCAATGATCTCGCAGAGGCTGTCATGGGTAAGATACTGAGCGCCATCAGGATGACGATAGCTGCTACCACCCACGGTGTGCGATTCATCATGCTTTCCTTCTTTCCACTTGCTCTCTTTGTTTGACTCGTAATTCCCGCTTCGTGACATTGGACTGCGCGCATAATTTTCTCCTTTAGATGAATTTGATGTTGTTCGTTGTGCGCTGCATCGTGCTTGAGGTCGGTCATGGTGACCTCCTCTTGGTTTTGAGATAGAAACATCGGTGATCCCTCCTTTGGATCAATTGAGTTTGGCTATTGATGCTGGTCTCCGCTCTCACTGCTCACTGCAACACCGGCTTACGCCGCTCTCTAAGTCGTCGTACCTGTTCCACGAACGACTGGACCAACCGCATGACCGAGAGAGATAATCTGGGACGCTGAACTGGCTGGTCCGTCAACGGTTGTATCGACCGTCGCCAGTTTGCTTCTCTCAAGAACTCGTCATAGCGGGCCTTGGCCAAGTCTCCGATGAGGTGTCGATCCATTGTGCTTCACTCCTTTCATTGGTTTTGTCATCTTCGTTCTTCTCTTCAGATTTCGCTGTGACAACTGAAGCATAAAAGGGAGCGCTTCGGTTTCACTTCGCCCATTCTTCGGCGGGATGAACGATACAGTTGGCATAATTCCCGTGACCCACTCGCAGTACAGCGCTTAGCAGAGCAGGATTCATGTCCACTTTGTACGACTTGCGATGGGGGACGTTGTCTCTAGCTATCCAGATAGCTATAATTTTGAGGGGTGATTTGATCGTGAGCAAAACGGTGAATGTCCTTGAGGCGAAGAACAAACTGACTCAACTGCTTCGTCAAGTCGCACGCGGAACAGACGTAACTATCACTAAGCACGGCGAGCCTACGGCCATGCTCATTTCTGTCAAAGCTTATGAGCGACTGCGCCGACAAGCGGCAGCCAGTCGATTACGCGAGCTACGGGAGGAGTTGGTTGGCTCTGACCTGGACGCGCAAGAGATTTATCAAAAATCACGGAAGCAGTTGGAGGCCCGTCCGTGAAACGCGTGGTCGCGGATGCCAGTGCCTTGCTCCCCGCCTGGCTACCCCAGGAAGAACATCAGGCGTATGCAGACGAACTCATTCAGCTTCATGCCGATGGCGAGCTGGAGTTGTGCGCACCGATGCTGCTCGCTTACGAGATATTGAATGGGCTCTATCTCGCCGTGCGGGGAAAGGCTGGTCAAGTCCCCGGCTTACCCTAGAGGGAGCTAATGCGTGGACTCAAGGGCGCGCGATGACACTGGAGCAGGCGATCGAGTATGCGCTCAAGGATAAGACTTCCGCCTAAACATGTGTGAATATATGTACTCGACCATAGCGCGCAGCAGCGTCGATCTAGTAGAATAAACTGAACTGTATCCCGTAGATTCGCGAAGGAGCTAAAATGTCTAGGACTCAAGAAGAGTTACGCGAACATCTTCGCTTTCTTGCCCCAGGAAACGGAGACGAGAGCCAAGGGCTCCTGGAGCTTTTGCGGGCGGAATATCGCCGACGCCTAGCTCACTACGAAAATCTGGATCGAGCACTGCGTACTAAATACGGTCTCACCTTTACTCAATTCGAGCGCCAGCATATCGTGCAAAAGAAAGACTTCTCTTGGGACGTGGAATCGGACGCTATGGCATGGGAGCAAGCCCAAGACGGGATCAAGACCCTCAAGCGACGCTTAAAGCAGTTAGATGCCCTCCCACAGAAAACCTAGAGATCGACCCTCTCGGCCAGTCGCTCCATTGAATCTGGATAGGTTGCTCAATGAACTGATAGACCTTCTCCCGCGTTTTTCGGCGTTCCATTCGTTTGCGATTCTCGACCGAACCGACTTCACGTTGACAGCTCAGATCTATATCGCTCCCGATTTGTATGTACATCTGTACACCAACGCTCAGAAAAATAAACTGAATTTGGCTCTGATCCATCGAGGCCAACGCCTCTACGGAGAAGATGCCGAAGGTGGGATTCGCCATCTCCATCCGTTTGAGGCTCCTGGCCGCCACGTGCCAATGTCAGGACCACCCTCTTTGGAAGCCTTCCTGTCCAAGGTTCAGCAGTATTTGGAAGAGCAAGGTTTAATCTGAACCTCTGCACTAAGGAACCCCGCCCTCAACAGCTTCTCTAATTCTTCCTCATTCCCCAGATGTCACCACCATCGTTGGGTCGGTATAATTAGAGGAATCGGGGGTCTTATGGGGAAAGATGACTCTACTGAAGGCGGCCTCAAGCTCCAACTCCTGGGCAGCTTCCAGGTCTGGCGCGACGGAGCGCTGATCTCCGGACGAGCTCTGTCTCCAGGCAAACCGCAAGCGTTGCTCAAACTCTTGCTCTCTCATCGCGGTCAGGTCTTCACACAGGATCAACTGATGGAAGCTCTCTTCCCCGACCTCGATCCAGACAAAGCCGTCCGCAACCTGCACGCTCGCCTCAGTGAATTACGACGAGCGTTGGAGCCGAAGCTGAAGAAGGGCAGTGAGTCACAGTTCATCTTGAATGTGGGTCAGCAGGGCTACTGCTTCAGCAAGGACGCTCCCTGCTCGATCGACACGGAAGAATTCCAAAGATTCATCGAGGCTGCTCAAGCTTCCGAGAAGGCTGGTAGATGGCCGGAAGCGTTAGGAACCTATCAGCAAGCGATGGCGCTGTACCAGGGTGAGTTTCTGGCAGAGGATCTCTATGAGGAGTGGGCGTCTACTCCGCGCGAGCACTGGCGCGAGGTGTATCTGCTAGCATTGTTGCGCCAAGCGGACTGCCATGCACGACTCGGACAATACTCACAAGCAATCGAGTTGTGCGCGAAAGTGATCGCGCTCAAGCCCACTCAAGAGACCGCCTATCGCCAGAAGATGCTTTATCACGCTCTTGTGGGCGAGCAGAGCGAAGCGTTGAAAATCTACCAAGCGTGTGTCAAAGCCCTGAAAGAACAGCTGGACGTAGAGCCATCGTCGGAGACGCGTGAACTGCATGAGCAGATTCTCAAAGGCAACATTTCTACGCAAGGGTATCCAGCTCCCGCGGGCGCTGCAAGGCACAACCTGCCCAGTGCGCTGACTAGCTTCATCGGTCGTGAGCGAGAGATTCAAGAAGTGATGCGCTTGTTGGGCATCACGCGCCTGCTCACTCTCACTGGCTCTGGGGGCTGTGGCAAGACGCGGCTCGCACTGCAAGTAGCCACCGATCTGGTGAAGGAATACGCCCACGGAGTCTGGCTGGTCGAGCTTGCCTCTGTCTCTGATCCTGCACTCGTGCCCCAGGCTCTTGCACTGGCTGTGGGTGTGCCAGAAGAGACAGGCCGCCCACTCTTGGCAACTCTCTCAGATTACCTCCAGCTCAAGCAACTACTCCTCGTGCTAGACAACTGCGAACATTTGGTCGGAGCGTGTGCACAATTGGCAGAGACTCTGCTAAAGCACTGCTCGAACTTAAGAGTATTGGCAACGAGCCGAGAGGGGTTAGGCATTGCGGGTGAGTTGATCTATGCTGTGCCCTCGCTCGAGGTCCCGGACCCGCAACGCTTGCCAGCACTCAAGATCCTACAACAATGCGAATCGGTTAGTTTGTTCCTGGAGCGAGCACTGTTCATCCACCCCCAGTTTGCCTTAACTCAAGAGAATGCGAGAGCGGTGGCCAAAGTCTGTCATCAGCTAGACGGAATCCCCCTGGCGATCGAGCTGGCCGCTGCACGGGTGAAAGTGATGACTGCCGAACAGATTGCCGCACGCCTGGATGATCGCTTCCGGTTACTGACGGGAGGAAGCCGGACGGCGTTGCCTCGGCAGCAGACCTTGCTCGCTACGATGGACTGGAGCTTCCAGTTGCTCTCAGAAGTAGAGCGGGTCTTGTTCCGTCGAGCATCGGTCTTTGTCGGAGGATGGACCTTGGAAGCGGCCGAGGGAATCTGTGCCGGGGAGGGCGTTGAACCCCCTCAAATCCTGGACTTGCTTACGCAGCTTGTGGAGAAATCACTCGTCATGGTTGAGGAAGAAGGCGGAGAAGCGCGGTACACGCTGCTGCAGACGATACGGCAATACAGCTTGGGCAAGCTCTTGGAAGCAGGAGAAGCTGACGTATTACGCAACCGACATCGCGATTGGTTTCTTTCGTTGGCAGAAAAAGCCGAGCCGCAGTTGCGGGGAACGGATCAACAGCGATGGCTGAATCTGCTAGAGAAAGAACATGAAAATCTGCGAGCGGCACTCGGTTGGAGTAAGTCTACAGAGAGCTATGATCAAGGAATAAAATTAGCGGGAGCGCTGTGGTTTTACTGGGATATACGCGGGTATTTCAGGGAAGGTCGTTCATGGTTGGATGAGATGCTGCAAAGAAGAAGCAATGCTTCTAGCTCAGTGTTGGCGAAAGCGCTGTATGGAGCGGGCGTTCTAGCATACCGCCAAGGGGACTATAATCAAGCAACTGTCCTGCTTGAACAGGGCTTGATTCTATTTAGAGAGTTAGGAGACAAAAAAGGTATTGCCAACTCGCTCAATATTTTGGGAGCAATCGCGCGATCTCAACGTGACGACTCAAAGGCAAGAGCGTTATTGGTAGAGAGCTTGGCTCTAAAACGGGAACTAGTACACCGCCACAGAGATCAATGAGGATACAAGCGCTGGAGTTTGTGGCGCGCCTTCTCCGCGGTAAATCGCCACTCCACGGTCGCCCGCTTTTCGTTA
>JACOSB010000080.1 GCA_016179105.1 Candidatus Acetothermia bacterium
AAGTGACCGCGGAGGCGTTGCTCGTGGGCTTTCAACTCGGAGAGGCTCTCACGAATCTGGCGCGAGTAGTTGATCCACATCGTGCACCTCCTGATTCCTACCAGCTTAACATCTTGACCTTTTTATTGCAAATTAGTATAATATATTTTGAAGATGGGATGAAACTTCGCCATAATGCTGCTGTAGGGGCGAGGTCACCTCGCCCCTACCAATGGAAGCGATGGTGTTTTTCTCGATGTCACGCGCCGAATGGGTTCTTATTCTTTTCGCAATCTTGTGGCTGGCGTTGGCGACTTCTCAACGGCCAACACCGCCGCCCGTCTCCTCTCTTGCAGAAACTTCGCAGATTCCCGCCTCAGAAAAAGAAAACACGCCGAAGCCAACGGTACTGCCGCGAATGCCAGAATCGCCTCCTCACTATGTCTTTATTATTTTGATTGAAGGTTTGAGGCCCGATGCGCTCCAAGAAGCGCAAACACCCGTCATCCGTTCACTCTGGCAGAATGGTACTTATACATGGACAGCGCAGACGACCCCGTTAAGCCTAACGCTCCCAGCGGTCACATCGTTGCTCACAGGACTGACGGTCGAGCACCACGGAGTTGACTGGAACACTTGGGACCCGGACCGGGGTCTCGTGCGTGCGAGGACTCTCTTTGATCTGGTGCACGCCGCAGGGCTCTCGACAGCGTTATTCGTGGGAAAGAAAGAATTAGCCCATCTGAACAAGCCGACGGGCGTCGACTATTTCGAAGTCGCGGGTGACGAAGACCACCAAATTATGCAGAAAGCCATTGCTTATCTCGAGCTGCACAAGCCTCAGTTGGTCTTCATTCATCTGCCGAGCGTCGATGAGGTCGGACACGCGACGCATTGGATGTCCAAGCAGCAGTTACAAGCCGTCGAGAAAGCAGACGCGGAGATTGGGCACTTTCTGGAGTTCTTAGACCAAGCGGGAATCAAAGATCAGTCGCTCATCTTGCTCACGTCCGACCACGGAGGCCACGGCAAATTGCACGGCTCGGCCGACCCGCGCGACAGGACGATCCCCTGGATTCTATGGGGCGTGGGCGTTCAAAAAAATCACGAGATTACAGCCAGTGTGTATATCTGGGATTCGGCACCGACGATCTTGCACGCCTTGGGATTGACTAACGCAATCTCGACAATGGACGGGAAACCGGTGCGAGAGGCGTTTGTGTCTTCTCCCTAGAGTCAGTTCATTTGAGTTTCTCGCGCACTTCTTCGTGCGTGTCACGCCCTCAGGCTCTGTGCAGAAGCGCTACTGGAGCTACCACGAAATGCAACGGACTTGCCATACTCTAAACATTGCGAGTCGTCCAATGTTGTTCTTGCCTATTTCCGAGATCGCGGAATAACAGACCTTCCTCAAGACGAGGACGGGCATCGAGGACGCATCGTTTCAGCGCTACCCTAGCGAATCAGGACGGGATTGGCCAGCAGCCTAGCCCAGCGCCAATGCCTTTGCCTGCTCCAGCATCAAGCGCTGGCCCGCCTCGAAGGCATGGCGGTAGCCTTCTTGGCCGATCGTCACCCGTAGAGCGGTGGCCGTCTTCTCGTAGAGGGCTTTCTCCGTTGGATCGAGCGTCGTTCCGATCTCCTCCAACAGGGCCATCATGGCTCCTTGCAGCTGGGCGGCTCGCTCTCCTTGCCCCTCGGCACCTATCACGCTAGCCAGACCCGAGAGCGCGTGCGCCATACCTTGCTTGCTCCCCAACTCACGACGGATCGCCAGGCTCTCTTTGTACAACGCCCGCGCCCCTGCATGATCTCCCTGGTTATACGCCACAAGCCCCATGCTGTTCAGCGCAATCGCCATGCCCTGCTTATCCCCCAGCTCGCGCAAGTTCGCCAGAGCTTCTTCGTATAACCTCCGCACTCTCACATGATCTTCCTGGTGATACGCCACATAACCCAGGTTATTCAACGCACTCGCTATGCCCCGCTTGTCGCCCAGCTCGCGAAAGATCGCCAGGCTCTCCTCAAGCAACCCCCGCGCCCCCGCGTAATCTCCTTGATTCACAGCCAAGACACCCGCCCAGCGCAGCACCTGGCCTGCGCTCCTTTGGATGCCCCTATAGATGCTCCTACCCCCCCACTTCCAACGCCTGCCTCAGCCCTCCCTTCCTTCTGTCAAGTGCCCATGTATCCACCAGAACCTCCCCATAGCACCCGCCAGCTGCAGCCCCTCTTCTCCTCGCCTTCCTCCCAATGCCCACTCCAACGCCCCCCTCAGGTTCTCATGCTCCCGCTCCAGACGATTCAACCAGTGCGCTTGCTCGGCTCCCCTTAAGTGAGGTTCCGCTTCTACCGCCAGCTTAAGAAAATACTGGCCATGCGCTTGGCGGTAGGACTCCATTTCCCCTCTAGACTCCAACTTCTCTTGGGCATACTGCCTCACCGTCTCCAACAAACGGTAACGCGCCTCTTCCCCCTCTTCATCCACTTGCACCAGCGACTTGTGCACCAACTGAGTCAGATGCTCCAGCACCGAAAGTTCATCGAGCGCACCCCCCGCACACACCCCCTCCGTCGCCTCCAGCACAAACCCACCCCGGAAAAGACTCAGCCGGTTGAGCAGAATCTTCTCCTCCTCCTCCAGCAGATCATAACTCCAGTCAATCGTCGCTCTCAGCGTCTGGTGGTGCGCCATCGCCGTGCGCGCTCCCCCCGTCAGATACCGAAAACGGTCATCCAAGTATTCCACCATCTTCTGCGGCGGCATTATCTTCACCCGTGCCGCGGCCAGCTCCAACGCCAAGGGTATCCCATCCAACTGCCGACAGATCTCCGCCACATCCTCGGCGTTCTCCTCGGTCAATTGGAAGCTCGGCTTGGCTGCCTGAGCCCGCTCTACGAACAGCTGCACAGAGGGAGTTTGCATCAACTTTTCCTTCTCCAGATGCTCTTGGGGCAGCGGTAAGGGCGAGACAGCGAAGAGGGTTTCTCCACCAATGCTTAATCCCTCCCGGCTACTGGCCAAGATACGCAATTGCGGACAGGCCTTGAGCAAGCTATCCACCACCTGCGCACAGGCCTCCCCAGATGCTCGCAATTGTCCAGCACTAGCAAGAGGTGTTTCTTCTTCAATGCCTCCTTGAGCGAATCCAGGTTCGACTTGCCCGGCAGATCGGCTACATTCAATACTTCCGAGATGGCGTTGGCCACGAACGGAGGTTGACTCACCGGAGCCAATTCCACGAACCAGACGCCATCGGCATACTGCTCAATGCAATCGGCGGCCACCTGCAAGGAGAGCCTCGTCTTGCCCGTCCCGCCGATGCCGGTGAGCGTGACCAGCCGAGATTTTTCTAAGAGCTGAGAAACCTCTTCGATGTCCGCCTCTCTGCCGATGAAGCGCGTGGTTTGAGCTGGCAGGTTGTTTGCTAAGTAGGACAACGAATTGAGATCGGGAAATTGTTGAGGTAATTCCGGATGCACCAATTGGTAAACATGCTCGGGTTGAGCCAGGTCTTTGAGGCGATGAAAGCCCAAGTCTTGTAGGCTCAAGCCTGGAGGCAGCGTGTCTGCAAGCAACTCTTGTGTCGCTTGAGACAGGAGCACTTGGCCCGCCATGGCCGATGCTCATCAGGCGAGCGGTGCGGTTGAGGGTGGGACCGAAGTAATCTCTCTCTCGCTCGTGGGCTTCCCCGGTGTGCAAGCCCATCCGCACCTTGATGGATGTCTGTCCCCAGTCTTGGCTTTGAAGGGCTTGCTGGGCTTGCAGCGTGGCAGCAACGGCATCGGTCGGTGAAGCAAACGCGACGCAGAAGGCATCGCCCATGGTTTTGAAGATATACCCATGGTGAGCGTCAATCGCTTGGCGCATCAATTCGTCGTGGCGTTTGAGGGCCCGGTCCATCGCCCCCCGATGCTCTTCCCACAGTTTAGTGCTGCCTTGAATATCACTGAAGAGAAAGGTGACTCTGCCTGATGGAAGAAGAGCCATGCACACGCTCCCAGGCTGTGGATGGAATAAAGCATATCCGATGGATGAAGCCAGGTTCAACTGGGGCAGGCTGAGTCTCTCAACTCTGGGCTAAAGGCCGCGTGCAGCCGGCTTGGCCTGCAGTTCTGTCACGTTTTTCAGATTCGCATTAATCGGTAAAGGCAGAACATGTTTATCAACTATCAATTCAGATGCGCTCGCACGAAACGCACGATCAAGTCGGTCGTCAAGTCGTTGGGAGTGCCTACGGTGACAATGATGCCGATATGGTCGACGTTTGGCACCATGACGAGCTGGGCTTCGGTGCCCTTTTGCTGGAGGAGCTTGGCCAGCTCCATCGCTTGCGCATCTAAGGTGAGAAGGTCGTTCTGGGCATAGGAAATTAAGAAGGGCGGCTGTTTCTCGCTGACGTGGGCGACCGGTGAAGCATCGCGCTGCTTGTCGGGATCGCCGGTGAAGACATTCTTAACGTCGGGGTATGCGTCCGCGTGTGTGTTCACATTATAGATTCCGCTGATCGGCAAGTCGCCTTTGATCAGATCAGCCGAAAGCCCTTCGGCTAGTAAGTAGCGTTTGTCCAGAGCCAAGAGTGCCGCGAGATGGCCTCCCGCCGAATGTCCGGTGACAAAGATTTGATTCGGGTTGCCGCCGTACCGAGCAATATTTTTGTAAACCCAAGCAAAGGCACGGGCGACATCTTGGATATGACCAGGGAACTGCACTTCGGGTGTCAGTCTATAACTGATCACGACGGTGACGAACCCCTGCTGCGCGAACGTGCGCCCCAAGAAGGGATAGATGCTCTTATCCCCTTCTGTCCAACCGCCGCCGTGGATGAAGAAGAGAACAGGCGCATTGGGCAAATCTTTGGGACTGAAAATATCCAGAATGTGCTTCTGCGGATTAAAGCCGGGGCCATTGTAATAGACCAAATTGGTGGCGACATCAATCTCATAAGGTGGGCCTGATGGCTGAGCGAGAGAGCTGGTGTAAGAGAGAGCAATTCCTAGAATGAGTGCAAGACTGAGGGCGAGAATAATACGAACAAGTTTGTACATAGTGAGCCTCCTTGGCCGATTTTTTGCCGAGCGCCCGAAAGTATGAAGAGTATACTATAGTGGAGCGAGTCTTGCCGCATTTGGGCAAAATCTCAAAAGATTCAACGGTCGCCGTTGAAGATTGGCTCGATATTCTCTTAAACCTCCAACAGAGTCAGATCAGCACCAGGAGAAGTATGTACTCAGGACTTTCGCGTTTCAGCATAAATAGGCAGTAACCGCCCGCCTAGCAATGGACCATTTGTAGTCATACCAAGAAACGGCGGTCTGGAGGCGTTGCCATTCTAGCTTAAGAAAAGCCAAGAAGGCACAGAGAATATG
>JACOSB010000081.1 GCA_016179105.1 Candidatus Acetothermia bacterium
CCGGAGCCACTTTACTCAACTCCATTCCAGAGAACTGCTTCTGACTGGCGACGAGAAAATCCACATAAAGATCGAGGGAACATTTCTGGCGTTGCATACCCCTATCTTACTGTTCATAAACTCAACCGCGAAAGTCCTGTATAGATTTCCTTGACGTTCTTGGCGCCTTGGCGGTTTTGTTAGACGGTTTTAATTCCTTTGGCGGAGGGGGTGGGATTTGAACCCACGGTAGAGGTGAAGCCCCTACAACGGATTAGCAATCCGTCCTCTTCGACCGCTTGAGTACCCCTCCGAAGACTACGGAAATGCAAGGGTCAGTTTAGCAGAAACAACTACCCTGAGCAACTTTTGTGTTCTTTCTCTTGCTGAGAAAAATTCTGGTGCCCTGAGCGTCCTCAAAGACGGTTACGCGTGTTCGCCAGGTTTCAAGGGATCCACTAGTCATCAAGAAGAAACTCTAATCATCTTTTTGACTCTTTCCATCCCTTTGCTCTATGATGCTTGGAGAATATCAGAGACTTAGGAATTGAGGGAGGCGGAGACAGTGAGCGAACTTACGAACATTTTCGATTCATTCTACTCTCGTTTCGTCCTGAGGGATTTTCTGGCGAAGATCATACCCGGGCTGATCCTGCTCTTTGCACTGGGGAGTGCGGCCACGTCGACAGGGATCATTGGAGTCTATGGCATCATGTCTTTCGGCTCATGGCTGGTGCTTCTGGGCGTGGCCTGGATCGCTGGTTTTGTTGTCCACTCGTTCGGGATGCTGTCCAAGCTTATCAAGTACGTCCCCGATGGCGTGGATGTGAAGGAATTCTCGAAGCAGGAAATTGAGTTTTACAAGAGGCTGGGCATGGAAGAGCAAAGACGGTATGAACGCCTTGCGGTCATCAAGGATACATGCGGGAATACGTTTGTGGCCCTCTTGCTCTTGCTGGCCATATTCATCCTCGACGGCATAGCGGACTGGATCGCCAGCGGAACTGCCGCCTCCACTTCGGTCAGTTTCGGAACTCTCTACAGCCTCTTAGCTTTCATCGTTGTAGCTGTCGGTCTGATATCTCTCTTGCGCAAGGCGCATCTTGATTATGTCGTATGGCAGTATGAGTACGTGACCCAGGCATTGGAAGCGTACAAGCCGTCAAAAAGCTCTGGGAAATCCGATGGATGACGAAGGAGCCATCTGGCCTACTCAATGAGATGATGGAAGCACAAGAAACGATCAAAGAAAAAAAAGTTCTATCTATGTGGGCACGTGGCGGCCCGAACATCCATAAAGACAGAAATTTCACGGACGAGTTTGAGCTTTGATAGTCTATGAAGCACACATAATTCTTTTTCGGCTCCGCGTTTCCCGTGGAGTTTCCGTGTTCTCAGCGATTCAAAGCTGAATATCGTACATAGAATCAACTGATTTCAGATTTAACGATTTTTTAACGCTACGTAAGTACACTTGAGATGGACTGGATTTCATCAGTTGAAACGATATGCTTGCTCCAGGATTCGAATTTCTAAGGAGGTTCTTATGCGTCAGAAACAAAGAAGTCGTCCCTTATTAGTCGGACCGTCGCCGGAAGTGCTCAAAGCAATTCGTGCAGAGATGAAGAAGCGCGGATTCACAACCCGTGACCGGCGCCTGGCATCAGTCACTTCAAATTTGGCTATAGAGCCAGTGGGTACTCCCGGGTTGAACGAAGGAATTTTCTATCCTGAGGATGCTTTACCTAGAGCAGTGTCGAGGGCAGGGCTCGCTCCCAGCCTTGCAGTGCGTAGCCGCCCAACTACGGGCAGTCTACGTCTGCTCATTCTTCTGGTCGATTTTGCAGACAACAAAGGCACGCGCAACCCCAATGACTACAAGAACATGCTTTTTTCACAAGGGACATATCCGACCGGCAGCATGAGAGACTTTTACAAAGAAAATTCCTATAGCCAATTAGACATAGATGGAGATGTCATCGGTTGGCTGCGGCTACCGCAAAAATACTCGTACTATGTCAACGGACAAAGCGGCACAGGCGATCAACCTCCCAACGCTCAAACGATGGTGGAAGATGCATTGAACGTTGCCATAGCTAATGGAGTCAATTTCGGCCAGTTTGATAGCGACGGCGATGGATATATTGACGGTCTGTTTGTTGTCCATGCCGGCGGAGGAGCAGAGGCCGATCCAAACCCCACGACCCGCACTCAGAAAATCTGGTCGCACCAATGGAGTATTACTCAGCCAATCACGTCAAACGGGAAAACAGCATATTCTTATCTCACGATTCCCGAAGATGCCCGTGTCGGCGTCTGCTGTCACGAGTTTGGGCACATGTTAGGGCTGCCGGACTTGTACGATACAGATTATCATTCTGAAGGCGTCGGCATGTGGTGCGTGATGGGCGCGGGCAGCTGGAACAACGGCGGGCTTACACCCAGTCACTTCTGTGCTTGGTCCAAAGCGAAGCTGGGTTGGATTAAGCCAACCGTGGTCAAGAAAGCAAAAACGTTGACGCTGCCAGCTATTGAACAGAACAAGGGTTCTGTCTATCGCCTTTGGACGAAGGGGAAAGCGGGCAATGAGTATTACTTGGTCGAGAACCGTCAGCGTGTCGGGTTTGACTCCAAGCTCCCTACCGATGGGCTGCTCATCTGGCACATCAATGATGCAGAGCACAATAATAATCATCCGGGGCATTATTGGGTTGGGTTGGATCAGGCTGATGGCAAGAATGACCTAGAGTTGGGGCGAAACCGTGGAGATACGGGCGATCCCTATCCTGGTAGCGCTAACGCTAAAAAGTTCGATGCCACCAGTACTCCCAACTCGAACGACCAACTGGGGAATCCGACGAGCGTTGCTGTTACGAATATAGCTGTCACCAATGGCGTGGTGAACTGCAAAGTCAAAGTCTAGAGCGAAGCCCACTTCACCTTTGGAACGTTGGGCATAAGGGCTGTGAACTATCGGCTTTTAGCGGTTGGCCAAGAGCTAATTGCCCAAAGCCGATGGCTGGCTCTGATCACAACTTGCTTGCATCGTCTTCGATGAGGACGAACTGACCACCGCGCTCATCTCCGCGGAAGGCGATGCGGGCTTGCAGAGTATCTCCTATGTTGAGGACAAGTTTGAGCTCAGGATGAACATAGACTTGGATGGTCTTGCCTACGTACGCTTGTGCGAAGTTGGGCAGGCCCTCTACGTCTTGCGCTCGGTCTATCGCGATTTCCCAGAGCGATCCACGTCCGCTTGGGTCAGGGACGATTCGGACTAACTGCCCGCGTACCCGACTTGCGTTAGGTGTGACTGGTGCCCTTGGCATAATGTTTTTCATCTCTACGTAGCGTTGCGTGGGGACAAGTTGACTCACTCAATCTCAAGCAAACGCAGCTTCTGCGAAAGTTTGATTTGCCCTACCCACGGTTGATCAGACAATTCAGCAATCTCTTGTGCTGAGAGAGTAGCAGTGAATATCTGCTTGCCACTCATATTTGAGTTACTGATTCCTAGTTTTTCTAAGCAGGTTGCCTCGGCTGTACCAGGGATAGAAACCGTATGTATAAAAACGACGAAGCTACGCGCCTCTGAATCTTTCACTTTGCCCAGGGCAGTAGCCAACGCTGCGTCTAACTTCGCATAGTTCATAGCCTTTCTTTATTGTATCTTACAATTTCCTGAGATGCTCGAAGTCTATAGATTGAGTGCATTGATGAGGCCGAACCCCCACTTAGGATCAAAGGTTCCCGCAGGACGGCCGGGAATAGCGCTATTGGCGCGTAAGAGTGCTTTGACGCCGTTTGGGTCAAGACTCGGGTTGCGTTCAAGCAGGAGCGCGACGACTCCGGTGATAAAGGGTGTTGCCATGCTGGTGCCAGCCATAATGCGAAAGCCGGAAGCCACCACCATACTTTCGGGAACTGAAGAATCGGCCGAAAGTGCTGAGGCAATCATCGCTCCAGGCGCTGCTACCTCCGGCTTCTGCGTGCCGTTTCGTAAGGGCCCCT
The DNA here is from genome assembly GCA_016179105.1 of Candidatus Acetothermia bacterium. Taxonomy (GTDB): domain Bacteria; phylum Bipolaricaulota; class Bipolaricaulia; order RBG-16-55-9; family DRXL01; genus JACOSB01. Next base: position 3,991 of record JACOSB010000081.1, read on the forward strand.
CGCTGCTAAAACCGGAAATATCGTCGAGAGTCAGTCCGACTTCCCGCACATTTTCCCCCAGGTCCTTCCAGCTAACTTTTGTAGTGTAAGAAGCGACGGTGATGGCACTCGCTGCTGCACCTGGAGAACCCACTTTCATCGAATCTTGCACGCTCTTGCCGGTAAAGAAAACAGCTTGTGGTGAGCTATCATCTATGATCCATACGTCAAGACGAACAGCCGCCGAGGAAGGATTGCGTAATCGTAATTTCCAAATACCCGCTTCGATGGGAGTCCCAGGAGCTGCGCCGCTCACAAACACTTGTACACCATGATCTCCGTTCGTTGGATCAGGACCGGGAGTGGAAACATCTACTTGTGAGTCTTCTAGAGAGTAGCTTTGTGATGGATTCCCAGCGGTTATCACTTTCTGCCAAGGCGTGACAAGTCGGCTGGGCACTTGGATCGACACTTCCAAAGCAGCGGAGCCGGAGTACCAACCGTTTAAGATGGCAGTCCCCCCAAACCCGGGCGGTACTCGGAAGCGAACGGTGCGCGTGGCTCCGGCCGGGATCGTCACTTGAGCATGAATATTGTCATCGCCCTCATTGCCCGCGGCGCAACAAACGATGCGTCCTGATCCTGATTCACTGGTGACAATCTGCGAGAGTGAGTCAGTACCGTCATGGGGATCCCAGTGCCCGCCGAGGCTGAGATTGATCACGGCCGGCCGTCCCAGCTCACCTGCAACACGGAAGATGTAGCGAATTCCGTCGGCGATATGGGCATCCTGCAAATCCGATCTGACGATCAGCAAATTCGCTTTTGGAGCGACCCCGCCATATTTCGCATCTTGACCGGCGGCGATACCGGCTACGTGCGTACCATGACCATGAGTGTCACGGGAGGCTTCGAGCATCGCGCCGGTCAATTCTGCTCCATAGCTACCTTCTGGAACCCCTGGGCCAGACATCACTTGATCCCATATTCGCAGAACACGTCCGCTGAAGGCAGGATGTTTTGGATCAATCCCACTATCCACGATACCCACAATTACTCCATTCCCGCTCAAGCCACTGTTACTACGAAACGCTGGTAGATTGACTTTGCCGGGAGCGACATCCATGAGCAGGCGCAAGTACCGCGAAGGTACAATGCGCTTCACTGTCTGTTCATCGGATAGTCTGTCAAGCCCCTCCAAGGGCAAAATGGCGGTGCGTACTTTGCCTTTCGGTTGGTTGACACGCACACCCAAACTAGACAAATGGTCGAATTTTGCCTGCTCGTCGCAATGTAAAAAGACGATCGTGCGAGCGGGTTTAGGGCTATCGACTGCCGAAACCAATCCCAGCGAACGTATATGCGGAGTCAATCCCGGACGTCCTTGTTTCTGAAACTTATCCAGCGCGACCAACAATTCCGGTGCGATCTTCTCGGGTTGCATGTGTGACCTCCTATAGATTGGTAAGTTCAGCTAAATTGCGCTTTAACTTAGGAAAACCATCGACATTGGGCACTTCGTCTAAAGCACAATGTCCCATACTGACCCGCGTCCGCTTGCGTTAGGCATGATGCTAGCCAGTCGTCCGCTTATGAGACTGGCATTGGAGATGATAGGTACATTTAAGCGCTGGAATTCACTCATGCGACTCCCTTCTTGCATCACCTCCTGTTATTCACGCTTTACACGATGACGCGCTGCACAGCTGAGCTTCCTTGATCTATCAGCACGACGCCGCCTTTGAGTTTGAGGACACGAGGGCTGTCTGGAAAACTACTCATAGATTACGTCCTTTCATCGCAGCAATCTCACACCTAGATGATGGTCTCGAACGAACAACCAAAGCGTGGCTCCATAAAAGCGCGCAAGGGCATCCAAGGCTGCTGAAGAATGTCATGGCGTCGGCTTGTTCTGTGGTATCTCCAAATCCAGATGGAAGTGCAGAATCAGCGGGTCCGGCCCGTGCCAGTTTAGTTTGCCGCCTTCGCTATGACCTATGAACTCTACGTTGCGACTGCTGGTAATCTGGTTCACCTCCTGCGCCACGCCGAAGTCGTTATAGAGCACACGCCAGCGGGCACCTAGCGCTTTGGCCGTTGCGTCTATAGCGAGCAGAAAGCGCACGGCAGTCGAGTGCTCCCAAAAACCACGCTGGTCCCGCGTCGCCGTGAGGGAAAGGTCCGTAGAGAAGCCCTTACCTGCCCAGGAGCCCCCCCCGTGACCAGAATAATTACTCGCTTTGAAAGCTGGTGTGTTTGGGTCAGCAGCCAGATGGCTCAGAAAATCGGCCATTTCCGGTGCCACGCCCGGCATATTCTTCTCTGCCTGTAAGCTAGTAGGAATCTCGATCCGATCTGAGATGGCGACTTCGTAAGTAGGCTTGAAATCTTTAAGATAGGCTGCCTTCTGTGGGATGGTGAGGAAGTCGATCTGTTCTCGACGGCCCACTGCCCAAGCGTGGCTGATAGCCTCCAATTGGTTTCGAGCCCATTCCTCTTGTTTGCAACGCACTTCAACCATATCCGCCTCTACCTCGGCTGCGATTTCCTCAGTCGACTTGACTGGCGGCGTGTCCCCCTTTGTCACTTTCGGTTTCGCGCTTTTCTCCTTAGTGATACGTTTGCGTTCGCTGTCTAGCTTTGCCTGCATGATTCGCAGCCACCAAGCCCCATAGCGCACCAGCGCGCCCCTTATTGTGTTGTCGTAGTCAGCAGCTAAATCATCTTCGTACTTAGTGGCGAGCTCAGCCGTTACGGTGGCGACATCCTCACGCGTGACAGCTGCCTGCGCCTCCGCGATCTTCTTGGCCGCTGCCTTTTTTGCATCGGCAGCAGCCCGGGTCTTGGCGCGGCTAATTGTTCCCTTGTCCTGAGGATCCAAACCTTCCGTCGCGGCTTTAATCGCTGTCTCAGTGTCTTTCTTGGCTTCCTCAGTCGCACGCTTCTTGGCCGTAGCAACATCCTTGCTGTAGCGTTTTTCGATCTCGTCCTTCACTTCACGCGAGGCTCGGCACTGGGCGAGCTCTTTGGCGAATTTGGCGCGATCCACATCACCGCCGAAGCGCCCCGCGCTGGGCAGCGGCAGGATAGCCTTTTCGGCAACAGGAAGCGTGGGCGAAGGTGTCGTGGTACAGCCCACGACAACGATGTTGCGTGGTGGCGCATCTGGGCAGAGAGCCACCCCAGGTGGCGCAGGTGTATGCCCGCCCGGAGTGACTGTGGGCACTACCGTAGCGGATACGGCACCGTCCTGTGGCGCGGTACCGGAGGCTGATGTTGCTTCAGCCTTGGATCCCGTGCCTTCCGTTGCCTTCTTCTTGTCCTCCTCTTCCTTCTCGTCCGCCTTACGGGCGATGCGCGTTACCGCAGCAGATTGGAGTACGTGTGCTAACTCATGCGCGAGCAGCTGCGTGCCACGTCTCGTATCGGGTGCATACTGCCCTGCTCCAAACACTATATTCCGACCCACTGTGTATGCATGAGCGTTCAGCGCACGTGCCGATTCCGCCGCGCGTGCGTCCGTGTGCATTCGTACTTCACTAAAATCATATCCAAGGCGCGATTCCATGAGCGCTCGCGTAGATGCGTCGAGAGGTTGGCCGGGCGAGCGCAGAGCTTTTTGCACAATCGGCGGCGCTGTATTCACCGAAGCTGCGCTGGTCGCGGCACGTTGCAAAGTAGTCGCTTCGCGTTTTTTCTTGCACTCTTCGCACTCTCCACCCACAACAGCGTGCTGGCCGCAAGCGCATTTGCGTTGCAGAGTCGGAGCCTGCGGAGACGCAGTCACTTGCTCTGCGACTCGGTCAGCCTCTTGCTCGTAGATGTCTCCTGGCTGGTTGATTCTGAGCTTGGGCTGAAGAGCTCCTGACTCCAACAAACGAAGCACCGCCTGATTGCCGATGGTCCGTTGAAGATACATAACATGATCGATCGGCGTCGCTGGGCCTAACTGCAAATTTTCATGATGATATAGCGGCTTCCCAGCATCGGTTGCTTTCTCGGCAGGCTTCGGGACTCGTGCCATTCTAGTACTCTAACCATGTGAAATTGATGGGTAGATGGTGAGGGATTAAAATGAGACATGAGAAAGCATCGAGTGCAGCTCAAGGTCTCCGACCGCCGCAGCCTGCTAGCGCTGATCCGATCAGGTCGGCATTCTGCACG
>JACOSB010000043.1 GCA_016179105.1 Candidatus Acetothermia bacterium
ACTTAGTGAGGGAGATCTCCGCGTGGGAAACGGAACGAAACCGACAAGGAGCTGGAGTACACTGGGACTTCACACCCGCTGATGCTCGGTGTAAGTTCGCTCGCTTCTACCCCTCAACTTCAAATGGATGAAGTACTAGTGTTTAACCCGCATGAGTTTTGGGGGACGATGAAAGATTTCATAAAAAGCAGCTTAATATATGCCACGAAATCCATGACACTAATCCACAAGCCAAACATTGTATTTCTCAACTTTTGGGGGCAGATAGTTGAATTGCTTACATCAGTATTAGGGGCATTCCAAATCACTTTCTTCGTGTTGGCTCTCAAACGTCGATTCAAGCGATAGAAGGACGGTTACACTTACTCCAACAGCCGATCCACCAGGCTCGCCTTCGCGTGCGCTTCACGTAATTGCGGTGCTGCCGCATTCACATAGCGCATAGCTGTCTGGACGTTCTCCCAGGACTTTCTGAGCAGCTCCTGATTTAACAAGTTTTTGTTGCCAGATATACGATTCATCGAAGTATTCATATCCCTTATCCTCAAAACCGATTAAAACGGGGTTTAAGCGATGGTTTTGTTCCGGATAATGTCCGTTAATATTTGTTAACGGACATTCAATTCATTTGGCTCTACTCCATTTGGTATATAATAAATTGTGGGAAATTTTGCAGGTAGCAAGCAAAGGGGGATTGTTATGAGAAAATTTCTCGTCTTAACGATTTTGATTTCTGCAACTCTTCTGGTCTTAAACGCTTGTACCCAAGAATGGGTCTCTCTGCCAGAGACCCTCAAAATTCCTGAGGGTGCCCAAGCATCTGCTCACATGATTTTCACGGCGGAGTTCGACCTCGTCTGGCAGGCAGTGCTCACGACGTTGATTGAGCGTAACGAGCCCATCGGCGAGGCGAACAAAGCTCAGCGCCGCATCACAACAAGCCAAGTCACGGTTGAGCAGCAACGACTGAAGGAGATCGCTGACCTTCCTACTCCGAACAACTTCACGCATGGAGGCTGGTACACGCTGACGCTCACAGTGACGAGAATCTCAGCGCGCCAGACCAGAGTCACGGTCAATCCATTTATCGTAGCTGCAGTTCCCGAAGTAGCTAATATCTTGGGTGGGGTTCCCGTAGATTCTAAAGGCACTCTTGAGAGCGAAATATTCAAGACTCTGACAGAGAAACTCCGAATTGAGCACGGCGTAAATTTTGGCGTAATTCAGGGGCAAGTGTTAGTAAGCCCGGCCTGCCCCGGCCCGACTCGACCCGGATGCGACACCAAGCCGCTTCAAGCTCGACTCCAGCTAGAGACGAACGGCGGAAAAATTTTCCTGAAATTGATTCGCACGACTCGGCTGGGACGCTTCTCGGTAAAAGTAGTACCGGGGACTTATCGCATCCACGCGCTGCCCTTCAAGAATGCAATTTTGCCCAGGCCGCCCGACGACGAGATCGTCACCGTGCAGCGAGGCCAGACTGCCACTATTCAGGTGATCTACGATAGTGGACTGCGTTAGTGTGATTTACTTTTCGCTTTGTCTATGAAATCAAGAAAAGCTATTAGCATTTCGCCCGGGCTTTCGAGTTGAGGATAGTGTCCGATATCTTTCATGCAGACTATGTCTGCGTTAGGAATAAGTTCTCGGTAGCGGGCGACGATCGAAGTTCCGGAGACGGGATCAGCCAATCCATTGATCAATCGCACCGGCACTGATGCTCTCTGCAAAGCAGCTACCCAACGATCACGATGCTTCCATCGCTCAGCCATATAATACTAATTCGTCATTGGAATGTCTGGATAAACTGGCGGCAAAGGCTGGCTGGAAGAGCCAATCATTCGGACATTTAGAAAGCAAAACAGTATAACCAATGAGTTTATGCGATACTGCCAATCCGTCTTTATGAGTGACGAGGGACCAGAATGCGCGTAACTCTGTGTCCGAAGGCTTTGTCTGAGGACCAAAGATAGCACCAAAACTCTTTCGAAAATTTTTCTCAGAGATCAACTTTTCGATCACAAAACCGAGTGGGCTCGCCAAAAGTTTCTGGATCAGTCGCGGGTGAGTCGCTTCAGGAAAGATGCCGCCATTGAGCAAACAGACAGCTTTTATGTTGATGCCTCTTGCACTCGACTGTCTTCGTTTTCCGCAGCGCGCGAGCAGCTCTTGAGCCACTGTGTCACCATAGTCATGGGCGAGAAGGTAAACTTCTTGGATATCTAAATTTTGTAGCAACTCTTCACAAAGAGTCGCTTGGTCGAAGATCGAATAAGCATATTTTATGGGCTTGTCCGAGAATCCAAACCCAATCATGTCGGGAGCGATGACACGAAATCGCCTGGTTAGCTCCTGCCACAGGCGATGCCAATCCCAGGACGCTGTCGGAAACCCGTGGATGCAGAGAAGAGTGTCCCCGTTGCCCTCGTCCTTGTAGAAGGTGGTGTGATCGCCGTACTTAAAATACTTTCCCGAAAATTTCCAGTTATCCAGAGATGGAAGGATAATACTCGATTCCCGCTTATTGGTCTCACCCGGATTTGACATCGATGCCTCAAATGTGCTAATAAGAAGCACGCCCTTTGCAGGAAGGGCGTGCTATCCTCCAAGGAGGGAAATGTGAAGAAACTCCAAGGAGAAGGTGGTTGTCGATGTATTATACATTACATTCGAGTGCTTTTTCAATTCCACACGAGACAATCTAGAATTCATAAATTTGCTGGTTCCTAAATTTTTCCATCCCCGTGAGTTTTTTAGCCTATCGACATAGAAGAAAATCTGAGAGAAGGATTTTTAGGATGATCGAGAATTGTGGTGGGCGCACGAGGATTTGAACCTCGGACCTTCTGCGTGTGAAGCAGACGCTCTTCCCCTGAGCTATGCGCCCCTAATTCTCCAACCTCCTTGGGCACCTAAGATTACACTCCGAAGGTTCGAGGTTCAAGTCCTCGCGCGCCCACAGTGTAGCACAAAGCGCCCTCCAAACATCAGCGCAACGGTTTTGTAAACCAATGGCTCTTCGGCGCTTTGCACCCGGACCTAAAGTCAGATAGTCCACTTGCGGCGCTCCTTTTCTCGCTCGCACAGATCAAGCTCACTTTACTTGTTTCTTCTTTTTTTCTTGGTGCTTTCGCACTTGAGCATTCACTGCATGTTCGTGCTTGCAATACATAGCGTCTTGGCGGCTTTTGATATAGAACTTTTGGCAGGTCTTGAGTCTGCACACACCCACAAAGTATTTCCATTTGCTGTCCCCCAATAATTCTTTGAGACGTTCAATCGCTTCGACAATAGCGACCTGCTTACGAGGGTGTGCTCCAAATCGCTCTGTGCCAACATCAAGCTTCGGAGATTTCGTGCCGACATCGAAATGACCCCAATCGTCCATAACCATCAAAAATCGCTTATATCGAACAGTCGGTATCGTGTTGATGCGTTGAGCCAACTTGTTCAGACCATTATTCTTTGGGGCTAAAGCGCGCTTTAGACTGGTAATACTGTTTTGCATTGATCATGTCATGATAGATGGGCGGAAAATGCTGATCTGGTAACATCAGCATACGGACATTCAGAAGGCAAAACAGTATAAGCTGATCTTCTGAGTTAATCGGATCTTTCTTGAATCTGGACCAGAACATATGCTGGTCTTTTTGCATATCCTCAAAGATGCGGACAAAATCCTTGAGGGTGTCAATATCCTGCGCAGCTTCTTCGGTAGGTGGCTCTACTGCGAGCCTATTCAGTTTATCCAAAATCTTCTGATAGCTCCTACGCAGTCTAGCCTTCGTAGGTCTAAGATACCCACGCTTTCCTTTTATGAAGCCGATTTCGTCCTCACGTATTTTCCGTCGTCTTTGCACACCAGTTATTCTGACCACGGTGTAAGCTTATCGATTTAATACGTTTGCGGCAAGAAATTGGCAAAAGATATTAAATTTCTCTCTTCTAAACCGACTACCCGACACGTATATTGTCTATGTCGGACATTCATCAACGCCGCAAGAAAGGAAAATATATGAAGAAAAGACTTCAAGTCCGGTTGGAGGAGAGTCAGTTAGAAAGGGTAAGAAGATTGGCAAGAGAGAGTGATAGAAGCATTGCCAGCCAGCTTCGGCGCATCGTTCGAGAATGGTTCCAGGGCTGTGAAGCTGCCCACGTAAAGCGAACGGAATTAGAGTCAGAGAAGGAGTGAAATACGAAGGGCCACGCTGTGATGAGCGCGGCCCCTAACAACTTATGGGCATTTCTGGAACAAACCTAGCAGAAAAACTGTGTGATGTCAAACACGAGATCATCGATCAGACTCTGAATGAGTGTAGCGCGATGTTGTGCTCCATCCCCGGTGCAACGCCGAGGTGGTTTTGGGCAGAGTCCGACGATCTCCGCTGTAACGTAACTGGTATCAGCCTAGAAAACCTTAAACGGAGACTCAGCGCCTTGCACAATCGCACACGCATCTATTGTGACCAGAAAACCGCGAAGGTGGAAGGATAATGCAGACAACGAATCCAATCGACCATATCATCAACCGCCTGACCAACGTCCAGAAAAAGGACAAGGGCTGGACTGCTCACTGCCCTGCCCATGATGACCAACGATCATCATTGAGCGTCGGCATGGGAGCGGATGGGAAAGTCTTGCTCCATTGCCATGCCGGGTGCAAGCTGGAAGCGATCGTCCGCGCGCTTAACCTACAAACCCGTGACCTCTTTCCAGTGCCAAGCCAACCCGGCCGGCACACAACGATCACCGTTAAGGACTTGGCACAAAACAAAGCCATACCCGAAGACTTCTTGCACAGTTTGGGCGTGAAGGATACGCCCAACGGTGTGCTCATCCCCTACCGCCTCATAGATGGATCAGAGGCGCTACGTCATCGCTTGCGCACAGCCCTCATCGCCAAAGACGGGTCTTATTGGCTCCCTAAAATGGGCGAATACCCACCTGTGCCTTACGGACTCGATAAGCTCGATGAGGCCCGCCGCTCCGGGTTCCTTGTGCTGGTCGAGGGAGAGTCCGACTGCTGGACTCTATGGCAACACCAGTTCCCGGCGCTCGGCATACCGGGCGCGACCATGGCTAACAAGTTGCGCCCGGAATATCTCAAAGACGTCAAGTGGGTGTTTGTTTTCCATGAACCTGACTCCGGGGGAGCCGAGTTTATCAAAGGGATAGCTCAGCAGCTACAGTCCATTCGATGGACGGGCGAAGCCTTTGAGCTAAATCTTGAGGGCGCCAAAGACCCTAACGAATTGCACAAACAAAATCCAGACCTCTTCAAAGAAAAGTTCCAAGCCGCTTTGGAGAGAGCCAAAACGAAGCCACTGACGCTCAACCAAGAAAGTGAGCAAAAACCGTTCGTCACCCAGTTGCTCAAATCCGTGACCTTCGATCTGGCCTCGCCCCCGGAATCGCTGACCACCGAACGAGTTTTGGTAGAAAACCTTTTGTGCGCCGACGACTTGGTTCTCTGGGTAGGGCACGAGAAGCAACGCAAATCTACGCTGCTGCTACAGTTCTGCTCATGCCTTGCAACGGGTCGTTCTTTTGTAGGCTTCCAAATCCCTGAGCCTGTCCGAGTATTGTATATAGACGCGGAATCCAAGACTCACGATTTGGTTAAGCGATGGACGGGCATCCAACAGATGCTCACCGAGCAAGAACGTGACCACGCCCTTCAGAATCTCATCTTGATTGAAGGGCGAAAGCTGCTGGGACACGGACTCAGCCTTGATATGAAAACCCAGACGCTTGGGGAAATCATCGAGGCTCATAAAGACGCCCAAGTCATTGTCCTTGACCCACTCCGTATCTTCTACACCGGCGATGAGGATAAGTCGTCTCAAGTCTGTGAAGCCATGAGCCAGCTCCGGCGACTGGCCGGCGGGCGAGCCCTGATCATCGTGCATCACGCCCGCAAACGACCAGGGGCTCAGGGCGACCGGTCGCGCTTGCGGGACGATCCGTATATATGGAGCGACAATGCACGCGGCTCGACTGCGTGGAAAGCTCACAGCGATGTGATCATCCTGCAAGAGTTGCGCAATGACGACGATCTCGGAGAAGTCTTGGACTTTGCAGTCATCCAGCGATCCTTTTCTAACGTGCAACCTATGCCGCTCGTAGCCTCAGAAACTACCTTTGCTTGGCATGAACGCTTGGCAGATCAAGCACTGGCGATCGCTGTCAAACATCTCAACGAGAAGGACACCGAAATCTATCGTTCCATCCGTGCTTGCCTTGAGTCCAAGACCGTGATGCAGAAATCCGAACTGGTCAGGCGGCTCATGGCCGACGGCATCTCCCGGGCAAACGCCTACCGCAAGATTGACCATTTTGGCCGGATCGGACTCTTGGAGATCGACGAGGTAGCCGGGGCTGTGGCCTTGCCCCTACCCCGGCCCATCCCCCCGGATGCTGGAGGGGCATAAAACGTGAGAAATGTGAGAAATCTTCATGGAATCAACGAAACTCGTGAGACAAAAATTGAGAAACGGCTGAGACGCTTGTCTCACGTGAGACAGTTGTCTCAGGGCTGTCTCAAAAAATGTCTCACGAGAAATATAGACTATATCATCATTTCTCACGTTTATCACGTTTTACGGGGTCCCCCCGCGCGCGAGGCACTCCTTCCCACCCCGCCCAGCACCGCGCCAGCGCCAGAATAGCCCTGCTCTCGCATAAAAATGAGATAAGCCTCGGCGCGATGCTCTGATGGCAATATATACACGAGCTTTATACACATCGTCTGGATGCTGAAACAAAACTTGCACCGGCGCAATCTCACCGAAGAGCAAAAGGCGTTCCTGGCCAATCGCCTCACCCAAGAGCAGGGAAGCGGTCGAAGAGCGAGCGAGTAAGGCGGGCAAAACTGGAGGAGTCGGCAGGCCCAAAGAGCAAAATAGCTTGTCGTACGACGTGTACGACAAGCTATCAGAAATCCAGCAAGAACCAGCAACAGCTCAGCATTCAGATGGCGCGGGAGAGGGGAGCTCGGACGATGCTGGACAGGTTGAGCCTCGGCCTGAGAGCCCCAAGGTTCGGGCCGGAGGCCGGCATCGCCCAAGCGGCGACACGCTCAAAGAGGCGGCGGCGATCGTCCACCCGGTGGACTGCCCTGGGGACATGATCGTGTAATGCAACTGTCTCTTAGCTCCTCTTCCAGCACTCTCACCTAATCCAGGACAGACACCCGCATCGCGCGCAATTGCGCAACCTCCGCGTAAAAATCATCAGAAATCAGTAGCGCAAAAATGGACTCTGCACGATTGCGGCGGAGCCACATTGCAGACGTTCGAAAAGGCCGCGCGAACCGGGGGGGGGTATATCGGATTTATTTCAACAGAAATACACTTCATCATCTCACGTAAGCGCGCGAGAAGCACAAGAGGATGAGAGACAATGATCAACATCATCAAGCTAGACGAGGGCGAGCGGAGCAAGCTGATGAACTACTGCCGGGCGAGGGACGTGCACACCGGCGGGATTTTCGATTGTCGTGGAACGGAGTCTCTTGGCGCGATCAACGTTTGGTCACGCCCGTGGCTCGACGATGAGGCTTGTCGGCGATCCGAGTGTCTTGGCACGATCACATTCTTGCGTGATCGCGTCGAGATTGACAGCGAGCTTATTCCATTGCTGGCGGGTTTGCTCATACCGCTGGCAGCAACACTGTCTCCTGAACCGACTGGGGTTGCTGTTTGAACCCTGGTCGTAAGGGAGTGAGGAGGTGACGCATGGACCTGATTTTTGAGATCGTGTTGGGATTGTTCGCTCTGACATTTTGGATGGCCGTCGGTATCGTAGCCCTCGCCTACCTAGCCCACTTACACGGGGAGAGCGAAAAGAAATGGGACAAGCTTTTGCACAACATCGGCTGGCATCAGAGCAAAGGAGGGAATCGTGACCGCGAATAAGAATCGTATAAGGAAGATCCAGCAGAAGCGAGAACTGCGTGGCTATCGGTGCATGGGCCGGAATGACGTGCCTTGATCGGAAAGCGTAACCTCTTATTGCCGAAGAGAGTAAGATTTTGGTTAGAGGTAGATGAAGAACATGTGAAGCCTGTGAAAGAAGCCGATCGGTAATCTTTAGCATTTTTTAAGTAGAGCCGGTGATCGTATCGGTTACTTGGATAAGAGGTTTTGAGCAAAGCAAGAACTATTCTTGATTTTCATCGCTTCATCTCCAATTCACAAGCGTATAGTAGCATAGACATAGGACAGGAATTGATGTAATGCGAAAGGGTATTCTCCCTTCGCGTGTGCTTCTCGCAAAGCAAGAGGTGCGGCGCGACACTGACATGCTACCAGGAAGCTTACCAGATGAAAGGCCAATAGAGCAGTGGAGGACCTGCCAGACTATTCTTCGTTGAGCGCGTACTCGATCGCCTGCTCCAGGGTCATCGCGCGGCCGTGAGCCCACGCTTTCGCCAACGCTGCTTCTCCCAACCCGGCGCGTGCGGCAGCCACATCCTGCTCATAGTCCGTTTGTTCATTCGGGGGGCGGGGAGACCCTGTCGCTGCACGCAAAGCCTCGGCGGCTCCGTGCAGATGGGCTGTCCTATCGAAGTGTCCTTGCGCACAAGCCACTCGCGCCAGCCCCTCCAAGTCCCCGATGACGCCCGGCTTCTCTCCCAGGGTTCGATGCAAGTCGAGGCTTTCTTTGTATAAAGCGGCTGCTTGTTCATAGCCCTTCTGACATTGTGCCACACTTGCTAAGTTGCTCAGTGCCGCGGCAATACCTCCCTTGACTCCAGCCTGTCGGAACAAGGCCAGGCTCTGCTTCACCAGCGCAGTCGCCTGCTCGTAGTCTCCGTCCTCTTGCAGTACCGAACCCAGATCCATCAGCCCATAGGCCTCGAAAAATCGGTCGCCCAACTCTCGATAGATCGAGACGCTCTCCTCAAAGCGCGCGCGTGCCAATTTGTAATCCTCTTCAAGAAAAGCGATATACCCCAGGTCTCTAAGCGCGGTGGCGATACAGTGCTTGTCTTCGACTTCCCGAGCCAATGCTAAGCTCTCCTCAAGAAAGGTCTGTGCGTGTGGATAGTCACCCTGGCAGCGAACGATGATCCCCAGGCTGCTCAGAGACACAGCGACATTCCCTTTCTCGCCCAACTCTCGACGCATGGCCAAGGACTCCTCTAGACACCCGCGTGCCAGGGCATAATCTCCTTGGTCCGTCAGGACATTGGCTAAGTTGCTGAGGACCGCCGCGATACCGGCTGTGTTCCCTAACTCGCGAAAGAGACTCAGCGCTTCTTCAAACAACGAGCGCGCGACAGGATGATCGTCCTGGGAAGCGGTGACAATTCCCAGGTTACTGAGCGTCGCCGCGATCCCTCGCTTGTTTTCCAGCCCTCGGTAGATGGTCAACGCTTCCTCATGGAAGGAACGTGCCGCCGCATAATCACTCAGTCCACGCGCTAGATTTCCCGCACCGTTCAGTACTCTCGCCTGCGGCTCCGTTCGCATCCCCTTGCTTTTTCCCAGCACTTTCTTCAGCCATTCTAACCCTTCGCTCAAATAGCCGCGTACATACCAGAACCACCAGAGGGCACTGGCCAGTTGCAAGGCCGCTTCCGTTCGCTCTGCCTGGAGCGACCAGGAGAGTGCGGACCGGAGGTTGTCGTGCTCCCGGGCGAAGCGATCGAACCACGATGCCTGGTTGGTTCCATAGCGCGCCTCTTGTGCTTTTTCCAACAACCCGATGAAGAACTGAAGATGCTGCTCCTGCACCCGTTCGAACTCCCCCACCTCCAACAACTTCTCCCCCGCATACTGGCGCACCGTCTCCAGCAAGCGATAGCGCGTGATGGCATCTCGCCTCTGGATCGCGACCAAGGATTTGTCCACCAATCCCGTCAGCCAACGAAGAACCCTGGATCGGTCCACTGCTGTCTCCGCGCAGACCGCCTCTGCGGCTTCCAAGGTAAACCCTCCGGCGAAGATCGAAAGCTGACGGAATAAGACTCGTTCCTTGTCCCCCAACAACTGATAGCTCCAGTCCAGCGAAGCTTGCAACGTCCGGTGGCGGGATACTACGTCGTCATTCCCGTTGGAGAGTTGCCGAAGACGCTCCAGCAAGCGCGCCGCGATCTCTTCCACAGATAGGTTTCTTACGTGCGTTGCCGCCAGTTCGATCGCAAGCGGCAGCCCCTCCAAGCGATAGCAGATCTGCGCTACCGTTGGCGCATTCTCTTGCGTCAATGCGAATTCGCTCCAGCTGGCGCTCGCTCGCTCGATGAACAAGTGCACTGCTTCGTAATGTTGTAGATCTCCCAATGACGGCAGGGGCTGTAGCGGAGGAGTCGCGAGCGGCGGCACTTGCCAGATTGCCTCACCGGCCAGTCCGAGGACCTGACGGCTGGTCACTAAGATCTTTAACTCGGGACAGGCCTGCAGTAACTGTTCCGTAAGGTGGGCACAGGCTTGTGCTAAGTGTTCGCAGTTATCCAGCACCAGCAGTGCTTTCTTGAGTTTCAATGAATCAATCAAGACTTCCTTCAACGCTCGGCCCGCTGGTTCTCGCACTCCCAACGCGGACGCCACTGCCTGTATCACCAGAGTCACTTCGCCCAGCGCAGCCAGATCCACCCACCAGACCCCATCGCGATATTCTTTCAGCTGCTCCCTCGCGACCTGTAGTGCCAAGCGAGTCTTGCCGCATCCACTTACTCCTGTAAGAGTCAGTAGCCGTGCGGTCGTGAGCACGTGCTCGATCTCTTCCATCGTGCGCTCCCTGCCGATGAAGCTCGTCAATGGTTGAGGGAGGTTGTTGGGGAAAATCTGAGGGGGTGCTGGGACTTCGTGGCGCACAATCTGCTCGTAAAGGTTCTGCGTCTCTTGGGCGGGCGTCACCTCCAAGTGGGCTCGCAGCGCTTGAACACATGTTTCGTAGGCTAGCACCGCTTTTTGATACTCCCCGGCATGATAGTGACACAACATCTTTTGGCAGTAGAAGCTTTCATCCTGGGGATCGAGCTCTAACGCACGCCGACAACATTCTAGAGCCCGCGAGAATTGACGTAACCGTGCGTAGAGCCCAGCCAGCTTTGCTAGAGCTGCGAGATACTCTTCCCGCCAGCGCTCCCGCGGAGCAAGTGTCCATTCTTCGTAAGGCGCTTCAGCCAGAAAATCTCCGCGGTATAGCTCAATGGCTTGCTCGTAATGGCTGAGTGCTTCTGACCATCGCCCCGACTGTTCGGCAGTTTGCGCGGCCTGCAGCTGCTGCTGGAATTCTTCAACATCGACCCAGCAGGGAGCTTGGGCGTCGAAGGAGCAACCGCCTTTACCGATCTGGAGTACAAACCGCGAGTCCCCACCCTTCTTGAGCTCTGGTTCCAACAGGCGGCGCAACTGACTGATGCGACTGCGCAAGCTCTTGGCTGCCTTGTCGGCAGCATGGGCGGGGTAGAGGGACTCGATCAGTTCGTCCTGGATGAAGACACGACCGCGCTCGCTGATGAGCAATTGGAACAACAGCTGGGTCGTGCGCTGCGGCCAGGCTTCGGGTGCGATTAAGACGTGGCCGCGCCGGGCCTCAAAACGTCCGAACAGCCTGACTTGTAGTCGACCGGGGCTTCCCTGGGTCATAATAAACTGCCCCCTCACATTTTTGTTAAAGGAGTAGTAGCCTTCGTCCCCAACACGGGACAAATCCAAGGTCAGTGAAGCGTCGTCTTGTGAGTACGCCTGCCTCCATAGATCCTCGACGCTATTGTAGCTCAGCCCATATCCCCTAACAAGTCTCCTGTCTCTGGGGCATCTACTCAAAAAATCTTCTCTCATTAAGCATTTCTCGATTTGGAACAATCCTAGAACATCTGGAGGCTATACTTGAGCCACTCTAATGCTATGATCCGAGCCCAGTCGAGGAGGATAGCCAGCTTCGTGGTGCGCTTCTATGGGGAAGTTTCTCGTGAGCCGCAGGGGTGGCGCGGGCAGGTAGAGCACGTGCAGTCGGGGGAGAAACGCGCTTTCCACGGGGCCAAGGAACTGGTGCGAGCGATGGAGGGGCTGGCGCAACGAGCAGGAACGCTAGAACTTAGCCTAAAAGAACAGGAGGAGTGATTGCAAATGCTTATCGTGCAGAGGGGGCGTGTTTTTTTGTTGCTGCTACTTTTTGCTAGTTTAGGGGCCTTGTTCCTCGGAGAAGGACAAGGATTTGTAGGGATGCAAGGAGCAGCTACCGAATTCCTTCGCCAGGGCTGTCAAATCGCCAGTAATTCCAACTCGGTCCGCTTCCAAACCGATGGACAGGGAGCGTACGTAACGAGTGGCGGCAGCCGGGAACACGCTAGATTGAATGACCACGCGCAAATCAGCACTGTCGACCTGGTACCCATCTACATGTGCCGTGACTCGCCGGTACAAAACCCCCCGATCAAGACTGCGATTTCTTTTTGGCATACTGGCTTAATACAATTGGTGCCACGGACCTGCGCCAACCCTTGTGCCACCGTCCCGGGCATCGATCAAATCGATCAAGATGCCGGAGATCCTATCTTCTTGCACAGTGGCGAACTATACTTGAACCACGTGGATCTGGGAATACCCGGTCGAGGCTTTAATTGGAGGTTTGAGCGCACTTATGCAAGCCTCCTCACCTTCAATGGCCCCTTAGGCTATAACTGGGAATTCAGCTATGACCGACGCGTGATTGAAGTTAACTCAGCCAACTTCCAGCAGATACGCAATATCCATGCCTCTATCAAGGTCGGAGATGTGATGCGACCAGACGGCTATGCACGCGCTGACTTCTTTGAAAAAGCGCCCGATGGCTCCTTCAGGCCCCGAACCGGTTTATACATCGAGTTGGCGAAGACTTCCGATGGTGGCTTTATCGAGCGCGACGCGGTGGGGACTAAGGTCATGTATGCACGCCCGGATGCCGAAGGGATTGCCCGGATGTTGAAACTCACAGACCGGCGAGGCAATACGATGAATTTTCTATACAACGATCACGGTCAGCTGGTGCGCGTACTCGATACCCTCGGTCGTCCCATTGATTACATCTATAATCCCGAGGGCCGCCTCATCGAAGTGAGAGATTTCTTCAATCGCTCGATCCGATTCAAGTACGACGCCAACGGAGACTTAATCGAGGTGACCTCGCCCGCAGTGACGGGCACCCCCAACGGCAATGATTTCCCCAACGGCAAGACGACCCACTATACATACTCCTCAGGCTTTGCACAGCAGTGGCTTAATCATAATTTGCTTACTATTACCGCACCCAATGAAGTGGCTATCGGCGGGCCGCCCCGCCTTACAGTCACCTATGATACTAACCCGAACTCGCCTTTTGCCGATTCAGTCTTGAGCCAAACTATCGGGGGCACTAACGGCACGGGCATCCCTGCCGGAGGTACTATCCGTTATCAGTACAAGGTACCGAGTCGACCTATTCCAGAAGATTTCACTTCAGCCGTCTATCAGACCACCGTCACTGATCGTAACAACAACATAACGGAATATCAGTTCAACCGGCTGTACAATATCGTGGGGATTAAGGAGTTCACGAACAGGCAGATCCGTTCCGGAGGCCCCTCCTTCTTCGAATCCCATTACGAGTACAACAAAGATGGCCAAGTCATCAAAGTCCTGGAACCCGAGGGTAACTCTATAGAATACGTCTACGACGATAAGAACCCCGACCGACTGCAGCAAGGCAATCTGTTGTCTGTGACACGGCGCCCCGATCCTAAGCGCGGCGGGGATCAACAATTCATCAAGACTACATATACCTATGAACCCCTCTACAACCAGATGCGTACTGTAACTGATGCCAGGGGCATCGACTCCAACTATGTACCACAGAATGGTGGAGCGAATTCGCCTGCAAGATACACCACCGTCTACACTTTCGACTACCAAGAGGGGACTAACTTCGCAGCCCTGGCTCAACAGCTTGGGATCAGCGAAGCCGAGGTACGCCAGATGTTGGAGCGCGCGGGCATCCCGATGGGCTTGGGTGATGTCAACGGCGATAGGCGCGCGGACCAGATCAACGGCAACGTCATTAGGGTCGAGAGGCCTACCGTGGTGCTCTTACCTGCGTGTCCTAGCGACCAACTCACAGCGGACAATACCAGCTGCTCCCTGCAGGCCCGCATGGAAGGGACCTCGCAGCAGCCCATCGTCGGGCTCTCTCAGTACAACCAGTTTGGGCAGATGCTCAAGCACGTTGACCCCGAAGGCAATGTGAATTTTTTCGACTACTACCCCGAGAATGATCCCGACGGTGATGGCAAAGACTTGACTCCGGGCGTGAGTTCCGGTCCTTTCGGCTATCTCAAACAAGAGATACGCGATGCGGAGAGCAATCCGGATCGCAACTCCAAGACGAGCCCCACACCAGCTCAGATCAAGCACCGCTACTCCTACGATCGCGCAGGCAATGTGATTAAAGAAATCAACGGACGTGGGATCGCCACGGAATTCTCCGTCAATCAGCTCAATCAGGTTGTTGAGATCATGCGAGCAGCTTCGGTCTCTGAGGCGCTGAACAACCCTGAGGAGCCCAATTGGCGAGCCTGCTTCCAGGCTAGCCCGGAGATCCGCGTCCTGATCGAGTGCCGTGCGGGGATGCTTCCCTTCCGCTATCGCACGCGGGTCTACTACGACTTCAACGACAACGTGGTCAAACGCGAGATCGAGAACAGAGACTCGAATAACAAGAACGCTACCGGCGATCCATTTGACCCAGGGGACTTCGTCGAGTACACCTTCAGCTACGACATCTTGGACAACCTCATCGAAGAGACAAAAGAAGTCAGCGAAAACCCGCGTGAGATATTAACGACAAAGTATCGCTACGACCGCAACGAAAACAGCGTGCTGAAGTTCAGCCCAGTAGTAAATTTGCCACAAGACCATCCGGACCGCCAGCCCAGCAATATTGTGTCCTATGTGTATGATGAGCGTGACTTGCTCTTCACGTCAACGCGAGGCGGGTTGACGGATCAGTTCAAGACCCTCTCGGGTAATGCCGATATTCCTGAGCTACGGCAGATCCCCAACAGCCCGTATATCTCGACATTCGCGAAGCGCTACGACGGCAATCGCAACATGGTTGAGTCTGTGGACGGAGCGGACAAGATCGGCGCCGGTAAGCCTCAAAGTACGCTCTATTTCTACGACGGCTTCGACCGCCAAGTCAGTGTGATCGATGCGGTGGGCAACCAGAGTTTCACACGGTACGATCCGGCTTCCAACGTAATCTTGATCTCCAAGTTCGGCCCCGCGGGTGGCCCCAGTCCGCGAGATAGCTCAGCGGCTACCTTCGCGCAGCCATTGACACTGCAAAGCTTCGAGCAACCGCTGTTAAGTCAAGCTGAGAACAAGTATGACGAATTGGGCCGCATGTTCGAGCGCAATGATAAGCTCTTCGTCTATCAGGGCGTGCAATACAAGCGTACTCCGGCGCTTCGTGACGGTCCATTAGGCCAGAGCAACGACGGCAGTGTGACGACCCGCTATGAATACGACCGCAACAGCCGCCAAACGTTCACGATCGAAGATGATCTAGACGTGTACGAGACCCATTACGATGGCGTTGATCGTGCTATCCGCAAGGTCGATCCAGAACTTAATGAAGTGCTCTCCACCTATGATGATGATAATAACGTCGTCAAGACCACTGAGGTCGAGATTACACAGCGGGACAAGGTCAAGGCTGGGAAGGTGCCCGATCTGAAAGAAACTTTCACCACGATCAATGTTTACGACTCGCTCAACCGCCTCATTCGGACTACAGACAACCTCGGCCAGACGACACGAAGCCACTATGACAGTCGGGAAAACCTCGTCTTTACCAGCGACGCGCAGTACTCCAAAGATGATGCAGACTTAATCCTCGATCCGCTGGAACTCTTCCCGGCGGCCGGCCAAGATTCGCGGGGCGTGACGCGAATCAACAAACCTGGCAACACTATGGAGTACTTCTACGACGGGATTAACCGTAAGATCAGTGAAGTGCACCACCTGCGCGTGGGTGGTCAAGGCAAGAACCCGATCGACACCAGCAATCCGGCCAATCCCGACGGGCTGATCGTCAATGATTACCAGTGGGATCCCAACAGCCGCTTGGTCGCGATGGCCGACGACGGCAGCACGCCCGGTGACCAAAACACCTCGATCGGCGTCATCGAAGCGACCAACCCCAAGGGTAATGTCACCCGCTATAAATATGATGACCTCAACCGCCTGGCACGCGAGATCTTCGATGACCAGACCTGCAACGTTTACACCTACGACGCAGATGATAACCTTGTGCGCATGTACGACGAGAACGGCTCAATCATCAAGAACACCTACGATGGTATCAATCGGCTCGTGCGTAAAGACATAGAGAGGGCCACGTCCGCGATGGCCCACCCCGCAGGCTGTTTCAAGGAGTGACAGTGATGAACAGATGGAGCAGACTGTTAAGGGCAATGGTCCTACTTATTGGCATAGGCTTGCTAGCCATGCAAAGCTCGTCGGTAGGAACTCTAGTGGCAGCCACTCAAGCTCCTAAGGTGGAATGGCAAGTGATCGGCACGACGGTTCAAGAATTTGAGTATGACGGGCTCTCGCGCATGACTCGCTCCTTTGATAATAATGAACCCGAAGATTCTAAAGACGATGCTACAGTCATCTATGCCTACGACTCGGCAAGCCGCCTGCTGGAAGAAGTGCAGAACAGCCAGGCGGTCTCTAGCCGCTGGATGGGTGACGACAACCGCGTCGAGTTGGTCTATCCCAACGGCCGAGAGATCGAAACCACCTATGACAAGCTCGATCGGATCAACACCATCAAAGACAAGGGCGCGCCGAAGAATATCGCGGGCTATGATTACATCGGTCCAGGGCGAGTCCTGGAGCGTACCTATGCGAATGGTTTGCGGCTTACGTATCTGGATGACGCACGCCAGAAGGATGTGGGCTACGACGGTCTCGAGCGTGTAGTGCTCCATCGGCATCTACGTCACGACAATAGTCTAGTTGCAGGCTTTGCCTATGACTACGACCGAGCCAACAATAAGATCTTTGAGGTGAAGCCACTTGACAAGGATCTTAAAGAAGACTACACCTACGACTCGATTTATCGCTTGGGGCACTTTGCCCGCCAAGGTGAGCAAGAAGACACATGGCAGCTCGATGGAGCAAACAACTGGACTAAACGCAAGACTGTGGCCAACCAGGCCAACAACATGAACGAGTACGGCGCCTTTGCCAGCACTCCCCAGCTCTATGACGACAACGGCAATTTGATTGACGACGGCATAAATCGTTATCAATACGACTACGTAAACCGACTGCGTAAGGTCATTCGCACGTCAGACAACGCGGTCATCGCTTTCTATCTTTACGATGCTCATAGCCGGAGAAATGAACGGGTTGTCAAGAGCACAGCGAACGCTAATGACCAGGTGAAATATTTCTACGACCGCTGGCGGGAGATCGAGGAGCAGAGGGCTGGTTCTACCCAGCAATACGTCTACGGACGGTGGATCGATGAACTCTTGAAGTTGGATAAAGACACGAACAATGATAGTGTTATAGACCAGAGCTTCTACTATCATCAGGACGCAAAGACTTATGTGGCCGCTCTCACTGACCCAGCGGGGACAGTCGTGGAGAGAGTCACCTACGATGCCTACGGCAAGCCAAGCTCAACAGCGAGCAAAATTGGAAATCCATATCTCTTCACAGGGCGCCGCTTCGACACAGAAACTGGCTTATACTACTTCCGAACCAGATACCAGAATCCTGCAACTGGGCGATTTCTGCAGCGTGACCCCTTGGGGATTTATGGGGATGAAGCAAATTTAGGCAACAGCTATGCTTTCGTTGCCAACAATCCTGCTAACCTTGTTGATCCTTCAGGAATGCAGGAAGAAGCACCCTACGGACCAATGCCTCTGCCGGAGGGCGACTGCAGAGGATGCAAGAGCCCGACATCGAGGGGCACTAGCGTGGAAAGACCAGTGCCGATACCTCCACCATCGCCACCACCACCACCTCCTGGTGCACCCAGTGAAAGCAACCGCGAGAAATTAGCTGAGAAAGTTAAACCCGCGAAGAAGGCTGGATCGTGTAAACCAATATGGGAAAAGCGACAAGAGGAACTTAAAAATCCACCACCAGTACCGGCGCCCGTACCGGAGCCAGTGCCTGCGGGAGGAGGTTCCGATGCCCCCCCGTTTTCCGGCATTAGGGGGAAGATTACATCTGGTTGTGGGCTTTGGGAAAAGGGGGCATACGGGACTGTGGAAGAAGTGAAAGATGGAGTGGTGATACGGGCTAGGCGAACATGGTGTGATGAAGAGGGAAATAAGCATGTAGAGTGGGGTCCCGAAGCTCCACAGGTGAAGTAGCCACAAGTTTTTCATGGGATCAAGCGACCTCGGGGTACAGCCGAGATAAATGTAAGGCTTAGACCATGCCTTTTAGATAATATCAAGGTCATGGACTACCAAAGACAGAAGTTGAGTAGCAAAATAGTAACCTTCAAGAGAATGTGCAATGCTGAAAAAATGAGAGGACAAAAATGACGCTGAGCAGAATTATCAGGTGTGCGCTGATCGCTTGTACCGCTATTGTGATCGGGCAGTATACAGTCACCTTTCCCGAGAATGTCAGGATTAGTGATTCATCTCAGGCAACGTGGGAAATTATTGGCACGACGCTGCAAGAGTTTCAGTACGATGGCCTCTCGCGCATGACCCGCTCGTTCGATAACAATGAGCCCGAAGATGCTAAAGACGATGCTACTGTCGCTTATGCCTATGACTCCTTGGGCCGTCAATTGGAAGAAGTACAGAACGGGCAGGCTGTCTCCAGCCGGTGGATGGGCGACAATAATCGCATAGGATTGGTTTACCCCAACGGTCGAGAGCTTGAATACACGTTCGACAAACGAGACCGAATCGATACGATCAAAGATAAGGGTGCTACGAAGAACATCGCCGACTACAACTACATCGGTCCAGGGCGCGTGCTGGAGCGCACTTATCAGAATGGAGTTCAGCTCACCTATCTCGATGGCGCGCGCCAGAAGGACGTGGGCTACGATGGTCTGAAGCGTGTAGTACTCCATCGTCATCTGAGGCAGGACAATAGTCTTGTCGCTGGCTTCGCCTATGACTACGACCGAGCTAACAATAAACTCTTCGAGATCAAGCAGCATGAGAATAATCGTCGAGAAAACTACAGCTACGACTCGATCTATCGCCTTGGACGCTTTGCTCGACAAGGAGAGCCTGACGACACTTGGCAGCTTGACGGTGTTGGTAACTGGGCCAACCGCCAGGGAGTGGCCAACACGGTCAATAGTCTAAACGAGTACACCTCCTTCTCTGGAACTCCTCAAGTTGACGACGACAACGGCAACCTCATCAACGACGGCACCAACCGCTACCAATATGACTTTGCCAATCGGCTGCGTAAAGTCATCCGTAAATCGGACAACGCGGTCATTGCCGTCTATCGCTACGATGCTCATGATCGCAGAAACGAACGGATCGTCATTAACACGGCAAGTTTCAATGACCAAGTGAGATATCTCTACGACGACTGGCGGGAAATCGAGGAGCAGAGAGCTACTGCCACGCAACAATACGTTTACGGCGGGTGGATCGACGAGCTGCTGACTCTAGATAAAGATACAAACCATCACAGAGCGATAGATCAGACCTTCTTCTATCTCCAAGATGCTAAGACCTACGTGACAGCTCTCACCGACTTCGCAAGCGGAGTAGTAGAGCGAGTCACCTATGATGCTTACGGCAAGCCGAGCTCAGAACAAAGTAAATTACAGAATTTATATCTCTTCGCTGGAAGAAGACTAGATCCAGAAACAAGCTTCTATTACTATCGGCACAGATACTATGCTGCTACACTCGGTAGGTTTATTCAAAGAGATAAAGGAATATGGTATGATATATCAAATATGGGTGGGGCATATACATACGTAAGAAATAACCCAGTAAACAAAACTGACCCATCTGGACTACAAGGGGAGGGGACTGGATACGAAGAGGAACTTAAGAAAGTTAAACAGGCTATACGAGATCTAGGAGATGACGATCTCGAGACACGTGAAAAGGCTGAAAAAGAGTTGACGGAAAAAGCTCAAAAGTTTTACGGCATTTTGAAGCAGGCTAAGAGATCAAATCTTGATCCAGAGGTACAGGATAGATTGAGTCGCATACTAAGAAATGCTCCCGAGGTAATTCGACAGCTGGAGTGGAGAAAATATGGCAAAGACCTAGAGAATTACTATAAAAAGCTAGAAAGAGCTTATGACGATTATTTACATTGCCTTACTATCCACAACACTAACCTCAAACTAGAGGATCTCGAAGATGTGCTAGATTTACAAAAATTTGGGCAATATATGATGAGAGAAGAACCACCAAGTCAGCCATGGGTGGATTATCCAACAGAGGAATCACCAGAAATACCGAGGCCGCCGTGGATTCCGCAGGATTTCAAGGGGGCGAAATAAGGGAGGCCGCAAGAAGGATGGAGATACGGTAGCGATGAGCAAATGGATCAGAATGGTGCTGCAATATTACGAGGTGAAAGTGATATGACAAGCCTCAGAGTGATTAACAAGACCGAGCTGGCGGCCAAAGGAGAGAGCCGTCACGCCCAGCTTAAAGAGAAACTGGAAAAAGAGCACCCCGCGGAGTTCGTCGCGATCTAGGTGGAGAGCGGCAATTACTTTCTGGGCAAGACTCTATACTCTATAAGAGGCGGACATAAGGGTCCGCATAAGTAACCGACCCTGCCCTTTGGGCAGGGCTTTGGAACGTCAACGGATACGGCAAAACAGGGGGCTTTTCATCCCCCTCCAAAGGACGGGACATTCAAGCCCATTGTGTCGTAAGGAGGCTCTATGATGAGAGTTCTTAGGGCAAGTGGTGGCCCAATCTTGCCGGTTGTACTGACAGTTTTGGCAGTCGCGCAAACAGCTCAGCCGCCACAGATCAACTTCATCGATTTCCCTCTAACTCTACAGGCTGACAGCAAGCCGGTAGCCGGGTTGGTTGGCTTCACCGATCCCGATGGCAATGTTAATGAGATCGCCTTCAATGAAAGACTTGCTGAATGGCAAGCGATCGTACGCCGACAACGCCAGCTTCAAGCTCAGTGGGATAAGAAATTTGATGAAGCTAGAAAGATATTTAAGGCAGATGGAGAGATTCTAAAGTCGTTGTGTGAGGAGTTCGGTTTTGAACCGTCTGAATACCCATCGGAGGAAGAGTTCAAGAAGTTCTACGGGAAGTTCAATCTGACGGAGGGCCCACGACCGGAGGAACCACCACCAAAGCCACTGCCTGATGTCGATGAGCCACCTCCCGACTTCCCTCAAGGGGATTAAATGACCAAGGATCGCAGGAGGACGCACTGCACCATGTGGGTGTAAGAGCTCGATGATGCTCTGCAGCGCCAGCTCTACAATAAGGAGGCTCTATGAACAGAGTTGCTCGGGCAGGTAGTGGCCTGGTCTTGTTGGTTGCATTGGCAGTATTGGCAGTTGCACAAACGGGGCAGCCGCCACAGATCACGTTTATCGATTTCCCCGGTACTATTCAGGCTGATAGCAAGCCAGTTGCCGGCCTAGTCGGCTTCACCGACCCCGATGGCGATGTCAATGAAGTGGCCTTCGAGGTCGTCCAAGGGGAGGCTGGGGCCATCGAAATTCAACCGGGTTCCAAGTTCGATCCCAAAGTCAAGGGCCAGTCGCAGGGCATTATCGGGTTTGCGCTAGCCGCCAAGAAGGCTCAGAGGGCGACATTGCGGGTCACTCTGAGCGATGAGCGCGGTAACCGCAGCCAACCCAAGGAATTTTCTTTTGAAGCCAAAGGCGTCGAGCCACCACCCCGGCTCCAAGTCAACCCCACGAGCCTCAGCTTCCTAGGGCAAGTCCGTGGGCCAGACCCGGCTTCTCAAACATTGACTATTACCAATGCTGGCGGAGGTCAATTGAGCTGGACAGCCGTCGCTGCTGATGCAAGCTGGTTGAAGCTTAGCCGCACCAGTGGAGGTCCAATAGGCTTAAATGCCTCAGAATCCGTTACTGTCACAGCCACCTCAGGCAGCTTGGGCTTAGGGCAGTATCAAGGGCGCATCATCATCACGGCGCAGGGAGCACAGAACAGCCCAGTGACTATCCCCGTTAGCCTGACCCTGGAAACTCAGCCAGCGGTCCTGCAAGTGAGCACTAGCAGCTTGAGCTTCCAGGCACAAGTCGGTGCGCCAAATCCCACTGCGCAAATATTGATCATCGGCAATATTGGAGGCGGCACGCTCAACTGGTCAGCGGTTTCTGATGCTTCTTGGTTGAACTTGAGTCCTAATTCAGGAGCTATCGGTCCTCGCAACAGTGTGCAAATTAGTGCTTCGGTGGACCCCAGAGATTTACCTGTGGGCATACACCAGGCCCGGATCACCATTACCGCCCCAGGAGCCGTAAACAGTCCACAAATAGTGCGTGTCACGTTCACCCTCATTCCTCGCCGCTCCTCTGCCCCAGGAGGACAGCTCTTTGTCAGCAGCAATGGGGCCAGCTTTCCCGGATCGGGCAAAGGCGAGATCACCCGCATTGACTTGAATACCTTCCTCACATCCTTTGCTACGCTCAAGGCCACGGTGGTAAGAGACCTGGACACGCCAGAAGACGGCGCTTGTGGTCCCGATGGGATGGTGTATTTTGTCGATCGTGGTGGCACCGGCAAAGTCATTCGCTTTGACAAAAACGGCAAGGGTCTCCAAGTAGTCGCGGAAATCTCTCGCCCCGAAGGATTGGCCTTTGATGCCAATAGTGACTTATTTGTGAGCGCTGAGAGCGGGATTTATCTAATCCCCGGAGGTCGGCCCATCAGTCGCCCCCAGCAAGTGATCTCCTACAAATTTGATCTAGTGGGCGGCCTCGCTTTTCTCACACAAGGCACCTACCAAGGCGATTTAGTCGCCGTGGAGGAGGGGAAGGATGTAGTGGTGAGATTTCCTCGCAACGCTGCGAGTTCCTCATTTGGTGGACCTGTCACTTTCGCGAAGACGGGTTTAGATCATCCCATCGGCATTGCGATAAACAGCAGCGGCGACGTGTTCGTGGCCAATTTTGAGAGCAGTACGATTCTTCAGTTTGGACCCGAGGGTACGAGCAAAGGCCGGCTGGGCGCCAGTGTGGACCTGCGTTTATTTCGACCCATTCACATCGAATTTGACGGGGCGGATAACTTATTCATCGCCGAGTGGGGAGACCTGGCGGGAGACGGGTTTGTAGCCATGGTCACTCCGTCCAGCCAGCTTAGGTTTCTTGGTAGCTTTGTAGACGCCTGGGGAGTGGCTCTATGTCCGAGCGAGTGAAGTTAAAGTTATGATCCGTACGGCACTTGAGTTCAAAAAAACCACGGGAAGTGTATGTTCTGCATGAGACATCTACGAGAAGTTCGCTGGGGGAGCCTGCTATTCTTAACGTTCGCACTGATGGGATGGGCACAACCAGCGGGCAGTCCGCCACAAATCACGTTCATTGATTTTGTTTCGACCATCGCTGCGGACAGCAAGCCTGTCTCGGGCTTAATCGGGTTCAGCGATCCCGATGGCGATGTCAGTGAAGTCGCGTTCGACGTGGTGCGGGGAAAGGGACTGGTGTATGACCTACACCGCTAACCTGTCCT
Organism: Candidatus Acetothermia bacterium; assembly: GCA_016179105.1. Taxonomy (GTDB): domain Bacteria; phylum Bipolaricaulota; class Bipolaricaulia; order RBG-16-55-9; family DRXL01; genus JACOSB01. The sequence continues at coordinate 23,684 of JACOSB010000043.1, forward strand.
CTGCTTCCAATCTTTGCAACTGAGCAACCCAGGAGGATTATGTCAGAAGGCACGATACGGCCGGCACAGGTTCGCGGAGGATGCATCCTCGTGGTCGTGATGGCAGGGTTGATCATGAGCAGTTGTAGTTCACGTGAGAACCAGGTCAAGCATCGTGAGGGGCCTCCAGCCAAGCGCGAGGACTACCCGAAGCTGGCGGGTCAACTTTTCGAGCTCGCCACGGCCCAGAAGCCAGGTGAGTACGCAAAAGATTTCGACCTCACCTACAAGGACGGACTTGTCCAAATCGTTCTTGAAGCCCGAGGGACGGAGTGGGTTCAAGATCTCGAATGGGCAGTGGAAGCAGTGGCGGGACAGGTTGAGATGAAGGTAGAAAACCTTGTTCAGGCGCGTGTGCCCATCGAGGCATTACTCAAACTGGCGCGACACCCGCGAGTCATCTACATCCGTCCGCCGGTTAAGCCTAAACGATGATCTTGATGAGAAAGGATAAAAAATTTGGAAGGAGGTTAAGCGATATGCGCCATCAATTTACATTTAGGCGAGCAGTATATGCAAGCTTGGTGGGTTCCTGGCTCTTGCTAGTGTGCTGGGCGAGTGGAGCTTGGGCCCAGGGGGTAGGCTTTGGCCCCCGCCACCGGACGGGCATAATCCGAAGATCCAGCGGGTGCTTGAGGGGCTTATGGCTGAGGTGCGTGCGGGCCAGTCCCCACCGCAATCGTCGCTGTTCAGTTCAAATGACAGCTTGTTCGGCTTAAGCATCCAAGGGGATCGGATTCAGGTGGTCATCGAAGCGGTGTCGGAGGCCGCGGTTTCAGGGGTTAGAGAGAAGGTGAACCAGCTAGGCGGGCGAGTGGAGCTCATGTACCAAAATCTGATCCAGGCCTTCGTTCCCATTCGTGCCTTAGAGAACTTGGCCGCTCTCGGGGAGGTCGTCTTCATTCGCTTGCCTGTCCAAGCCCAAAGAACTGAGGAAACGATTGTGAGCACGGCTCAAGGCAACGTCGTCAGCGAAGGAGCTTCGCTGATCGGAGCCCCAGCGTGGCAGCGCGCTGGCTTAACCGGCAAAGGCGTTAAGGTTGGCATTATCGATTCCTTCAGGGGCTATGAACGGCTGATCGGTACAGAACTGCCCTCCCGAGATCGCCTCATCACACGCTCCTTCCTCCCAGGCGGAGGCATGTATGACCCGACTGAAGCGGAGGATGAGGCCGTCCATGGGACAGCCGTGGCTGAAGTCGTCTACGACATAGCTCCGGAGGCAACATTCTATCTAGTAGCCACCAGAACAGACGTCGAATACCGCCTGGGCCAGCAATGGCTGATCGACCAAGGGGTGGATGTCATTAGTGAATCGATAGACTTTGACTCTGGCTGCTTTCGCGGCGGTGGTCAGTTTGAACCTCTATATGAGCAGGCCCGCAAGCACAGGATTTTTCATTCCGCAGCGGCAGGCAATAACGCCGGCAGCCATTGGGAGGGAACCTTTACTGATCAGAATGGCAACGACCTGCATGAATTTGCTCCGGGTCATGAAGACATTACCATTGAGGCCGAGCTGGTTGAGGGTGAGATTCGCGGGCAGAGGATGCCGGTAGCCAAATTTGATTTCGTTTTAAGTTGGGATGCCCCCTGTACTGGAGCCAGTAATGATTACGATCTACTGATCTTCCGTCCAGGTAGAAATGACCCTTTTAGAGCCGATTGGGTCTGGGGGGAAGGCGTTCCGATCAAGGAAGCTCTGTGGACTTTCGGCTTTCCGAATGACCACGTTGGCGATCGGAAGACTTTCAGAGTAATGCTCCAAAAGCGGCCGGGGGCCAATCCCACTCGCTTTGATATCGTTGCAGAGACGTGTGATCTCTGTAGAAGAATTGAGTACGTCGAGCCCCAGGGCAGTATCAGCATCCTAGAACCAGCTATCTCGCCCAATGTGATGACCGTGGGTGCAGCCCACCATGATCCGAGCAGCTGTCCTACAACTTACTGTCCTGGAGGCCTGTTGTTCTACAGCAATCGCGGGCCCACTAAAGATGGCCGCATCAAGCCGGATATTACCGCGCCCAGTCACGTCTCGACCGTCAGCTACGGGCCCTTTGTCCGTCGGAGAGATCAAGGATTCACAGGCACATCAGCGGCCCAGCCACACGTGGCCGGGGCAGCCGCACTGGTCAAGCAAGCGTTCCCCAACTTTGGGCCGGCCGAGATCCAGCGCTTTCTCGAAGCACGTGCGGAGGATCGCGGGCCCCCCGGCAAGGACAACGATTGGGGCGCGGGCTTCCTCCTCTTGGGCCAAGTCCCTAGCCAAGTCAATAAACCCACCGCACCGAGCTCGCTTCAAGCGACCGCTCGCGGGCCACGCGATATCTCGCTCATCTGGCGCGATAACTCTACGAACGAAGACGGCTTCAAAATTGAGCGTCGCCTGCAGAGCGATCCTATCGCAAACTATGCAGAAATCACTCGGGTCGGCCCCAGCGCGACCAGTTTCTCCGATACGACCGTGCTGCCGGCCACGGCTTACTGTTACCGTGTACGCGCTTTCAACCGCGACGGCGACTCGGATTATTCCAACGAGAGCTGCGCCACAACGCCCTCCGAAAATCGACCGCCAGTTGCTAACGCTGGGCCAGACCAAACGGTGACAGCCGGTGCGACCGTCCAGCTCGATGGCAGTAAATCGAGCGATCCTGATGGCGATAAGCTCACGTACACTTGGCGCTTTGTCAGCCTACCCGGCAACAGCCAGGCTAAGCTCTCCGATCCGAACATCATCAACCCCACGTTCGTCGCGGATTTCGCGGGCGAATATCTGATCGAGCTAACCGTCGATGATGGCAAGGACGGACGAGCCTCGGCGCGCGTGAAGATCACAGCCACTGCCTCTGTCTCCCTAGTCAGCTTCGAGGCCAAGATGGACCAGGGCGTCTTCGCGCGTGTCGAGCTACCCACTGCTATCCGGCAGCAGCTGCCTACGGGCGTGCGCTTCGAAGAGCGCCCCAACACGACACGAGGAGGTCGCACCAGCAATACGTTAGCAGATGTGGGCTTACAGTTGTCCAGCAGCACCGGCTCGATCTTCGGCACGCCGACCAAGCTCGGGGCCTTCCAGTTCTTGATGGAGGCTCTCCTCGATAACCGGGCCGTGGCCGAGATCTGGGTGATGATCACGATCACGCAGCCGGTCGCGTCGCCAACTCTCCAAGTCACCTCGGACAAATTGACCTTCCGGGCAACGCTCGGCGGACCCAACCCGCCATCTCCAGTCTCTGCAGGTCAGCAATGCCGGAAGCGGCACGCTCAACTGGACCGCCGCAGCTGATAAACCCTGGATCACTGTCAGTCCCTTAAGTGGCAGTGCCCCACCAACTGCTACGCTGGCTGTGACTGTAAATATAGCCGGCTTCGGTGCTGGCTTACAAGAAGGTCGGGTCATCGTCGCCGCGACGGGAGCAGCGAACTCGACGCAGATCGTAACGGTGACGCTGCAAATCGCGGAACCGCTGTTGATGCCGAACTTGCTGACGCTCAAGTTCACCCAGCTGTTCTTGGTGAGCGCCGGCTGGGGACGCGAACTGCGCGCCAGCTGTGTGGTCTACAAGAACGGCTCCGAATCCGTCGGAAAAGTTCAGCTGATGCTGGCGGGTGGAGCCACTCAAGAACACACCGTCCCGGTGGGCAGGGAAGTCTTAGTGTGTGGAGATCTCGCGTACGTAGAAAGCTTAGGCGAGCCGCGCCTCCTGGACGGACCGATTGTGGGGGCGAGACCGCTAGCGCTCAAGTTCAGTCGGCTGGAGCTGGCCGAGCCAGCGCGCTGGGAGCGCAGCGCTCGCGAAGGCTGTCTTGTTTTCAAAAACATTCGAGCTGAGGCAAATCCGCTGAAAGTTACGCTGAGTGACGGCTCGTTGCGTGAGTTCTCAGTCGCGCCGGGTCGGGAATTTTTCACCTGCAGCGATGTGATTCACCTCGAGTAGCTACCCACGGAGTCTATTCCAAAGTGGGGGCTAGGCGGCTAAGGGAAGAGCCGGGGGTGGCCCTAGCGAGAGTTGATCGAAGCAGCCAATTCGGCTCTCGTCAGACGGCCACCATTTCGGGCGACTCGTAGGGGTGCTAAATGCAACGCAGGAGGCGCTCAGATGCACCGCAAATTGGTTAGCGCAAGCCAGAGCGCTCATTTCGCAAATTCCACGCTAGAGGGGGATTAAGATGATGTTCGCAAAGTTGAATCGTTGGCTAGGCCTGGCGTTGGTCATCAGCGTCGCATTCTGGTTAGTCGGTGGACCGGCTTCAAAATTCCTTGCGCAAGCACAAGATTGTAGTGTTTCCTTCTCCCTCAGTCCTTCGAAGGGAACCGCCCAGCCGGGCGGCACAACCCAATTTACTATCATGGGCACAGCACAGCAAGGGGCCTGTAACTGGATCTTCACCCCTACCTTTTCGCCTGACAATGACATTTCGATGACATTCGACCCGTCCAGCGCCGTCATCTCGCCCGGCCAAACAGTTACGTCTCAAGCGACGGTGTCAGTGGGAGCCAACACGCCCCCTGGCATCTACGAGTTGAGTATTGTCATCACGCTCGTCAAGCAATCACCCCCTGGCTACTTTCCCGAACCCCAGCCGCCAGTCACCAAGATCTTCACCTTGCAGGTCGGCCCTGGCGGAAGACCCGATCTTCGCGTCAATCCATCGAGCATCGACTTTGGCACTGTCAACGTCGGGCAATCAGCGCAACGACAGCTCACGATCTCCAACTTCGGCCAAGCCGATCTCTTTGTGAATTCGGTCACGATCCAAGGAGGGCCAAGCTCTGTCTTCTCCTTAGGCGTAGTCTTTACCGGCTTTACCTTACGTCCGAACCAGGCCGCCACAATCACGATATTCTGCAGCCCCCGGGCGTCAGGGACTTTCCAAGACAATCTCATCATTCGCAGCAACGACCCAGCCAAGTCGACGATGGCTGTACCACTCAGGTGCAGTGGAATTAGTCCGTTTGATTTTGACCTGACGGTGACTCCCGGATCGCAGAGCGTAGTGGCTGGAGCCTCAACGAGTTATACAGTCAGAGTTACCTTGCGCAGTGGGACAGCGCAATCGGTGCAGCTGAGCGTGAGTGGCTTGCCATTGGGGGCCGGGAGGACATTCTCCCCGAGTTCAGTGACGCCCTCGGAATCCTCCACGTTGACGATCTCGACGACGAGCGGGACGGCACCGGGCAGGTATGACTTCACGGTCAGCGGCTCCGGCGGGGGTAGGACAAAGAATGCCTCTGCAACGCTGATCGTTCGGGACAATTTTGATTTCAGCTTATCCGCTTCGCCCACGTTGCGCCAAGTCGAAGCCGGTCGGTCGGTGTCCTATGACGTCACCGCGACTCTACTGAGTGGGCAGGCCCAGCCAGTTACTTTGACAGTTACCGGCTTACCCCGTGACGTCCGGACCAGTTTTTCGGCGTCTACCGTGGTTCCCAGACCTAGCGGTGCGACATCGAGCTTGAGGATCGACACAGGTACAACCACTCCGGCAGGCATCTACGAGATGACGATCAGCGGCACCAGCCTCGGGGGAATCGAAACGGGCGGGACTGTCATCAGGACGACTCGGATAACCCTAACGGTACAGCAGACGTTCGTGATCTCCGGGTTCAAGTTTGAAGACCTCAATGGCAATGGGATCTGGGACAAGGATCGCGAGCAAGGCCTCGATGGTTGGAAGATCACGCTTCAAGGTCCTGGAGGGCCACGAGAAACTACGACGAAAGACGGTGGCCGTTTCGAGTTCATGGTGACTCGGCCGACTTCGGGGGAAGACAAATACACGCTGAGCGAAGAGTCGCGAGCGGGGTGGGTGCAGACAGCACCTCAATGTAGCAATAGAGCTGCGGGCAGTTGCACCGTGACCCGAACTGTGCGCCCTGCGGACGCAACAAATGTGGACGAAGGCCCTGTCCTCTTCGGCAACCAGAGGGCTCAGCTGCCACCGATTATAATCCTGGGATGCGAGTTCCGCGATCTCAACCGCAACGGGCAGCGCGATCTTGGAGAACCCGGTCTTCACCTCTGGGAGATCTCTTTAACAGGGCCTGAGTCAGGGAAGACGATCACGGACATCACCGGATGTTTTATGTTCACCGTGCAGACATCTGGGGTTTACACGGTGGCGGAAGAGCATCGTCAGGGTTGGGTGCCGACGACACCGACCAGTGTCACAGTGAAGGTGCCAGAGGCCGTTCCAGAGCTTATCTGGTTCGGCAACGATGTAGATCCTTAATAAGAATAAGAAAAGGAGAGATAGCGTATGTTAGGTAAGTCGCCTTTGGGAAAGAGTCGGATCATCAGCGGGATCGGAGTGCTGCTACTGGTTGTAGCAGGTGGTTTGGCAGCGGCGCTGATCAAGCTGCCGGGAGCAGCAGCTCAAGCGCCGCAAGTGAAGTTCGTTTACTCAGTAAATTACGTATGCAATCCACCAGACGAAGCAGTTGTACCACAAACTCCAGACACACCGGAAACTAAGGCCCAATATAAGACGGTGATCGACGTCCAAAATCCTTATGGACGAGAGGTAACGCTCAATCGCCGAGTGGTGGTTGCTGGCTCTCCACCCTCTCCACCGCCACAGTCTGTCCCTGCTGACCGGACCATCCCATCAGGAGGTGTGCTGGAGTTCGGTTGCTCACCCTTTGGGGAGCCCCTACCCGGCGGTCACGGGCTCCTGATCTTAGAAAGCCTCCTTGATGTTAATGTTTCCGCCACATACACCAATTTCGTTCTGATCAAGAAGCTAGAAGTGGTGCCTGGGGATCAGAATGTTGTGGGTAAGGTCACACATTACGATAAATACATTTTCATAAGAAAGGCGCGGACCGGAACCGGACCTGAGGTAGCTCCTAACGTCCCTCGTGGCATACCCCAAGACATTATACTGCCTTCGCAACCTGGTGTTCCCATTGACCCCCAGGCGGAGGTTGCAAGAGCAACAGGCGTACCACGCGATGAAATTCAGATCATCGATAGTAAGTATGGCGTTACTGCAACACTAGCTGCTACTCAGATTCAAGACGAAATAGCCCTTGCTATCGGTTCTGGCATCAGCATAGATGTCGAATACATACAGCCCAAGAGGGTGGAGAAGTAGAGACTTATGAAACACGACGTCGCGCGGATGCAGCTCATTCGTGTGTGGACTAAAAAAGTTGTAATGAACCGTTTGAGGGCTATAAGGATGGTCCTTTGGCTTCTGCTCGGAGCAGTTGCTCTGAGTGCTTTGGGGCAAGGTCAGACTGGCATCGCACCGGAGATTACGTCCATCTTTTTCCCGAGGCAGATTCGCGCTGACGGCAATCCCATCAGCGGGCTGGTCGGTTTCAAAGACGCCGATGGCGATGTGGCTAGGGCGGATTTCACCGTCATCGCCGCTACGGATTTTCAGGCATTCACTGTCACGCCCGACGTCAAGGGCCAGAAAGAAGGGGCCTTCGAGTTCCAGCTCTCCACTCGCACGCCCCAGCGCGTTACTTTGCGCGTCACGCTGACCGACGAAGCAGGCAACAAGAGCGCACCCAAAGATTTCTCCTTTGAAGCCAAGGCCCTCCTACAGCCAGCTCTAAAAGTCAGCCCCCTTAGCTTGAGCTTCCAAGCCGCAGTCGGTGGATTTGCTCCAGCTAACCAATCCTTGACCATCACCAATGCCGGAGATGCCCCTCTCTCTTGGAGGGCGCAAGCGGACTCAAACTGGCTGACGCTCAGTCGCACCAGCGGCGGCCCCCTGGCTCCGAACGCTACGGAATCAGTCATGGTTTCTGTCAACCTCTCAGGCTTGAATGCGGGACAACAGCAGGGGCGCATCGTCATCACCGCCGAAGGTGCGCAAAACAGCCCCGCGACTGTCGCTGTCGCCCTCACCCTGGAGACACGCCCAGCGACCTTACAAGTCAGCCCCAGCGCATTAACCTTCCGCGCCACTGAAGGCGGCTCCGCCTCCGATTCGCAAACACTCCAGATCAGCAACACGGGCGGACAGCCACTGAGCTGGGAGGCCACGACGGACGCTCCTTGGCTTCTCTTAGGCGCCACTCGAGGAGCTTTGCTACCCGGGCAAAGCACCGATGTGCGCGTCTTCATCAATATGAGCGGGCTAACTGCAGGCACACGCCAAGGGCGGATCACGATCACGGGAGCGGGCGCTCAAGGGAGCCCTGCAGTCGTAGAAGTTACGTTAACAGTGGAAGTCAGGCCATCTGTGCTGCAGGTAAGCCCGAGCACATTAAGCTTCCAGGGACCGGCTGGAGGTGCGAGCCCTGCGCCCCAGACACTGACCATCACCAACACTGGTGGGGGCACCTTGAATTGGGTCGCCAGCGCCGATCCCTCTTGGATTCAACTGAGTGCTACCACGGGGACGGCTCCCGCGACGTTGACAGTTTCTGTTCAAGCGGCTGGACTATCTGCGGGGGCTTACGCGGGTCGTATCACTATCACTGCGGCAGGGCTCAAGGCAGCCCAGCGACCGTCACAGTGAGCTTGCAACTGGAGCAGGTCGGGCCTCGGACTCGAAGGTGCCGCAGGACTTCCCGACGATCCAAGCAGCGATTACTGCAGCCCGTGGAGGGGACACTATACTCATCGCTCCCGGGACCTACAGCGAGAGCCTGAAGATCACGCAGAGTCTTACCCTGCAAGGTCAGAGTAGAGATGCCGTCACCCTCCAGGGAAACCGTCAGGATCCGACCGTCACCATCACTAGAGTGCAAGATGTGACGATCACGGATTTAACCATTCGCGATGGTAGCGGCGGTACTGGAGATCAGGGTCGTGGGGGTGGGCTTCACATCGAGGACTCCGCGGTTACCCTTCGCAATCTAATCGTGCGCAACAACCTGCGCAACGGCCTACTCGCTCGACGTTCTACACTGACCGTACGGGATAGCCAATTCTCTTCCAACCAGTTTGACCCTGCTGGTAAGGTGGGACGTGGAATCACTCTGGTCCAATCCAACGCGACCATTGAGAACAGCACGATCAGTGGCAACGCTGGAGGCGCAGTAGGTGTGTTAGGCTCGCAGGCTCAAATCCGGGGCAATTCCGTGACGGATAACGGTTTCGGCATCGATGTCTTCGATAACGAGGGAAAGGCTTCCAAAGCGGTTATAGAGAACAATACTATCGCCCGGAATGTCGAGGAAGGTATCCTTGTGAGTGATAAGTCCGAAGCCGAGATCGTTAATAACCGCATCACTGATAACAAGCCCGATGCGAAGGGCGAGTTCGGGGATGGTATCGCGGTGGACAAGAATGGCCGAGCGACGATCCGCGATAACACGATCTCGGACAATGCCGGCGTCGGTCTGGACTTGTCAGAAAACGCTCATGCCACTCTTGAGAACAACACCATCGCCCGGAATGTCGAGGATGGAATCTTTGTGACGGATAACTCCGAGGTCCAGATCCTCAACAACCGCATAATTGACACCAAGGCGAACGCGCAAGGTAAGTTTGGGCGAGGGATTGCTCTGACAGATTCAGCTAGGGTCACTATCACTAGCAACACAATCACCGGTAACAAGGAATATGGCATTGGCTTAGGCCGTGCCGTGCAGGCCACCATTCTGAAAAACACGATCAGTGACAACGGTGGCGGCATTTTCATCGGCTTTGGCGATGTGTCTGGGGAGACCGCTCAAGCTGAGATTTCCCAGAATACGATACAGAACAACAGCGACTGTGGGGTGTTGGTGGATTCCGATGAACCTCAAATCAGAATCACCGGCCAAGGGAATAACATCACTGACAATCGCAGGGGAAATCTCTGCGGCGACATGTTCAAGTTCCCCCCGGGCTTCGGTGGCGGTAGATGAGGCATGTGGAGATTCTAGATCAAACAAATACCTCGTTATCAGACTGTCTCAGTTCCGGGCGACAAAGGGAGTGACGAAACTCAAATCAATGAAGAAGAGATTACTATGCGTGCTGAAATTCGTGCCAAATCGATCGCGACAGCAGAACTGAGTACACCCTGCATCAGCTGCGGGAATAGGCCGGTCGTGGCGCACATCTTGCAGAAATACTACTCGCTTCTGTGGATTCCCTGTTTCCCCCTCAGGAAGGTAATGGCCACAGAATGCGCGCATTGCAAGCAGACCCTAAGCGGTAAGGAACTACCCGCAGCCTACCAAGCCGAGATAAGCACCCAGATTCCATCCGCCAGAACACCCCGGTATATGTTCACAGGGTTAGTCCTCGTCGTCTTGCTCGTTGGGCTCTTCATTTACATCGAAAACATTAACAAGCAAGACACGGCGAGGTATGTCACTGCTCCTCAAGTGAATGACTTCTATGTAGTAGATGCTCATGAAGTGCTGGGGATGGGGCAGACCAAATATAAGTATGAGGTGTTGAGAGTAAACTCTGTGCAGCCTGATAGCATTGGATTTTTGGCCGGCAATTACCAGTACCAATCTGAGTACGGTGCACTTAAGGCGATTCAGGACGGAGACGTGAAAGCTGACGATTATTTCTTGAAGGTCGAGATACCCATCGAGAAAACAAGAATTCAGGCAATGCTGGTAAAGGGGTACATAACAAGCGTCACCAGAAACAATAAATAGACAGCGTCGTACGCAAACTCACAGATCTCACCGGAGGGGATCACGATGCGCAAGGGCACATGCAAGCTTGCTCACAAAATAAAAGCCGCTAAAGAGGGGCAGTTCAAGCTCCTTCCAACAGCCTATCCACCGGGCTGGCTTTCGCGTGCGCTTCGCGTAATTGCGGTGCGGCTGCATTCACATAGCGCATTGCGGTCTGGACGTTCTCCCAGCCATAAAGCCGCTGGAGCGTGAAGGCGTCCATGCCATTCTTGACAGCGAGAGCGGCAGAGACGTGACGCAGCTTGTGGGGAGAGAGCTTGACCTTAAGCCCTGACCGCTTCCCAATCTTGGCGACGATATCTTGCACAAACCTTGCCTTTAACGGCTCACCCGATCGAGTAATAAAGAGGGTATCTGCATACCCCGCCCTAAAGCCTCTCAATTCAACCCATTGACGCACCGCCTTCGCTGCCTTAGCTCCCATAAAGATAATCCGATCTTTGGCTCCCTTGCCGTGGACTTTCAGGGATCTCTGAACAAGGCTTACATCCGTCAGCTTCGCGGTGACCAGTTCATTGAGGCGCAAGCCACAATCAAGAAACAGGAGGAGCATCGCATAATTGCGGACTTCATATTTCGTCTGGCGGCTACACGCCCTGAGCAGTGCTGTTACTTGACTCTCGTCGAGTGTGAACGGAAAGAGCTTCGCAACTTTCGGCGTCGGTATATCTTTCATAGGATTGCCCGCCACCAGCTGCTCACGCACGGCAAAGACGAAAAATGCGTGTAGCACACGATAAGTCATGCCTACGCTCGTTGGCTTAAACCCTCGATCTACTAAAGACAGGAGATACTGTCGCAACAGAATTGCATTCAGGCGATCGAGAGGAGGATCACCCACATACTTCGAGAAGTTATCAAATACCCACTGATAGAGCTTCAACGTCTGCCGACTGCGGCCATGCACACGAGCGTTTTGAATGAAAAACTCTCGCGCTTGAGTAAGTGTCGGAATACCCTCCGTGGACTGCGTCTGCCATGGGTCATTTTTGAGTGGATTTTGCATCTGCGTAAGAAGACGCACTGAGCTAAGATGTGACAGACAGCAAGGCAATTATTTCGATGTAAGCGATAGGGAGTTTAAGCGCACATGACTTCCTGGGTGCGTGTGAAGCAGACGCTCTTCCCCTGAGCTATGCGCCCCAATGAGAATATATTCACCATTCTGTCCACAAAAACAAGTCTCATTCTAGCGGTCAATTCTCTCCGACGCAACCGCCTCAAGATGGACCAGCACGGTGAGAGAAATCGATCCGGTGTCCCCGAGAAAACTGCAAAAGCCCGCTTGCAGTCAAGCGCATCTAACAGTAGAATGCAGAGAACCATATTATTTTTCGGAGGTGGCCCCATGGGCGCACGCGAAGATCTCGAAAAGCAACTGAAAGACGTGTTCGGGAAAGCCAAATATCCGGTCAAGAGCGTTTTTGACCTCCTGCCCATCTTGCCTCAAGGACCGATGACCAAATTCACCGCCGGCGGCAAGTCGTGGACCGCGATGGAGCTTTCGCAAAAGCTCGCCGGCCGCGCCAAATTCCCCTACAACGACGTCAATGCGTTTGTCACTGATATTCTTGCTGGCCTGAGCGAAAAGGGCGAGGTATGACGAGAGAAGCCGTCATCGTCGAGGCCGTCCGCACGCCCATTGGAAAAAACCAAGGCGTCTTCAAAGATACACGCGCCGATGACCTCGGCGTTCTTCCCATCAAAGCACTATTAGAGCGAACCAAGATCGACCCCAACTTAATCGAAGACCTTGTCTACGGCTGTGTCACTGCCAGAGGCGAGCAAGGCGGCAACGTTGCGCGTATCATCGCTCTCGAAGCGGGACTGCCCATCACGGTCGCGGGCACGACGGTCAATCGACTCTGCGGCTCGGGCCAGCAAGCCGTGAACTTTGCTGCTCAAGAAGTGATGACCGGAGTCGCTGATGTCGTCATCGCCGGCGGAGTCGAAGCGATGACCCGCGAGCCGATGGGAAGCGATCTCGACAAGCCACTCAATCTCAAATTGATGGAGCTCTATGAGATCGTCTGGCAGGGCGAATCGGCCGAGCGCATCGCCGACCGATGGAAAATTTCTCGGCGCGAGCTGGACGAGTTCTCTATCGCGAGCCACAATAAACTGACTCGTGCCCAAGACGAAAAACGCTTCGATAAGCAAATTATCTCAGTAAAACTCAATGGCACCACCGTGACTCAAGATGAGGGCGGACGCCGCTATTCCAACCACGAAGAAGCGCTCGCCAAAGTCGGCAAGCTAATGCCCGCTTTCCGTGCGCCCGACGTCGGCAAGGTCACGGCCGGGAACTCTTCGCAGATCAGCGACGGGGCTGCAGCTCTTCTCATTATGACTGAAGAGAAAGCCAAAGCGTTAGGTTATAAACCCCGAGCTAAGTTCCGTTCTTGGTCAGTCGCGGGCGTCGATCCGACCATTATGTTGACCGGCCCAATTCCCACCACTCAGAAAGCCCTGCAAAAAGCGGGCCTTTCGATGAGCGAGATCGATCTCTTCGAAATCAACGAAGCGTTTGCGTCTGTACCCATTGCCTGGGGCCGCGAGCTCGACGTCGACTGGGAAAAAGTCAACGTGAACGGCGGCGCGATCGCGCATGGCCATCCGCTCGGTGCGACAGGCGCGATTCTCATCACCAAAATTCTCAATGAACTGGAACGTCGCAATGGGCAGTTTGGGCTGGTGACGATGTGCATCGGCTTCGGCCAAGGCATCGCGACGATCATCGAACGCGTGTAATGCACTATCTGGTGAAAAAATTTTTATCTATGAGATTTCTTAGTCTCGCTTTGCTAGGGCTTTGTTTGGTCGGACTATCCGGTTGCGGCTTGATTGATTTTGGGTCTGGGGGAGGCACCCCTTCGAAATATCAGGACCTCAGCAAAACTGAGCTGAAATGCGTGGCCATTTCTGCGAGCAAGAATCAACTCATCGTTCGCACAGCGTCAGAGTACGCCGCTCTCTTTCAGGCTCCACAGACGACTCCAGACATGGCCGAATGCAAAGCGCTGAGCCATCAGCCGCCGGTCGATCTTGCGCTCTACACCATTCTAGGAGCACTACTTACCGGGACTGGCTGTCAAGCTCAACTGGATCAGATGGTTGACCGCAATGATAAGACGCACAGCATTACTTATCAAGTGACGTTTTACACGCTTGGCAAGTGCAAGAAACAGATTCAATACTCTAGTTGGATTGCTGTGGATCGGATTCCTGAGGATTATCAAATCATCTTCGATGTAAGAAGCCAGCACGTCGACACGTAGAAAACCCCGTGTGTGAACGAGCCGAGTGCCTAGAGGGGAGCACGCAGCACCGGCTAGGGATTACAAAGCCTGTCTGCGCAGGCTATCGATAGGCTCCGAAGGGAGCCTTCAACGCGTATATTCGCAGCATTTTCTATAAACGGCCAAGCCTAAAATTTAGCTCTTGATGCTAGGCTGAATCTGGTACGTCACAGTCCCCTTCACGGCGCGCGAGATAATGCAGCGTTGCTCAGCCAATTTGACCGCACGCATGATCGCTTGGTCGTGCGCTTTGGGATCACCCTCCATCTCAAAGTGCGGCTGCAGCACAATCTCTTTTAAGTGATAGCCGCCCTCTTGGTCGGGCGTGATTCGGCCCTCGGCCGTACACTGCAATCTCCTCACCGGCAAGCGCATCTTCTCCACCGTCATCGCCAATGTCACCAGGTAGCAAGAGCAGGCCGACGCGAGGAACATCTCTTCTGGATTGGTCGCTCCCCCGACTCCCCCTAAATCCTCTGAAACCCCGAACTCGGTCCTAAAGCTTCTCTCCTCGTTCTGAATGTCGCCCTTGCCGTGCATCCCGCCCTGCCAGGTCCCCTGCACCCGGTAGACGTGCGCCATGGTTTGCATACGCATCAGTCCTTTCTTGAAGGTTTTCTGTTTAAGCCACCTTACACGAAGCTCCCCCTGCTTTGCAACCGAGATTTTTCCCGATCCCTAGGGCAATAAACACCCAACAATTTATGAAGGCGCTAAAGTGGCGATCTCTTCAGACTCTTTTGTCCTCGACGATTTTACCATCGCGGACCTGGATGATTCGATCGGCCTTTTGCGCAACTTCGGGACTATGCGTGACCACGATCAACGTGACGTTACGCTCCTGATGAATCTCGCCCAGTAAACCCAAAACCTTCGCTTCGGTCTGAGAGTCGAGGCTACCCGTCGGCTCGTCGGCCAAGATAAGCTCGGGCTGATTGGCCAGAGCGCGCGCGACCGCGACTCGCTGGCGCTCTCCGCCCGAGAGCTGGGTCGGCATGCGATGCTCTTTGCCCGTGAGCGAGACGCGTGCTAACAAAGTTTTCGCCCGTTGCAGGGCTTCTTTTTTGGATAATTCGATCTCGATCATCGGGATCATCACGTTCTCGAGCGCCGTGAGAGACGGAATGAGATTGTGCAACTGAAAGATGAAGCCGACCGTGCGCGCACGAAACCTCGCAAGATCCCCGTTACGACTCAAGCGTTGTCCAGCCACGCATACTTCCCCCGACTCTGCCCGATCAAGCCCGCTAATAATATTGAGAAGTGTTGATTTCCCGCTCCCCGAGGGACCTTGAATCGCGACGAATTCTCCACTCTCGATTTCTAAGGAAATCCCGTCCAATGCCCGCGTCTGACCCAGATCATAGGTCTTCACCAAATCAATCACTTGGATGAGCGGCTTACTCATAGCGCAGGGCTTCTTGCGGGAGAATTTGAGTCGCTCGATAGGCTGGATAGAGCCCTCCGAGCAGGCCAACAACTAAAGCGATGAGAAGGGCTTCGGCAAATAGCGTCGGTGTATACGTCGGACCGATGAGCCCTCCCGCGCGGGGCAACTGGGTGACAAGCCACGCCGCGCTGAGCCCCATAAATGTGCCCACCAGCGCAGCAAAGGCACTCAACAAGAGAGACTCGCCCAAGATCATGCGCAAGACCCGACCGCGCCTCCAACCGACGGCGCGCAAAATTCCGATCTCGCGCGTGCGCTCGTACACAGCCATGATCATCGTGTTCATCACGCCGATGCCACCGATAAAAAGCGCAAGGAGCGAGATCAACCAAGTCCCTACGCGGACCAGGCCAGCTCCTTGATAATTTTTGTTGTACTCGCCCAGATCGCGGAGCGTGACCAGCTCGTTCTTGTACGTCGTCTCTACTGACTGAATGAGTTGATTGAGATCGGCGTTGGGTTTGGCCTTCACCAGAATGATGGTCAGTTCGTCGATACGATGCTTGAGTTGTTGCAGGACGTGCAAGGGGATGAGTGCCCCGCCGTCTTCAAAGACATTGCCCGTCTCATACACTCCTACGAGCTTGAATTCCCTTCCATCAAGTTTCACTGTTTGTCCAACGTTGAGATTCAGTGTGCTCGCGGCGACTTTACCTAAGAGCAACTGATTGTCTGACGCTGATTCGAATGTCATGCCCTTCCGTATTTGAATACCCGCGAGCTCAAACGAATCCGGATTGGCGCCGATTACCACAAAGTATGGATTTTCATTCAAGTTCGCGAACGAGACAAGCGATCCGTAGGCTTCGGCCACATCGGGAAGGCTTTGAATCTCTTTGAGGCGCGCGGCGGGAATGGAGCTCAGCACGATGGCCGGCGCGTTGGCTTGGCCGATAGTGAAATCGGCTTTGGCGCTCTTGAGTGCAGAGATCAGATTTTGCTCCATCCCGTTCGCGATCGCGCCGAGCGCAATAATGGACGCGATGCCAATGCTGATGCCTAAAATTGCGAGCAAGCTGCGGACTTTTTGGCGCCAGAGATTTTTGACGATCAACCCGATGAAGAACATACGGCTTCAGTATAGCTTTGAGGCACAAGGCGATCAAGCATTCCTTGGGATGGGATCGCCGGAAGCTCACTCTTTCTTTGACTGTGTCGGTAGTTGGTACGAAAACGTGAACTCGATGAGAACGCCGTTCAGATTCTTAGGAGGGCCCATTATCCTTTGGGCTAAATGCGTCCACGAAGAGTCCCAAAAATCCCACAGATATCCCACCGATCCACGCAACGTCACAGAGTCCCCGAATTTTAGTTCAAGGCCCAAGCGCGGCAAAGCCGCCACAAAAGAACGACTGAGATTCGTGTCGTGAGGATTTTTTAGTACGTCACCAAAATTATTTTCGTCCAAAGATTTTTGCGTCAAGATGAGTTGCGCCTGCCCCAACGCCAGCCCCCCGCTCACAAAGGCCTGCAGTTGCACCACGTATTCAGAGATCGGGAAGCGTGCCATGGCAAAGAGACTGATGAGTTGTATTCCCATCTGTGCAAAACGAGTTTCTTCGCCCGCCGAAATTCCTCCCTGCATGAGAGAGGCGCCGACCGGCCAATCGCCGAGTTTGCTTAGCGACCAGCTCCCCGCAAAGTTCATTGGAGTTTGCAAAGACTTAAATCCGTTTGCTTCCAAGGCTTGATTCAACTCTGAGAGGTCCAAAAAGAGGAATCCTGAGACCGGCTCAAAGAGCGATGGCGAGGTCGCCTGTGCATAAGTTTGTCCCACAAATAATCCGAAAAACATTAGGGCTAGACCGATAGACGCTGAGAAAGTTCGTACCATTATGGCCTCCTTGGTTTATTGTTCCCGTGTTCGTAACCGCGGTCGGGCAACTCCATCAAGTCTGCTCCCAACTTCATCTGCACACTCTCTTTGGTGACTTGCCCGATGACGACAAACTCACACGCCCGCTTTGCATCTAACAACTTTTCTTGAGAAAGAGTGAAGAGCAACTCATAATCTTCTCCCGTATAGAGACACATCTCCATCAGTTCTTCCTGAGAGCGGGCGAGCTCCTCGGCTTCGACGCTGAACGGCAATGCACCCATATCTATTTTGAAACCGACCTTGCTCGCTTCGGCCAATTGGTAGAGCGAACGGGCCAGCCCGTCCGAGATGTCCATCATGCTCGTCGCAAAGGGAGCGAGCGCAAGCCCTTCTTTCACTCTCGGCGCAAATCGCGCCATTTCATTGGCTGTTTCTAGGTCTTTTTGTTTATAAAATTCGAGCGCCACGCCAGTGCGCCCTAGCTCGCCCGTCACACAGACAAGCTCGCTGGCCTTCGCACCTTTACGCAAGATGGGTTTAGTTGCTTCACCCAAGGCACTTGAAACGAGAGTCAATTCTTCGTGTTGATCGAGATCGCCCCCGAAATGAGATACGTCAAAATGCTGAGCACAGTCAATGATCCCGTCGCGAAGTTTTTCGATGAACGCTCTCTCAAACTCTGGAGCGCCCAGAGCCACCGTCACAGCCAATGGCTTGCCTCCCATGGCTGCAATGTCGCTCAGCGAGACGGCCACCGCGCGCCAGCCAATAGTGTAAGAGTCCATTCCATCAGGAAAGTCTGTCTTCCGGTGGAGCATATCCGTGGTCAGCAAAAGATGGGTTTTGGCGAAGGGAATGACCGAACAATCGTCGCCGATATCCATCTTTTCTGCTAAAAGTTTTATGACTTCTCGTTCGCGCATCGGCTCACTATAGCAATCGGGAGCCGATTTGCCAACTAGAAGAATGCTTTGGAATCACGGAAAACACGGAAGCTCCGCGGAGAGCACGGAAAAAGGCAGGCTGTTTTCCGTGTATTCCGTGGAACTTCAGCGTCTTCCGCGATTCTATAGAGATGTATAGCGCATTTTGCGTTGCAAAAAGTAAATCAGTCCCAGCGCTAAAAATATATCTCCGATGCTGATGGGTCGTGCTGCTGGAAGCCAGGAAGGAAGGCCAAAACTGTCGCCAAGAAGATTCAGATACGTTTGTTTGCAGTGCTCGATCTCAGGCTGCGTGCACATGAGGATGACATTTCCGTGGATGCCCGTAGCGCGGAGTGCAGCCTCCGTGTTGTGCGCGCCCGAGATTTCGAGGGCATCCAAGCTTACAGGCATATAGCCCTGGTTGACCGCTATGACAACAAAGTTTGAGATTAACCCAAGAGCCATTGGCCTGAGGGCACGCTCGCGCCAATTCAGAAGTGCGAACAAAACGAGAGCGCCATACGAAGCTAAGTGCCAGTATGGAATGCCAGATTTAATCGGCGACTCAAACAACCCTGTGGGGAATATTGCGAATTGGATCAGAAACGCAATCAAGATCAACCAGGCGCTGCGCAGACGCAGATGGGATAAGTTTGCGACAGTGCCTCTTCGAAGGAGCCCAATCAGGAGTCCGAGGAGGGATGCCCAGAGGAGGACCATGTGCTTTTTTGTGATTCAGCCAGAATGCGCCGGCGTATGACAGCGATACAGGCGTCGGCGACTTTGGGATCAAGAACTTTTTCTCTCATGGATTCAATGATTTCAATTGCCTGTCCAGGACTATATGCCCGTGGTTTTCCCTGCGCTTTGCGATAAGGTCGATCAGTAATCAGTGCGTCATAGACGTCAGCAGCAGCGACGATGCGCGCGCCGAGCGGGATTAACTCTCCTTTGAGACCGTCGGGGTAGCCTGAGCCATCCCAGTGCTCGTGCTCATGGCGGACGATTGCTACTGCTTGTGCACTGTACATCTCTAGGTTTTTGATCAGATCTGCGCCAATGATGGTGTGCGTCTTCATGAGGCGCCATTCATCATCGTTCAGTGGCCCGGGTTTGTTTACGATGCTCTCTGGGATTGCGATTTTTCCAATATCATGGACTACAGCTGCTGTACGAATTGTCTCGATTTGCTCTTCGGAGAGGCCCATCTCATGGGCAATGTCCTCTGCAAAATCTGCCACATCGCGGGAATGCTGGCCTGTGTAAGGATCACGCTTTTGCAACATTGTGACCATTGTTTCGATGACTTTCGCTGAACTTGTGCGCAAGCGTGAGTAATTACTTAATGAGAAGTGAACCAGAGCCAGAGGTATTATCGCTAATAAGATCGTCCATGGGCTAAGATGCCAGAGAATTGCCATTAAGATTGCAAGTGCACCCATGGAGATGAGCTGGAGATGCAGATGTTTGAGTTCATGCTGCAAGAGAGAAAAGAAACTTCTACGTGAGGTGAAAGCAACAATTCCACAAACCAGGAGAGTGTTGGTAATTACATAAGATATGAAGGAAAAAATCGCTGGTGGAATTTGATTGATTTGAATTGATAGAGGGAAGCTGCCACCTGTCAGCCCAAATACGACGCTAGCAGCGCTTATCGAAATCAAAATCTGACTCGTGTTGAATGCAACTCGATAGAAAAAATCAGCGAAACTATTCTTGAGCTTTCCCCAACGCAAGAGTATTTCAGCTGTTAACGTAGCCACGAAGCGAACAGGCAGAGCTAAGTACACTGCTCCAAGGAATATTGCTGTACAAGAAACAGCTGTGGCCACCGATAGCGAATGTCCAGAGACTAGCTCAATTTCCTGTATTTCACCAAAGAATGCCAAAAGGGTGAAAAAAATAAATGCTATAAAGAACGATCGATCTATTGTGGCTGGTGCCAGCACTGCAAAATAATAAATAATAATCAAGCAGCCTAAAGCAATTACGGTCCATAAATAAATACGAGCCCCAAAGCTTAATTGCACGAATTAATTCTATAAATTTTGAGGGAGGAGGTCAACACCCTCCTCCCAGGGCAATTACCCAATCAACGAAATGTTACTGCAGGGTTTAGAATTTTAGCTCCACTTTGAGTCCGCACCACTCAGAAGAACGAACGTCGTAATCAGCAAAAGAATGTATAATCCAGTCGATCCAACTATCTTCATCAACGCCACCGTCGCCTTCTCACTCACTCGATCCGTCTCGTCTCCCCATTTCATGATGTGACCTCCTAATTTTTTATATGCTTTTTGCATATAACATAGTGTTATCTATTTATAACATATTTTCAACAGTTTGTCAAGACCCCTAGTCAATGACTACTGGGTATGCGAGAAAATATGAATTCAACGCACAAATCACCTCCAATGTTACACAAGTTACACATTTTACTGCTCCATCACTTCATTTTCATGTCAAATCTTAAGAGTAATCTTTCGCTAGGCGGGGGCAAAAAAAATACCCCAGGCTTCGACACATAGCCTAGGGCTCCTGTTTATCAGGCTATAAGCTAATTTAGAACCAGTTCTTTAGCTTGCGCTTGTAACGAGCGCGCGCTTTCATCTTGCGCTTCCACTTGCGCTGCCACTTCGGCGTCATCTTTAACGTACGCTTGGCCATGAGACCCTCCTCAATCAATCACAATACCTTCGAGAAATCGAATTTATTCTATCGAATTTAGGCTCATTTTGCCAGAAAAGTCCACGGAGAATTCGATCTTGCATTGAGCGTCATTGCCACCCGCTCGGAGAGTTGCTATTGTGAAGATTACTTTTGCTCCCTATGACACCTTCTCCTTACCGTATCGTGGTTGATGAAAGCGGCAAGTTAGAGCAGCCAGGAGAAACGATCTTCGCGTATGCGAACGATCGGTCCCGCGTGATCCGGTTGAAAGCCCGTGATCGCGATGCGTGCATGCAACAGCTCCCTGGCCGGCGCTTCCAAAAAACATTGCGCATCTTCGCCGCCTGCCTCTTTCTGCTTCTGAAGGATATCGTGCGAGTATCAACCATCTGCAAGATTGTCATCGACAACGAATACACGAAGCACGACCGAGACATTAAAACGCTGCTCCTCACCCTCTTGGAGCAGCACCAGATTGCATATCCTTCCGGCTTGATCACGGTCGAGAATCTCTCCAAGAAGAATCCCGCCGATCAGATCGCGGGCCGCGTGCGTGATCGCACACGGCATGCGGACGAGACAATCACCGCGACGCAGGTCCTTGCCGTGCTCTCGCGGAGGAAACGACCATAATCGAAAAAAAGAAAGTAACCGGGGGCGTTCCGAGTTGACGGTAGCAGACCTCCGCTAAACCCTTACACAGGGATCACGAAGGCACCCGGTTTCCTTTCATTGTGTATTCTACCCCATTTTTGCTCTCTGTCAAGCTGTTCACAAACAGACCAACCGATGCTGGCACACTACCCCTGATCTCGATTTTTCGCGGCTTTCCGGCCTGCAAATTTGCCACCCCTTTTTGGCCCAGCCCTAGTGTTCAAGAACGTTTCAGCCGAGCTAGAGTCAATAATGCGATAACTCCCACGAGCGCCATCAGGCTGCCATAGTAGAAAGTGAGCGCGTGCGAGCTCTCTTTCGCTCCCCAAAGCCACCCCGCGAATGTGCTTCCCACCAAGGACGCCAATCCTATTGTAAGCTGGAAGACCCCCATCGCTGTCGCACGTTGCTCAACCGGTGAAACATCAGCGATGAAAGCTTTTTGGTTGGATTCAATGAACGCATAGGCGAGTCCATAAAGCATGAACAAAGGAACGAAGGCCCATACTTGCGTCGCATACGCAAAGCCAGCGCACGCGAGCGCAAAAAACCCATAACCGAGCAAGAGAACGCTCCGTCGCCCGATCCGGTCGGAGAGGATACCCGCCGGCGTCGCAAATACCGTGTAGACAAAATTGTAAATGATGTACATCAATATCGGGATGCCCACCGCCAGTTGATCTGTGAAGGCGCTGTTCACTTTGAGCAAGAAAAGCATATAGCTGAAATTCCCCAGCGCGAAGAGGGCCATTGCTCCCAGATTCCAGTAGAAGATTTTAGGAAGCTCGCTCAGTCCACCCAAAAGAGTCCGATGATTGGGTTTACTGTTCGTCTCTTGCACGAAGAGCAAAGGGATGAGCGAAGTCATTGAGACGAGCCCGCCGATGAGTATCACCCATTTTAACTCTAGACCCAGCCACCAGTAAAAAACAAAAGCAAGCACGGACCCTGCCAATGCACCGGCTGTATCCATCGCGCGATGAAACCCAAAATTGATCCCGCGCGCCCCTTCTGCGACCACATCGGCCATGAGCGCGTCACGCGGCGCAGTCCGAATGCCCTTGCCGACCCGGTCAACGACGCGAAACCCTAAAACCATAGTCCAGTGCGTGGAGAACGGCAGCAGAATGCGAGAGACCGAGGGGATAAGATACCCTAGTATGATAAAGGGCTTTTTGCGTCCGTGACGATCTGCCCATCCGCCAAAGATAAGGCTGAGCACACTTCGAACTCCATCCTCCAGCCCGCCGATTAATCCGACCACCCATCCGCCGCTGCCCGGCAGGTTGATGAGAAACGTCGGCAAGACGGCCATGATCAGCTCGCCAGCGAGATCATTGAGTAAACTGACGAAGCCAAGCAACAAGATCGTGGGATGAATCTGCCTCAGAAATTTCATTGGGGCTATCATACTCGATCGGATTCTAGCTTGGTAGTCTACATGGCTTTCGAATCATCACTATTTTTTGCGCTTGTTGCCGACGTGGTCTATAATAGCCTATTTCGAAAGTCACAATAGGAGTATTATGCGTCTGACCGTGCTCGGCACCGGCTGCCCGATTCCCGATCCACAGCGAACCCAGTCGGGCTATTTGCTCGAAAAATCGGGAAAACTTATGTTGATTGACTGTGGCAGCGGCGTGCTCGCCCAACTGGCTCGACTCGGCGTGGATTGGGAGCATCTCGATACGTTTCTCATCACACACCATCATCTTGACCACCTGAGCGATTTGCTGCCTCTTTTCACCGCTCGCTGGTTGATGGGATTTCCTCGAGCGACCGTCTATGGTCCGGCAGGCACACAAGAGTTTATATCCCAGATGATGGCACCCTTCTCCTATGTCAAGGATCACGTTTCGCTACAAGTGCAAGAGATCAAAGCGGGGGCCGTTCACTCGATCGCGGGCTTCGAAGTCTCGGCCTTCACGATGCGCCATTTTGTGACTTCGCTCGCCTATAAATTTGACCGGACGCTGGTCATCTGCGGTGACAGCGAGCCGCTACCCGAACTGCGCGAGTTCGTGCAAGACTGTAAACTCGTGCTCCATGAGTGCTCTCTGCCGAATGGATACCAAGCGCCGGGACATACGACGCCGACCGCGCTCGGCCAAGCGCTCGCCGGGGCAAAGATCGACTGGCTTCTCCTGACTCATTTTTATCCAGAAGCAGCGACTCGCATCCCAGAGATGCTCGACGCAGTGCGAAAACATTTTCACGGACGCGTCTCAGCGGCCACCGAGTTACAGAGCATCGAACTTTGAATGATTATTTGTCGCGCAGTCAACTTTTACGCTATAGTTGAGAAACTAGCAAAATTACTGGAGGCACGAAAGGAGAGCAGATGGCTAGCCCAGAAGCTGTCAAATTTTTGAAGCAGACCCCGCTGTTTGCAACTTTCAGTGAGGCAGAGTTGGATGCCACGCTGCGCACGGCCAAAGAGCGGGACTTTCCCGCCGGAGCCATGATCGTGCAGGAAGGCGAGAAAGGCAGTGTCGGCTTTTATTTGGTTTTGTCCGGTCAAGTGGAAGTCCGCAAGGGCAAGAAATCATTGGGAAAGTTTGGCGCCGGTGACTATTTCGGTGAGATGAGCTTGCTTTTGGATACGCCGCGCACGGCCGACGTAGTTGCTTTGGAAAAGACACGCTGCCTCATGCTGACGCGCTGGGACTTGCGCGCGCTGATCAGCACGCATCCAGACATGGCACTCAAGATTCAAGCCGAGCTCGCGAAACGGCTGCTCAACACCAACAAAGCGCTCAGCGAGTAAGAGAAGCGCTTCAAAGCTTCTCGGTTTAGGAGAGGCGAGACATTCAAGATTAGCGCGCTCCCTTGGCCGTGAGCACGACCCAGATGGTCTTGAGTAAAATCCTCACATCGAGCGCGAGAGACATATTCTTAATGTAATAGAGATCGTACTGGACTTTTTTGCGATATTCTGTCGTGGACTTTGTGTACTTGAACTCGACCTGAGACCATCCAGTCATCCCCGGCCTGACTAAATACCGTTGCTCGAAAAACGGAATCTCCCGCTCCATCTGATAAGCCAGCTTAGCCCACTCGGCGCGCGGCCCAACGAGCGACATCTCCCCCTTGAGCACGTTGTAAAGTTGTGGTAGCTCGTCGAGACGAGTGAGTCTCAGAAATTTCCCGACCGAGGTCATTCGCTCGAGATCGGATTCATTATCTTCTCCCAGACTCACCTCTGCGGGCTCTCGCATCGTGCGAAATTTGTAGAGCGTAAACTCCTTGCCCCCCCAGCCTACGCGTCGCTGACGGAAGAAGACCGAGCCGGGTGAATTGAGTTTGACGAGAAACGCAATGACGGCTGCTACAGGCGCAGCCAAAACGAGCAGGAGCCCCGCGATGAATAGATCCAAGACTCGCTTTATCCTGAGATACCAGTAGCGTGCCGGGAGCGCCGAGGGCTCGAGCAGCGGCACTTCCAGGTGATCCAGATGGATCGCTCCCATCGCGATCTCGAAAAGTTCTGGGGCAACGCGGGTATCGACACGAGCCGATTGGCAACGACCCAAAACCCCGATGAGTTCTTCTTCCGAACGCTCCTCGGGAGCGAAGATCACCTCATCGATCTTCTGTCGCTCAATGAGGGTCTCTAGATCATCGAGAGTGCCGAGCACAGGCGCTACGAGGCCTGTCGGCACGCTTTTTGTGGACTGTATAAATCCCATCGGCTCATAGCGCAGGGCGACACGTTTTCGCAGTTCCTCCTCGACCAGGGCGGCGAGCATTCCCGTGCCGTAAATGAGCACTCGTT
This sequence comes from Candidatus Acetothermia bacterium, assembly GCA_016179105.1. GTDB lineage: Bacteria > Bipolaricaulota > Bipolaricaulia > RBG-16-55-9 > DRXL01 > JACOSB01. The sequence goes on from JACOSB010000043.1 coordinate 48,922, forward strand.
TGGGCTGTCTCTTTTTTTGCTCTCGGTAGAGTGCGAACCAGCGCCAGCCCGCCAAGAGAAAAATATTAAAGACCCATGAGAAGAGCACGATCGAGCGGGGCAAGAAGAACTGTCGGGCAAAAAACGCGAAGAAGACGAGCATGAGCGTGCCCGTGGAAACCGCCTTCACGACACGCGGTAGGACGTCAAAATAATCGTAATATTTGGAGCGTGGCCGCTCATAGAGATCGAATACATAGAGCAAACCGATCTGCATCAGCGTGAACCAGAGCGCGATTTCCAGATAAGAAGAAATCGCCCGCTCGAACCAAGGAAAATCCCAGACCCCACGCACGAGATAAGCGAGAGCCACTCCGACCTGGATGAGAAAGGCGTCGAGCAAGAATTTTGCCGAATTCTTGAGGAAGACCAGAGTTATCAAGAACGCCATCCGTAGATAGATTCCCAGGCCAACAAGTGCGCTGGTGACGTAAGAGCGCGCATGAAATTTTCGGTAAAAGCGCCAGAGGCTCTGATGGCGCTCGAAGGTCGTGCGCAGCGGCGCTTGAGCGCGGACGCTTCCCACATAATGAGCCACTTCTAAAACTGGGTGATAGACGACTTGCCAACCGGCTTGATGCGCGCGATAACAAATGTCCACGTCTTCGAAAAAGAGCGGGTAGCCTTCGTCGAGCAGCCCAATCTGTTCGAGCATCTCCCGACGCAAAAGCATACAGCATCCAGAGACCCAGTCGACGGATCGGGTTTGGTTGTGATCGAAATCGCTCAGCAAAAAGTTTCGGGAAAACCGATTATCGGGAAAGATCTGGGTCAATGGAGAGTAGCGACTGAACAGATAATTGAGATACGACGGAAAACTTCGGCAGGAAAGTTGGACGCTCTGGCGGGTCTCATCGTCGTAGACTTTCGGGCCGGAAATCCCGATCTCAGCGTGCTCGTCCATGAATTTAAGCCAGTCCTCGAGCGCTTCGCTCAGGAAAATCACATCCGGGTTGAGCCACAAGACATAGCGTCCGCGAGAGGCGCGAATCCCTTGGTTAAGAGCCTTGGCTAATCCCTCGTTCTTCTCATTCTTGATGACTTTCGCATTCGGAAAATTACGATTCAGCAAGCTCAGACTGCCATCGGTGGAGCCGTTATCGACGACCAAGACTTCAAACGAGGTGCCCTTTGATTTTTGTTGAACCGAACGCAAACAGTCTTGGAGCCAGCGGCCTGAGTTATAGTTGACCACAATGATAGAGCAGTCTGGACAGCTCTCTTTCCCAGATGTCCGGTCTTTCACGCCGAGTGTTTCGTCTCCCAATACGTACCCCTCACTTACCCCTCAAGACAGACCCGACTTCAACGTCTTCACCGACTTGCGCAAAATCTCTGAGTCTACGCCACCTGGCCCACTTGAGGCTCCACCAATCCCGCCTCATCATCGTTCGGATGTACTCGGTCGAGACCGAACGGCTCTGTTGAATCTGTCGGCGCTTGTCCAGGAGTTTGGGCAGCGCGCGAAGGGCATCCCATTTGCCCTTCAGAAAATCGAGTCCACGTCCTTGAGTCAGAAAAAATCCAAATGCGATCATTTCTTCCAGCACATGTAACAGAAAATATTTGACGATCAACGAGCCCGGCATATTCTTGAGATAGACATATTCGAGGTTGCGATGCCCATAGTAAACGTACGCTGGGCTATTCTTTTGAATGGTCCCGTGGACGCGGTGACGGACGATCGCGGTCGGCACATAGAGACATTTGTAGCCCTTAAGCTGAGCGCGAAAACTCAAATCTACATCCTCGAAGCTCACGAAAAAATCTTCATCAAAGAGCCCAATCTCATCGAGCATTTCTTTGCGATAGAGAGCCGCTCCGGCGCACGCTCCAAAGACTTCTCGAAGTTGGTTGTACTCTGGCTTATCGGCTTGGTCTAAGTGCCCCAGCTTACCGGCTGACCCGGCGATAGAAAAATAATCTCCCGCAGTATCGATCAAATTTCTTTGATGGTAGAAGACAAGTTTGGAGGCGCAAAAGCCTGCTTCGGGATGGGCTGCGAGCGCCTTCATCAATTCCTCCAGCCAACGTACATCACTTTCTGTGTCATTGTTAAGTAGCGCGATAAACATTCCCCGAGCTTGGCGAATGCCAACGTTATTGCCCCCCGCAAAGCCGAGGTTCCGCTCTAAGGCACAGACCCGCACTCCAGGAAAATGCTGTTGAACCCATGGTACGGAGCCATCGGTGGAGCCGTTGTCGACCAAAATAATTTCAAAATCACGAAATGTCTGGCGTCGCAAGGATTCAAGACAGCTTGGCAATAAATCCTTACCGTTCCAGTTGAGGATAATAATACTCACCCGCGGAAAGCTGTCCTGCATAACTTTCAGAGTAGCCCTCCAACACCAAGCGCTTGATGCGCTTCAGAGAAAAGGTTACCCTAAATGCGAGTGGAGTAGCAAGTGAACGCGTTAACAGGGAATAGATGATGCCCAATAGATCGAGCGATTGGTTCAATCAAGCACTCAGAGACTTAGAGCAAGCGCAAGATTCGCAACAAGCGGGGCGGCATGAGTGGGCTTGTTTTGCGGCTCAGCAAGGGGCTGAGAAGGCAGTGAAGGGGTTACATCTTCATTTAGGACAAGAGGCTTGGGGTCATGTGATAGCCAAACTCTTGCGAGAACTACCGGCCAGCATCCAAGTGCCAGAAGAGCTGGTGGAGAAAGCGCACGTCTTGGATGCGCTTTACATCCCTCCGCGCTATCCGAACAGCCATCCGGAGGGGTCTCCCTTTGAGCATTATGGCCGATTGCAAAGTGAGGAGGCGATCCGCTATGCCCGTGAGGTCCTTGACTTCGTCCGTGCTCATTTGGCCTGATGCTAAGACGGTCGACCGAGCTGTGCGCGCGTGGGCAGAGCAGCTCCTCTCGCAAAAGCCAGAAGTGCTTCGCATCGGCTATTTCGGCTCCTATGCGCGCGGGGATTGGGGCGTGGGAAGCGATTTGGACCTGATTCTGATCGTCACCCAATCGGAGGAGGAGCCATTTGAGCGGCGATCCATCGAGTGGGATGTGACGAGCCTGCCCGTGCCTGCGGAGATCTTGATCTACACGATCGCGGAATGGGAAGCACTGACTGCGCAGAATCGATTCAAACAAGCGATCTTGGCCGAGACCATCTGGGTGTATGAACAACATGGCAAATGATTGGCAACTCACTTCTTGCCTAGGGACTCCAGCGTCTGCCGGAGGTTGGTGCTGGCATAATTCCGGATATAGCGCTGGGCACTGCTTGCGCTTCAGCAAGGGTAGCCAGCCGTCGAGAGGCTTCTCTGGGTAGTGGCTGATATAGCATCAATCTCTAAAATCTCTATGGAGAGTGACCAAACGTTGCTGTACCACCTCTGCACTCAACGGGTGCCGAAGAAAAGCAAACCCACCTTTTTCGCGGTCCGGTTTCCTGAGAGCAGATCACCACTTGGAATAAATTGTCTAACGCTTCTGTCCAACAACTCTAGAGGCGCACTTCAGAATTTCTGAACGCTCTATCATCTCTTTCTGAGTATTTGCAATCATCTTGCTGTATTGCGTATTTTGGAACCCCCAGATTACCGATCGAACTTCTTCCCTATGCCCGACTAATACTGTTTTGCTTTCTAAATGTCCGAATGATTGGCTCTTCCAGCCAGCCTTTGCCGCCAGTTTATCCAGACATTCCAATGACGAATTAGTATAAGAATGGCAAACTTACGATCACTCGGAGCCCACTCTGTCTTTCAAGGTAACGATCAATAGTATTGTGTTGCACATCCAAATCAGTCGGGTCCCAAGAAGCTATTAAACGGAGGGCGCTCTCATGATAGATGTTGCAAACCATGCTAACCATTTTGTCAAGAGTGACAAAACGAATACCCTTAAAAGTCTCTACAGACAATATCTTTGCCTCTGGGTGGAGCGAAGCCATGACTCCAACGAAGATATCCCACTGGCCTTCATGCATGTCAAGGTACTCATTAACAATGCTCATGTTTCCCTCGAAATTACTTGGCAAAATAGCATCATCCTCAATTATGGTTAATCTATGAATACCCCGTTTCAAGGCATAACGGGCTAAAGAGGAATGACTCAGCCCGCAACCCACCCAACCCGGCAACCTACGTATACCGTCAAATACAATGTAGTTTCCAAGATGTTGGGACTGGAAAGCCCTGCGACGAGCTACTGTTTCGGGAAGCGACAGCACAATCTGAGCATCCGACGCAGATGGAGGAAATTCCAGCGGCAATTCCATCTCTTTAGCATAATCCGCGGAGAGAAAACCCATGGCCACGAGAAAACGATCAAACATAAATGCAAAACGTTGAGCACTGCGCTTTATAGATCTAGTGATGGATTCAGGAGGAACCTGATTCTGAAGAGCGTTTTCCACAGCCTGAATCATAGCAGAGATAGATCCTTGTTCGAAGAACCTAACAACATCGGCCAACTCTGGGTAGTCATACTGATCCTGAGCAGACTCAGAAACGACCGGCACCCCTAGAGAAAGACTTTCTTGAATACGTGGCGTCTCCAGTAAGGCATTTTCATAGTAGTGAAGGTTTATGACCACTTTGGCTTGTCGAATAGCCTTCATCATATCAGGTCCATACACTTCGCTCACAAATTGAACATTGAATCGCTGTTGTAAAGCTTCAAGCATTTTGAGACGACGAGAGGAACTTTTGAAATCACCGTAAAACAACACGTCGTATTTTTTTTCAGTATGGGATAAAATTCTCTCATAACTTAATGAAGCGCCAATGGGCAAATAATGGACTAGTGGATAAACAATACCATAGTCTGTCAAAGACCTTATATTAACCCAAGTTGCTACCTAAGAGACATCTTGGATAGAGTGTCCTCCGATCAGACCCGTCAATCGAACAAAACCTTCGAGCTGACCGGAGGAACCTCATGTCCATGCCCCATTATACCACAGCCATCTACTGCT
>JACOSB010000082.1 GCA_016179105.1 Candidatus Acetothermia bacterium
CCGGAGCCACTTTACTCAACTCCATTCCAGAGAACTGCTTCTGACTGGCGACGAGAAAATCCACATAAAGATCGAGGGAACATTTCTGGCGTTGCATACCCCTATCTTACTGTTCATAAACTCAACCGCGAAAGTCCTGCCTAATCTAGATTTTCTACTGCGTCAAGGGCATCCTTCTTGAAGAAAAGGTAACCTCGGGCCATCCGGAAACGCCCCAAGGACAGCAGCCTGAGAAGTCATGGGTGCTTTTTGAGATAAATCCCTTCTAGCTCCTTCTAGCTCATTACGAATGGACTGTTCTTCAGTGAGTGCGCGCCGGGCGAGGCTGCTCTTTCTCAAGGTTAAAATTGACGTATAAAGATAACCAAGCCCAAACGGGTTTGTGAAGGTTCTGCTTCCCCAGAAGTTAGAATTTTATGCGGCGCAAAACTCTTTCACCACATCGAAGAGCACGCGTGTTCCGTATTCTAGGTCGCTAATGCGAATGCGCTCGTCATGTCCATGCACACGGCTAAATTCTTCGATCGGAGCCAGCGTCGGAGTGAAGCCGTAGACTTTGGTGCCCAGCTTCGTGTTGTGCCTTGCGTCGGTCGCGCCCACTTGCAGATAGGGCACGACCACCGTGTTCGGCACATATTTCTGTATGACGCGCACGATCGTCTCAAACAAGGGCGAATCGGGCTGGGACTCGATGCCGGGAGTATCCGTTTGGAATTCGATTTCGACAGAATCACCAAGCACAGCGCGCACTTCTCTTTCTACATCCTTGGCGCGCTGGCCAGGCACGACACGGCAGTCGATCTCACATTCGGCGATCGAAGGAATGACGTTGATCTTGGAGCCGGCGCGCAAGATCGTCGGCCCGATCGAATTGTGAAATTGAGAGTGAATCACGTTCTTACTAAAGGATGGGACCGAGAGGGCTTCTAGTGTTGGGGTGAACTTTTTAGGATCGAATAAATCTTGCAACTTCTTTCCCTCTGCCCCTGTATGAGCAGCGACCGTCTCGAGAAATCGGCGCATCGTGTCCGTCACGTGAAGCGGCAGCTCGGCTTCATTCAGTTTTTGCAGCGCTGCCGCGAGCTTCAAGATGGCGTTGTCTTTGTGGGGACGACTGGCATGACCCGGCGTGCCGCGCGTGCGTAGCGTAAATCGCGCAGCTCCTTTCTCGCCGGTCTGCACCACGTAAAACTCTTTGTCCATCACAGGGAAAGGTCTCCCGCCCGACTCCGTGATGCCGTATTCGGCCTGGACGAGCTCCGGATGCTGCTCGATCATCCAGCCGGCACCGAGCTTCCCACCCATCTCCTCGTCAGCGTTGATCTCTAAGATCACATCGCGCGCCAAGGGAATTCCCATTCGTTTCAGGAGAATAAAGGTCATCAACTCGACAGCGTCGGGTCCCTTCATGTCGAGCGCGCCGCGCCCGTACAGATAGCCCTCGTGAATCTCCGCGCCAAACGGAGGATGGCTCCACTTATCGGCCTCGACGGGGACGACATCGACGTGTCCCATCAGAATCAACGGTTTTTTCGAGCCGTTGCCCTTGAGCCGAGCGACGAGATTGGCGCGCGTCGGAGCTGACTCATAGATCACCAAGTCAATATCCTCTTGCTTCAACAACTTTGCGATGTAGTCGACACAAGGTCTCTCGTTGCCTGGCGGGTTGGTTGTGTCGAAGCGGATCAAGTTTTGCAGAAGCGTGGTCGTTTCGTCGCGGACAGATTGCCAGTTGATGTTCATTTTTTACTACCTCCGTTAGGTATAACAAGCTTCTTAGCATAAGCGAACATCCATTAGGCAGTCAATTCGTCATGTGATTACGCGACTTCACTTTAGGGGTCTTTTGTGATAGATTTTATGTGATGAATGAATCCCATCTATGGAGGTGGACGTATGTACATCGTTGTGTCTTATTGGGAATCGCTACCCGGACGAGAGGAAGAATTCATTAAGATTGGACGCAAGATGGGCGCTCTCATGCGCCGGCAGCCAGGAGTGACATTGCTAGAGACTTTCAAGAGTGGCAGCAAATACGTGACGGTTCATGGGTATAAAGACGAACCAACCTATCGCACGCTCGTGCAAGATCCGAAGGGATTCTTCGCACGAGCGGCCGGGGAGCATAAGATCGACGAGATTGCGCGATGGCTGAGCTCGGAGCGAGGCGAAAGCCTGGCGTATGAATAAGAGCTTTAGAATGTCTATCAAAAACGGAGGGGCGAATACAAGATTCGCCCCTCCGCGCATGGTACTTTTTGTTAGGTACTCTAAGTTTCTGATAGCCAATTTGCGAATGGAGCCTGTCTTATTTCAGTAGCTCTTTAAACTTCTGCCGAAACTTGGTCACCTTGGGATCGATCACAACACGACAGTAGGGTTGCTGGGGATTTTCCTCGTAATAGTTCTGATGATAATCTTCAGCAGCGTAGAAGTTGGCAAACGGAGCGATCTCAGTGACAATGGGATTTCTGTAAATTTTTTCTTTCTCGATCCGACTCTTGACAGCTTCAGCGATCTTCTTCTGTTCGTCCGTGTGGTGAAAAATGACAGATCGATACTGCGTGCCGACGTCGTTCCCTTGGCGGTTGAGCGTCGTCGGGTCGTGGGCGAGAAAAAAGACTTCTACGAGAGTTTCGTAACTGATAACGCTCGGATCAAACTCGATCTGGGCGACCTCGGCGTGGCCGGTCTCTCCGTCGCACACTTGTCGGTAGGTCGGGTTTTTTTCAGAGCCGCCAGCGTAGCCCGAAGTGACTTTCTCAACTCCCTTCAGTTCCTTAAACACTGCCTCGACGCACCAAAAGCATCCTCCGCCAAATGTAGCAATCTGTAAAATCTTGTTCTCCATAGCGCATAAATTCTAGCAGATTTGAGCTGAAAAAGCGTTGTGCAGCTCATTAGTAAGGGCGAAGCATTTTTGGTTGAAAAGATGCTTCGCCCTTACAAGAGAGTGGGCGGGTCATCACGAATCCTTTGATAGTTTAGGAACTGGACGCGATCCCTTCTCTGACTGCCCTTGATGAGAGAATTTTTCCATAACCTCCAGCAGCTGCTGACTTCCCAAGAAAATGCTTCTCTCGCCGGATTGGACGTGCTCTATCTGTCCGCGCCATTCTTGCTGGTCAGGAGTCAACGTATAAAATCTTACGACAAAGCTTCCAGTCATCGCTTTCCTCGATTGCAAGAATCCTACCGCACCCCTTCTCGTGTATCGTACCCATGCCTAGCTTGTCTCTATTTCCCACCCTACAATGGTTGCAATCCAAGCATAGCAGATAACTCTGCCATTTCTCTGCCATTTCTCTGCTCGTTTTTGTTTTTCATCCTCAGGGTGAGCGAAAATTGACAAGCGTATCCATTGCGTACCAGGGCTCAGATCGTGCTTTGCACTGCGATGGTTGGGGGCATACAATTAGCTTAAAAGAACTTTGCGGGGTTGGTATGCAGCTCATCGTAAAACTTTTGGGGCGTTTTGGAGTCTGGCGCGAGGGTGAACTCATTGAGCATTGGCCCCGCCAGAAAACTCAAGAACTCTTAAAGGTGCTCGTCAGCGAGCGCGGGCGTAACTTTTCTCAAGACCAACTCATCGAAGCCTTCTTCCCTGACCTCAATCCCACCAGAGCCCTCAATAATCTGCAGAAACGCGTCAGCGAGCTGCGTCGCGTCCTCGAACCCAATCTTACTAAGGGCACGGACTCTCAGTTCATCCGCCAAGCTGGATCGCGTGAACAAGGTTATTACTTCAATAAAGAAGCTCCCTGCCAGCTCGACACTGAAGAATTTCAGAAACAGATCGAAGCTGCTCAAGCTGCTGAGCAAGCCGAGCGTTGGGCGCAAGCGATAGAACATTATCAACGAGTGGTCGAGTTGTATCGTGGAGAATTTCTCCTAGATTCTCTCTACGAAGAATGGACGATCGCCCCGCGTGAGCGCTGGAAAGAAAAATATCTGTCGGCTCTGATGCATCTGGCTGAAGCTCATGCTCGGCTGGGACACCTCTCCAGCGCGATCGAGTGCTGCGAAAAAGTCTTGGAGAAAGAAGCGTGGAATGAGAACGTGATCCGTCAGAAGATGCTCTATCTCTATCATATGGGAAATCAGCCCAAAGCGCTTGACACGTTCAAGACGTGCGTCGAAGCACTGAAGAAACATCTGGGAGTCGAGCCTACGTCAGAGACACGACAACTGTATGAGCAGATTCTGAAGCATCAAGTGCCGCCCTTGCCGCGAGCGATTCCGAACAATTTGCCCCAGCAATTGACGAGTTTCATCGGAAGAGAGCGGGAGATCGAGGAAATCAAGCATCTGATGCTAGATGTAAGGGAACAGCATGCTGCGCCCCTACAACGTCTCGTGACGCTTACCGGTGTCGGTGGCTGTGGCAAGACAAGGCTTGGGTTGCAGATCGCATCACAGCTCCTGAAAGAATACGCGGATGGAGTCTGGTGGGTGGAGCTAGCCTCACTGGCGGATCCGAATCTGGTGGTGCAAGCGATAGCTTCAGCCCTAGGAGTGAAAGAGCAGGCAGGACGATCACTGCTTGTGACAGTTTCGGATTATCTGCATTCCAAGCAATTGCTCTTGGTCTTGGACAACTGCGAGCACTTGATCGAGGCGTGTGCGAAAGTTGTGCAAGAGTTATTGAAAGCGTGTCCCAAGCTGCAAGTGCTGGTGACGAGCCGAGAGCCGCTGGGCATTCTGGGAGAGACGGTCTGGCAAGTGCTACCGTTGCCAGTGCCAGATGTTCGTAATTTGCCATCAGTAGGAGCAGTGCTCGTGTCTGCCCTCGAAGAGTACGAGTCGGTGTCTCTCTTTGTGGAGCGAGCACGCGCGAATGAGTCTAGGTTCCGTCTCAGTGAGGAGAATGCGCAAGCTACTGCTCAGATATGTTACCAACTGGATGGGATTCCATTGGCGATTGAACTGGCGGCGGCGCGGGTGAGGGCGCTCTCGGTGGAGCAGATTGCAGCTCGTCTGGATGATCGGTTCCGGCTGTTAACGGGAGGAAACCGGGCAGCATTACCGCGACACCAGACGTTGCGAGCGACGATGGACTGGAGCTACCAGTTGCTCTTGGAGAAAGAGCAGGCGTTGTTGCGGAGGCTTTCGACCTTTGCGGGAGGATGGACGCTGGAAGCGGCAGAAGCGGTTTGTGCTGATGAGCTGATTCAGTCTCAGGAAGTGATGGAGCTGTTGACGCGGTTGGTAGACAAGTCGCTGGTGCTGGTGGAGAAGCAGGGAGAAATGCCGCGATACAAGCTATTAGAGACAGTACGGCACTATGGAGCCGAGAAGCTGAAAGAAGCAGGAGAAACAGAGCGTGTGCGAAACTGGCACCTGGATTTCTTCTTGAAATTGGCTGAGCAGGCAGAACCTGAATTAGTTGGGCCAAAGCAAAGAGAATGGCTTGATCTGCTTGAGAGAGAGCATGATAATCTGCGAGCTGCACTGACATGGGTTCTAGCAGATGAGAAAGAGGAGAAAGGCTTGCGGTTGGTGGGAGCTCTGGGGCGGTTTTGGGAGATACGGGGATATTGGGCAGAGGGGCAAGGGGTATTGTTGCGAACGTTGGAGGGGGGAGTGGCAATCCCCATAGGATTACGAGCAAAGGCGTTACGGTGGGCAGGTTTCTTGATGTTCCATCAGGGAGACTATGAACGCGCAAAGGAGTTGCTTAAGGAGGGCTTGGAATTTAGCCAGAAAATCGGAGAAAAGAGGGGTGTTGCTGATTCACTCAATAAGTTAGGCAGTATAGCGTTTATGCAAGGTGACTATGCAGCGGCACGGGCTTTCTTGGAGCAGAGTTTAGCTATCAGACGAGAACTCGGAGATAAGCTGGGCATAGCGGTTTCGCTCAGCGGCCTTGGAGATATGGCTATGGCGCAGAGCGACTATTCAGCAGCGCAAAGTCTCCATGAGCAGAGCTTGGCCATCACGCGAGAACTCGGAGATAAACAAAATATGGCGACTTCGCTCAATAATCTTGGATATGTAGCGATAGCGCAGGGTGACTATGCAGCAGCACAGCGTTTTTGTGAGGAAGGATTATCCTTGCGACAAGAAATCGGAGATAAGTGGGGCCTTGCTTATAGCTTTGAAGGGATAGCAAAGATGGCTTGCATGCAGCAAGCACATGTTGAGCGAGCAGCAAGGCTGTTCGGAGCGGCAGAGGCTCTACGGCAGGTTATCTGCTCTCCATTGCTTCCTAGTGAACGGATCAGTTATGGTTATGATCATGATGTGGCTACTCTGCGTACCGCCCTCGGCGAAGAAGCTTTCGCCAAAGCCTGGGCCGAAGGCCGCGCTATGACGCTCGATCAAGTCATTGCATATGCGTTAGGAGAGTCCGAGAAGAGCGGATCTCACTCAACTATGAACCCAGCTTCTTCCCCGGGTTCATAATTCCATTCGGGTCGATCAGTCTTTTGATTTGCTTCATCAAGTCTAAACTCGCGCCGTGCTCGGCGGGCATGAATTTCGTCTTGCCGATGCCGACGCCGTGCTTGCCGGTGGCCGTCCCACCCATCTCAAGCGCACGTTTAACAATAGCATCGTTGACAGCCTGAGCGCGCGATTTCTCTTCGGGTTTGGTTGGGTCATAGAAATTGCCCACGTGAAAATTGCCGTCGCCCGCATGACCGACGATCGCGCCGGGTACTTCTAGCTCTGTAAGTTTGGCCTTCGCAAACGTGACAAGTTCTGGGAATTTTGAGATGGGCACAGCAACGTCGGTCACGATGATGCGCTTGCCGGGATTGAGAGCCGCCGCCGCATAGAGCAAATGATGCCGCGCTTCCCAAAGTTTGTCTCTCTGCTCTTTGCCGAGACCCACCGTAAAACCAGTACAGCCGTTGGACTCGCACAGCTCGCGCGCAAGCTCAACGTCCTCTTTCACTTCAGCTCCGTTGCCGCGAAACTCGAGCATTAACGTCGGTTGCTCAGCTAACTTCACTTCTTTGAAAGCGTTGAGCGCGTGAATTGACTCCGTATCCATCAGTTCAAGCGCGGCCGGCGAGAGCCCCGCTTGCAAGAGCTGCACAACAGTCTCGCTCGCTTGCTCCAGAGTTGAGAAGGAAGCGAGCGCCGCCGAAACTTCTCTGGGAATCCCCACCAACTTCAGAGTGATCTCGGTGAAAATCCCGAGCGTGCCCTCGGAGCCGACGAACAAGTGAACCAAGTCATAGCCCGACGAGGTGCGCATCGCGTTCGTCCCGACATTGATAATCTCACCCGAGGCTAGAACAACTTGGAGTTTGAGAACATAATGTTTGGTCGCTCCATACTTGACAGCCTGGATGCCCGCGGCGTTGTTGGCGACCATTCCCCCAATGGTTGCAGGAGCGCCGGGATCGGGCGGGAAAAATAGCCCATATTTGGCGAGTCGTTGATTCAGTTCAGTGTGAATCACGCCCGGCTGCACGACGATTTGCAGGTCTTTGTTTCGGATCTCTAATATCTGATTCATCTTGGAAAAATCTAAGACAATCCCGCCATGCAGGGGAATGGGATTTCCTTCCATGCTCGTGCCCGCTCCCCAGGCCGTGACGGGAATCTTTTTCATATTCGCGAACGCGAGAATTTTTGAGATTTCTTGTGCGCTCGCTGGATAAATGACGACATCGGGTCGGTGCTCATCGTGATAGGACTCATCACGGGCGTGCAGATTGAGTTCAGATTCTCCCGTTGAAAAACGTTCAGAGCTCACGAGCGATTGCAGTTGGGAAAGATCTTGTTTGGGGATCATAGCAAACTCATCTCACGAAGATTGAGATGCAGTCGAGGGATTTTGTAAAGCCGCGAACCCGACTTTTTGCACGTAGCGATGGTTGATCCAAAGTCTGAATTCGTAGTCGCCGGGTTCGGGGATGGGAACCGGCGGAAAGGGGATAGCAAACTCAGCTGCTGTATGGCGTTGCGGCACATTCATCGTCATATTCGCCTCGGCCAGAATAGATTCATTGTCAACTTTCACGTACTGCACTTTCACGTCGAACGTACCCTCGGCGTCGAAGAAGCGGGCATACACGGCAATCGGGTGATGATTGGTAGGAAATTTCGCGACCCAGATCCGATCGAAGACACCAATAATTGTCTTTTTCTTAGTCGCCTCGTCCGTGATCACTTGGTCACAGATCAGAAACGCCATCGGGATCGGGGGCAAGTTTGTATTCGTCGGTTGCGGTACTATGTCTGGCATATTTCAGAATCTTCCAAGTCGTTCATGAAGAAATTATCCTTGCAATTTCTGGGCCGGGGCGTGAGCGATGATGACATGCACGCCTTTCTCGCCCAAGCGTTTTTTGAGCAGAGTTTGAAGTTCTTCTGGTTTGGCTTTCTGCACATGAATTTCGTCGATCGCTGTGGGCCGACACGCTTCAATCAGTGTTCGAATTCGCTCAATGCCCGGAATCCCTTGAGCTCCCGGCGTCATCGCGGATATCTTATTATGCAGCACAATCACCAAGACATTGTGTTTAAGTTCAACAGCATTCAAGAGACCTGTGAGCCCAGAGTGTATAAATCCCGTGTCGCCGATGATCGCGATGCCCTTCTTGCCCGCAAGAGACATCCCGGCTGCCGTCGAGATCGGTGTGCCCAGCGCATAGGCTGTATCGACGACGATGGGAGGAAAATACCCGTGCAAGATGTTGCAGCCGACATCGCCCGCGACCAAATAATCGTCGGGTAAAACTTCATCCAGCGCTTGGTAGAGCGGCTCGAAGCCACCGCAGGGCAATTGCAAAATAGAAGACCCGATACTCGGTTTCACATCTGTGTCAAGCCCCTTTGGTGTACGAGTGAGTGCTTGGTCAATCTGTGCTTTCTCCAGTTTCCCAATTCTCGGCAAGTGTCCCGTCAATCGCCCGATCACATCGCACTTGAGATGATGCTTCCCAATAATGGCATTAATGCTCTCTTCAACCAGTGGGTTAATCTCTTCGACGACCAAGACGCGATTTATTTCTTTGAGAAATTCAACGAGCTTGCGCTCGGGCAACGGATGCACGTAGCCCAGTTCAAAATGATTCTCATGCTCGACTAGGGTCGAGACATAGCCGCACGAGATGGCGCCATCTCTAGACTTGACCTTCGAGACAGAATGCGTAGGTGAATCTTCAACGTGCTGATAGAGTTTGGGATAAATCTGTTCGTGCAGATATTTGTAGCGCTCTAGGATGAGCCGTCCCCAAGGACGCGTCCGGTCAAATTTTCCGTTTGTTTTTGCTTGATATATGCCAACGCTGCTTGAGCTTTTGAGCAATCGTCCTGTGATCTGGATGATGACGGGAATGGCCAATTTTTCTGAGATTTCCAAGGCTTCGACGGCCGAGCGCGCCAAGTGATCCGGGTCGCGCGGCGTCATCACCGGAAGACCCATTAACTTGCCGAACCAGCGTGAATCTTGTTCATCTTGGGATTTCTCTGCGCCGGGGTCGTCGCCCGCGAGAATCAACAAACCAGCTCCGATGCTATGCGTCGCCGCCGTCGCCAAAGGATCAGCGAGAACGTTCATGCCGACTTGCTTCACGGCGACTACGGAGCGCTTCCCCGCGACTGAAGCGCCCAGCGCTTGCGCGAGCGCGATCTTCTCTTCGGCGCTGATCTCGACGTTCAGCCCGTCTTTGTAGAATTGATCCAGGAGCGAGGTACACGGATCGCCGTACACGCCTGTCATCAACGCAACGCTGTTTTCACGAAGAATCTGCGCTAATGCCTCTTCCCCCGTAAGATTTCTCACTGTTGACTCCTTCCTTGAAGCTAATTATAAGCAATAGTCTGAGTTTAGCTCCTGCAAGAATCTGGGTCGGTTATGCCCCTAAATAACTTTTGCAGATGTATTCATCTTGTTTAAGCTGCTCTGCCGATCCCTCTCGGGCCACTCGACCCGTCTCGAGCAGATAGATGCGCTGCGAGTGCTCGAAAGCGAACGCCGCATTCTGTTCTGCCAATAAAATAGACATACCGAAGCGTTTTTTGATCTCTTGCAGAGCGTCCGAGATGGCCTTGCGCACGATAGGAGCTAAGCCAAGGGTGGGTTCATCCAACAATAATAATTGGGGTCGCCCCATCAGTGCTCGGCCGATCGCCACCATCTGTTGTTCCCCTCCGGAGAGGGTATGTGCCAACTGATGCTCCCGCTCTTTGAGCCGGGGAAAGAGCTCGAAAACCACCCCGAGATCCCGCATGACCTCTGCCCCTGAATCGGTCCGGCGATAGGTGCCTAAGTTCAGATTGTCCAAGACATTCAGATGGGAAAAGAGATTCCGTCCTTCCGGACATTGGATAATCCCCAAGCTCACAATCTCATGAGGCCTGCGCGGCAATGGACTCCCGCGGAAGCGAATACTGCCTCG
Source organism: Candidatus Acetothermia bacterium (assembly GCA_016179105.1). Lineage (GTDB taxonomy): Bacteria > Bipolaricaulota > Bipolaricaulia > RBG-16-55-9 > DRXL01 > JACOSB01. The sequence goes on from JACOSB010000082.1 coordinate 10,359, forward strand.
ATGCGGCAACAACCCCGAGATGGCACTGAACAACGTCGTCTTGCCCGCGCCGTTGGGACCGATGACGGAGACGAATTCTCCCTCTCTGACCTGCAAGTCGACTCGATGAAGCGCCTGCGCTTTGCCATAGTAGATGTCAAGATTCTGAACTTCGAGCATCGTCATCCTATCGTTGTTAGCTAACCCCATGTGCAAGTTTCTAATGAGCGAGCAAATGGTCGAACTGGAGGGGTTCACCTCCGCGCTGGAGGCTCAACCAGACGGCTATCGTGTGGCTGAGCACCTTGCGGAAGATCCGCGATCCCAAGTGCCAC
>JACOSB010000083.1 GCA_016179105.1 Candidatus Acetothermia bacterium
ATTCTTACTCCCACTTGATCTGCTCGAAGACCGTCCGGCAGTTTTTGCAATAATACTGAGATGTGGAGAGCGTCGAGCCGAAGAGCGAGTAAAGCTCGGTATTGGTTGACTGACAGAACGGGCACTTGGCTTGTTTTTGTGAGCGAGATTCAATTTCTGAAATTGGCAAAGTTGCATCCCTCTGAGGCCTTGAACTCTTTTTCATAGTCACTCTATTCACTCGACAGGATACTCGTGTCCGATCATGCTCTCGATTTGCGACCAAGTCTGCGCATCGAGGCCTTTCTTAGAAAATCTTCGTGCAGACTCATCCCAGCCCTTCCAATCTAAGGGCGTGCTCAGAATCCATTGGCCAGTAATCACGTCCGTGGTGATAGGCAGCTCCAAGTTCGCACTTTGCAGCACCGGCGCGACCGTGTTCAAAAACCGATCGCGCAGGCCATCGCTGTCAGCTTCGATGATCCCGGGCTGAGCGAGCGCCTGCTCGGGAGCGCTGCCGGGCTTGCCGAACCAACTCATCAATGCGGGCAAGATCGCGCGAATCTTTTTCTCTAGTTCGACCTTGGCTTTGGGACTCGAACTCGCGAGACGTGTGATCCAGCCCTTGCCGTGCTGGAAGTGAAATTTCTCTTCGTCCAAAATTTTTGCCATGCGCTGTTTCATTGGCTCATAGCTTGACTCTCGCATCGCCTCAAAAAATGTAGACATAGCCGAGTCGTAGAGTGTGTTCGCGACGATGAAGTCTGGCCAGTCACTAAACGCATGGTCGAGCAACTCGAGGCTGCGATACTCTTTCGGTTCTTCGGGGTGCTTCTTGAAGAGACCGGCGTTCGTGAAGTCATCGATCAGAGAGTAGAAGAGTCGTGCGTGGCCCAGCTCATCTTGAGCCATCGAGATCGCTGCGATCGAGGCTTCGAGCACCGGAGCGCCGAGCCATTCGCCGTAGCGCAGACCCAAAATATGCTTCGTGTCAGCCAAGACGTAGAGCAATTCAAAGAGTGACTTCTGTGCTGACTCCGGCAATTCTCTCGGCGTTTTGTAGATGTGTTCGCTCATCAGACTTCCTCCAAGTCGAGCGCGGCGATGAGATTTTTTCGAGCGATGACGCGCATTTCGATCCAGGGTTCTTCGTTGTAGATGCTGCGGGCATACGCGGCCGCGAGGTCATCATTCGGCGCTGTTACCGTGCCGACGTGCGCGAGCGGGTCTTTGCGGCGCTGGCGCGCGAAGACCTCGTAGACTTGGATGTCGGGTTTCAAGGTCATAGCTAAACGCTGATCCCCCAGTGCTGCAGGGCGATTCGACCCTCTTCTGAGATTCGGTCTTTGGTCCACGGTGGGTCCCAGACGAGTTCAATCTCTACTTTCTTGAAGCCCTCTTGAAAGAGTCTCTCACGAATATCGTGAAAAATAAATTCGATTGCCGGGCAAGCTGTTGCAGTCAGCCCCAATTGAATATGCGCCGTGTGGCTCTTGACGCACACGTCATAAATCATGCCCATATCTACTAAGCTGATGGGCATCTCCGGATCGTTCACATCTTTGAGCGCTTCCCGGATTTGAGTCTCTGTAGGGACAGGCTCCTGTGCCTGCTCAGGGCAACCACGGGGGATTGCCCCTACGTTTATGTTGGCGATCTCGCGTGCGTGAACCGAACACCCGTTACGCATGTCCATTCCCGTTGTACAGCTTCATAAACGGAGCAAACTGTTTCTGGAACATTCCCACTAACTCTACGTTGTACGGACCGCGGCGTCTCCAACGATCGAAGGCCTGATCCCAGGTGATCGGCTTGTCGAAGAGCCATCTTTTTTTCTCGGCATCGAACTGGACCGGAATGGGATACTCGAGCACAAACTGACCCGTCTCGTTGTCTTTGTGCGCAGGCACTTTAATCCCGCAGCGTTCGCACAGGGGCACGACAGCATTCAGCCACTGGTGGCGCAGTTGATCGTTCGTATAGCCCTTGAGCTGGAAATCGATCTGGGCGCTGTGGCGCTTCATCGTGTCGGGCAACCCGAACCATTCGGCGCCCATCGGGAACATCCAGTCGGCCGCGCGCTGGATCTCGGCTTTCACTTTGCCGCCGGCTTTACACAAGCGCTCCATCCAGACTTCTCCGTGGCGCAGATGGAAGAGTTCTTCTTTGTCGACTTTGGCGAGAGCGCGCCGCCACGGGCCGTAGCTGGTGTGCTTATAGATATCTCCCAGCAGGACAATCCCTGCGCGGTCGAAGAAGGCGTTGGCCATGACCAACTCGACCCAACTATCCAAGGATTGGTCGAACCCGTAAGGATTCTTGAACTCATGCGGCTTGCGGCCGTAGACCAGATAATCTTTATCTAAACCTAAATCTTCGAGCAAGCGGAACCCGATGTGCGCGTGGCCTAGCTCGTCCTGGATAATCGCGAAAGCTGAGAGACGTGTGTTAATGGACGGAGCTTTGCATGCGGCCATATAATACGCCGGAGCGCTCATCAATTCCGTGTCGGCCGAGACGAGCATGATTTGGATGAGCGCTTTTTTATAGTTCTCGGTCATCTCTTCGGGCCGCTCGACGAGATAGCCTTTCTTGATTTTGTTAATTAGAACTTCATCCGTGAGAACTGCCATGCGTCCTCCTCAGTGGACTGATAACTCCCTATGCGCTCATTTTATGGAGCCCAAGAGAGACTAGCAAGGCGAAAGATTTTACTTGAGGCATACCGCACGTTACGCCAACTTCTCGAAGGTTTCGCGACTGATGCCCATTTGTCGCAGGATTTCTGCAAATGTGCCTGGCGGTACATCTCGGCCCCCTTTGTGGCTGAGCCGCACTTGCAACACACTACCATCTTCTAGAATCTTTTCCCAGGTTTCGTGTTTGCGACTTCGTACCAGATCAAATCCGAGCTTTCGGAGCACGCTTCGCACTTGTCGGTAGGTGTATACGGGCATGGCGCACCTCGAGAAGCTCCCAGACTGCCCACTCATCGCGGCAAGCCAGAATGCTATCGACATAGGGTTTATGGTGAGCTCGATTAGGACTGGCAAGGAAGACTTGTTCCCTTTGGTGATAATCCTCGGCGTATTCTCGGATCATTTCTACCATCGCATGAAGTGCCTCTTGAGGTTTATCCATTTCCGTAACCAGATCCAGCTCAGGGCATTTTGCCATGAAATATCCATCATCTTTGACCAGCAACACAGTTAATGTTGGTGCTGGGCACACAATCTGAGCCAGATGAGTCATTTTGGAATTGGCCATGCTAATACTGTTTTGCCTTCTGAATGTCCGATTGTTGGCGCTCTCGATCGGCATATTTTGCCATCTATCAGGACATAATCAATGCAAAACAGTATAACACCCCGGCTTTCATAGTCGAAGCTCTTTCACAAGTATACCAAAAAGCAAAAAGGTAGGGACGAAGTATGCTTTGCTTAATCAGAATCTGTCTACCGCTTCAGCACAAACTTTTTCACTTCGCTACGCAAGATTTTTCCGTCGGTGGCTTGCATCGTGATCACGTAGAGATAGACGCCGTTCGGCAACGGAGCACCGCTCTCAGCGACGGCGGGCAGAGCCATCGTCAGCTTCTCGCTCGTTCGATCTAATAATTTGTGGCCATCTGCGCTGAAGAGCTCGAGCCGCGCTGATTTGATATTGACGGCCCTAAACTCTACTTGCAGCTGACCCACTTCATAACGCAATACTGCTTCTTTGGGACTACGTCGCACCGGCAAGGGCATGGGAGTTTGGGTAGGGTTTTGAGTACTGCTGCAGTCCATCGCTACGACGAGATAATCCAAGGGATCGACGCTCATGCTGGAAAGTCCAGCCGCGCGCTCGGCATTCAGCGTGAATCTCTTCTTTCCCCCCGGGGCGATCGCGACCGGCAAGCGAGGGGAAGCAATGCTCTTGACACTAAACGGAGCCCCGGCTGCAGTCGTGATATCCTTGATTTTAACGGAAGTAGTACCGTCGTTGAAGAGGGTGATGCGAACGGTTCTACGCGCGGGGCGATTGGCTCGCGGGCTGAACGTCACGGACGTCGGAGCCGACGCCGACACATCGGCGGAGCAAGGAGCATTGACCGTCGTCGTGGCGACGGCCGAGTTATTGGACGTATTCGGGTCAGCCTGGCCGGATTGAGCACTCGCTGTATTCGTGAGTGTTCCCGCTGCGGTGGTGGTTACGACAATTGTTACCTTAGCCAAAGCGTTAATAGCCAAGTTTCCCACGCTGCACGTGACGATGCCGTTGGCTTGCTGACAGTTATTGGGCGACGCAGAAACAAAATTGACGCCCGCCGGCAGTGTATCCGTCAGCGTCACGCCCGTGGCCGGCTGAGGGCCGTTGTTCGTGAGCGTGAGCGTGTACATGATGTTATCGCCCGCGCTGACGGTAGAGGCACTCGGCGTATTAGAGAGCACGAGATCGGCTCCGTTGTTGGTCGGCGTGTTGCCGCAGTTGGGGAATTTGAATGAGCCGATTCGCGTCTTCCAGTCTCCAGAATTTGTACTAGAAAAATATTCGGTCGTGAACCAGAAAGTGCAGTCATCGCTGGGGTCGACGGCCATCATGCTGTAATCACCCCAGCGCGTGTCAGTTTGCGAGCCGCCACCCGCGATGAGCGTCGCTTCACCTTGGCTCATCTGGCCCAAGGGATCGGTCGCTAAACGCCCAGCGTAACGAATGGATGGGAACATAGTTTTGCTCGAGACACTGAAACCCAACGCGATGTCGCCAGAGCGATCCATCGCGATGCTGCCCATCCAGCGGTTGAGGGCGTCGGGCGAGTGCGTGCCCTGTTGGTAGATGCCCCAGCCATTCCCCGTGTTACGCAGTTCGTACCAACGAATGCCGGCATGGTCGTGACCGTCGACGTCAACTGTGTGGTTAGTGACAAGCGCTTGGTAGGTTCCCAAATTTCGGTATTGCAGACGGTACATCAATTGATCGCTGATCGGGTCCAATTTTTTGTTGGTGTTTGGCTGCGGGATGCAGTCCGAAAAGTTACACAAGTTGCTGTCAAAAGCAGCCGTGTTCAGGATAAAATCGGGATTGCCCGATTGACCAAACGTAGACGCCAAGGGATTGTTCCAATTAACCCTGAACTCCCAGATCATCAGTTGGTCAGCAGGCCAGCCACTCGCGTCATCCGCGACTTGGACGAAATAGTTCGGAGTGCCTGTGGGAGGCTCGGGGCCATCTAAATCTGCGGGAAGTAAGCCATTAAATTGGGGATTCACTGAACTGAGATCGAAGAAAACCATGCGGGCATTCTGGTTCTGAAGCATTTTAGATCTCTCAAATGCCACGACGAGCGCATTGCCCTGAGCCTGTTGTTCCGAAGCAAAAGAGTTTATCGAGAGATAGTAGCCGTCGGACCAGACGCCAAATTTGGGGTAATCGTTAAAATTGTTGAACGTGAACGCATAGCGATAGTACGAGCCCGTTGGGTCGGGTGACGTAGAGACGGCGATGCACTGATAGAAGGGCGGGCCGTTGTCGGGCCAAGCGGGCTGGCTCATCAGCCAGCGGTCAGCCAAGGGATCGTAGAGCGCAATCGGGTCGCCGTCGTTGCGGCTCTCGCAGGGGCCGCCGAACCCTTGCCAGAGCGTGTTGCCCGCGGCTGGACCATAAATCAGTGTACCGTCTTTGCGGTAGACCGCGAACGAGCTATTTACCCATTGGACGTAGTGATTGGGGCCGACATCGCCGTTGGTGTCCGGCGGGATGCCTCCGTCAAGATTGTTCAGCCCGTCAAAATTTTTGAGGGGAGCCGGCATCGCATGGGGGTGAACTCGCTGATTCTTTGAGGGCGAAATTGGAGATAAAGTCCGTAACGCTGGAGAGACGTCGTGTTGGGCTGGAAAAATAATCTGAGGAACGAGCGCAGAAGCTTCGCTAGCCGTCGCGCTCCGGCTAGAGAGTATTGAACAAACCATAACCAGAACAAAAAAGAAGAGAGAAACTCTAATTTTCATGCAGCCTCCTGAATGTTCATTCTATAGATTCAACCTAGGCTTCACAATCTTGAGCATACGCAAGATTTATGAAGAGGTTGTGAAGATCGAGGGAAAAGCGCGTGAAAATTTATTAGGGCGGACCTCGGGAAAGATCAGGCTATGGGCGAGACCTGCACCAGAGCGCGATACCCCAAACGTATCAGCAACTGTTCGCACTCTTCCCAACTCAGCCCAAAGGCTTTTACATCGGCCAGACCCAAGTGCGCCAAGGCGTCGCGCAGCAACTCCACATCGTGCTCGTCCAAGTCGGCCTCCATGAGCGCCTGTTCTGCCCAATCCACCAGCTCCGCTAGGGCAATCCGGTGCTGAAGGTAGTCAATCAGTTTTTGAGCGACATCGGTGCGGGTTATCTTCATCCTTCTCCTATCTTCCGGTGGCCGGTATCCATAGGGTATTTCTCGTGAATCTCGACCAGCTCATTGCGCTCGTTATAAATCTCTTGATAGAAACGCTTGATGTTTTCCTCTGCATCTACTTCTTTGACGTATCGCGCCTTCCAGCTCAAACGACCTGGCACCTCGTAAAAATATCGACGTCCTCCATCAGGCAGCTCATCCCAACTGCGAAAAGTTCGCTCGTTACGCTGCCGCTTTCCTACATCGAGGGCCACACTTCACTTTAGCATGTCTACTTTAATGGAGCAAACCAAATCTCCACTATGGGTGATCTGAAAGATAAGTGCAGGGCGCAGCATGCTGCGCCCCTACACGAGACCTTCACCCCGCCTTCGGCATCCCTCTTTCATTCGAATGGGAGAGGGCTCGGGGGTGAGGGTTTTTTACTGAGTGATCACCAATTTTTTCACCTGCGTGCGCACGCTGCCGTCATATCCGCGCACCGTCGTCACATAGAGATAAACCCCGTTTGCGATCTTTCTTCCGTTTATGTCCTCCAAACTCCACTCATGTCCGTTCTCGACCCAGCCGCTCGTGTAGACGCGCTTGCCACTGAGACTGAAGACCTGCACATTGATCTGCTTGATTCCGATACCCAAGGCCTCAAAGCGTAACTGGCCCGCCTGCAATTCTAGAAGCACTCGCTTCAAAGTCAACGGTACTACTTGGGTCAGCTCGCTTGCGGTCGTGATCAACCCGCAGCTCGTCCCGATGTTAAAGTATGGGGAGGTTGCCGTCGCATTCCCGAGCCCCGCCGCTCGCTGAGTCACGACCGTGAATGCCAGTCTATCTGCCGAGCCGAGGGTTACCGGTAAGGCTGGAGTGATGCTCACGATCGTGAAGGGTTGACCATCCTTGGGCAGGATGCTGTCGACCGTCACCGGCGTGCTGCTGCTGGTGGCCAAGGTGACGATGATCGTCTTCTGCGAAGGTCGCGTTGACGTGGGCCGGTAGGTCACTGAGTGTGGCGACGAGAAGGCAGTCACACCTGTCGTACACAGCAGGCTGTTGCCGAAGTTGAGGGTCTTAGTTTCCCCAGCAGCTATGGTGACGTTCTGACAAGTTGGGGTATTCGCCTGCCAGCCGGACTGAAGGGTCTCAGCAACCGAGTCAGGACTTTCGCGTTTCAGCATAAATAGGCAGTAACCGCCCGCCTAGCAATGGACCATTTGTAGTCATACCAAGAAACGGCGGTCTGGAGGCGTTGCCATTCTAGCTTAAGAAAAGCCAAGAAGGCACAGAGAATATG
>JACOSB010000089.1 GCA_016179105.1 Candidatus Acetothermia bacterium
GACTTAGCGGACAATCCTATGATGGAACCGAGCTCAAGACTTTCGCCCAGCGTTGTCCAGGAATGACCTCAAGGATGGAATCTGTTCCGGTCTCCTTTCGAATCTGCAATCCAGTGAGAACTCTCCCGCTTTGGACCAGAAATAAAGAGTTGCATGAATATCGATGCGCGAGAGACCGCCATCTTGCCCCTTCAAGCGCTGGCAAACATACACGACTTGGTTGTCGGCTAAGTACACGCCTTGTATGATTGGGGCTATGCTGCCTGGAGGAATTGAGATCCTTCGGCTAATAACCAGGGAGCTCGAGCGAACCGTGTCACAACTTGACCAAACGGAAAAAACTCTGGCTGTCACCAAGATTCACTGTGACAATCTTTGCGCTGTTGTTGATGATAACATCGCTGGTAATAGTAGACCACCCGTCGGGTGGTTGAAGGTTTGATGCAGCCTGTAGCACAAATCCCGACACTGACGCAGCCCAAGAGATTACCAAACCGGATCCTTTTCGTTCAATGTTCAGAACTGGAATTGCTGTCAAGAACTGCAAATCCCTTATCAGGAATTGCGTGCCTGGTTGCCCAGGGGAACTTAACAGGAAGCTCAGTTCTCCTTCAATCCCTTGAAGATGCTGAACGTCGATCAAGAGAGAATCTAGAAACGTATCGGAGGGAGTTCGCCAAGTGTCTGAAAAGAACAAACGTTCGTCGTTGAAATGAAGACAGAATGAATCGGTGTCGGAACCTTGCGGAACAGCGTACTTGAACCGAATATAGTCCACGTTGACGGGCCACTTAATGTGAGTCGTCAACGCCGCTGGCGAATGTGTCATCAAACTGGCTTGGTTCAATTTTGAATCAATAGCGCCATTGAAAGTTTTCCATGGCAATGCGTAGAATGGAGGACCATCGCTGCTGGAATTAAGCAGGTTCACCACCTGGGGAGGATCGCAGGCCCCAGGATTCATTTCCAACTTAGCGGGTTGTGAAGGATCGTTTGAGTAGTTCCCAAGAAGGGGAGGCGTGTCGCCGCAAGCATCTCCGACTGCAGCGCTTCTTGCAGAGACTAGATCGCCCACGTAAAGAGCCATTCTGGTGTGAACAAGATTCTGTGTGTCACCGATTGGCACCGGCAGGTTGTCACCTCTTACGACGACATTTGCCACATTGCTGAAATTGCTACCACAGAGAGGCGCGCCGAGTGCTGAGTAGCCGGTGCCGTAAAGATTACTCACATGGTCAAAGTTCCTAGGGTCGAAATCCCGGATAGGCACAATTCCGATCGGTAATCCCAGCGGGTGTTCTATTGATACGTATGGCATGTCAATGAGCGTAACATCTTTGATCACTCCGTATCCACGTGCTTTCAGCTCTTGGCCCAACACATTAGCGACTTCAGAACCATAACTGTGGGCAATAATGTGAACTTTCCTCGGGTCAATGCTGCACGCGATCAGCGCTGCTGCCAGCTTTCGTCCCTGATCTTTTGCTTTGTTGATTACTCGTCGTTGCTCCGCTGGATTCTCTGGCTGGCCTGCTGGAGCAGCGTCAGCGCTCCAATCCCACGCACAGACGCTTCCAGATCTCAATGAAAGTGCGCCCTTAAGCTGCTGAATCCACGTGGTGCCACTGCTTGAATTGTAACCGTGAATGGCGATGTAAATGCAATTGCCGTTTGTGTTCAGGTTGCAAGGGCCATCGGTGCCCTGACAGCGGAGGTCACCCTTCGGTTTGGGGGATTCTGGAAAGAACGTGGCAGTCCAGCTAGCTACGCCGGTTCCTGTAGACTGGCCAGCGTTCTTATTGTCAGAAATGGCCACGACGCGCACCCCAGTGCTATCATTTAACAACAACGTCCCTATGCCGGTCTCAGCCTTGAAGAGCACGTTGGCACTTTTTGAACTGGAGCGAGACTGACCGGGTCTTAGCTGATCCGCAGATGCGAACCAATTGGTCAATTGAAGTGCACGCCATTTTACAAAACCACCCGCAGTAACATCGGCACTGGTAACATACTGCTCGTATACGTTCAGACCTGCCGCACTGCCTGATGCCGAGGCACTTCCCCAAACACCAACAAAGCCTGGCCCATTGACCTTGATGTTGTATTCCGTAAACCCAGCACCATTAGGTATGGCAACTTCAGTGACAGGGTTCGGGAACTGGCCGATCGGCACCCACGGCCACACAGGAATTGCAGCGGCCGTCGCCAGGACTTGATACGATACAGAATTGCCCGTTAAGATTGGCTCAGAATAATTGTATGTCGAAGACGAAGCTCCTTGTGGATTAGATCTTGAACTGTCGGCAGGGCGATACAGGGTATCGAACTCGCCGCTAACAAACTGAGAATGGCAGGCGGTGGTGATAAAGAAACCGATTGTCGCAATCATGCCTGAGGATAGCCAGCAGTGTTGAGAGCTCCGAAACCACAAGTAATCTCGACTATCGATGACTAAGTCACCGCTCAACTGATCCGACCTACGTCTTCGTGCGCATCTCATATTCTTCCTTGAAGGTGTGTCGTTTCGCCGCCCCCTCCGCGTCGGTCCCAGCATGAACAAAAGGTTGTCCAACTCGGGAGATTGTCGGCGGGGGGTGTCGGGAACTCGCTCGCCAGGCGGGTGCAGCCATAGCACGTCTGATCCCCGATGCTGGTGACACCGCTGCGGACTGAGCTGAAACCCATTCTACCCAGTGCTGAACAAGGCCACCGTGGGGAAATGAAATCCACATCCTGACCGCATATGGAGAAGACGCCTTCGCCGGATCCCGGTCTGTTCTTAGTCCATCGCCCAGGCTGCGGTGAAGAGTGCCAGGGCAAAACGCAAGATCCGAGAAACGAAGAACCATTTTCATGGTGAGCCCAGTCCTCACACGATGGGCACCTGTTTGGCAAGATAAATACTCATCCCGCGCCTGGCCGATAGGGTGCGTCTATTTTGCATTCCAAGCCTCTGGACAGACGGACGTCACGAGACTGAAAGCGCAGCGAGATCTCTCGGCGGCGAGGTGGCGCTGAAAGTCCTTGGTTGATAGCTTTTGTTTGCGCCGCTTTGGGCAGCTCATCCAAACGGACGCAAAACTCACCGCCAAACGTCGAAACATCCCCAGCACCAGCATGCCCTTCGGTTTTCTCAGACGGCTGCGATCTTCATCCAAAGTGGCGTCCAGCCGTTGATGGAACTGACCCTCAATCCCCCAGTATTCCCGGCGGCATTTTAGGAGTTCGGCGGCGGAATCTCTCGTCGCCCGGACGCTGGTGATCACCGCCCAGTTTTTGCCCCCTTTCTTTCCTTTGCTTTCAGTTTGAGTTTTGAGGAGCCCGATTTGCGCCGCGCCCACGAAGCAGACCTGCTCAGGATGAGTGTCCTGGAGTGTGAGCTGGCGCCACTCCTTGCGCCCCCGGTTGATCTCCTCTCGGCACGCGCTTCGCGTTGGGTCTGGAGGGAAAAAAAGAACGAGCCTCCAGCAGTTTGTTGACGGTCGTATGCAACGCCTGGTTATTGGCTTTGACGGTGAAGAGATAGTCGCCGCCCAATTCCTGCACGATGAGCCGAGCCGTCTCCTGGTTGGTGTGCAGGGCATCTAATACCACTACCTTGCCGTGCAAGCTGAGCCGCTCATTGAGCCGCTCCAACAAGGTGCGAGCGGCCGTGATCTCGTTGGTTTTGTCGGGTGTGCGCACGGTGCCCAGCCAGCGCCCGGACTGCGCTCCCACGGCGCTGACGAGCTCTCCACCCTGCGAGGCCCGCAGCTTCTTTCCATCAATGGCAATGAGCTGATCCTGGACCGGGCCCAGGACTTGGTCTTGCCACGCCAAGAGCGCCAGTTCCAAAGCTTGCTCGTCCACTTGGTTGAGAATGCGAAAGAAGGTCGTCACCCCGGGAGTCCGGTAACGCTTGGTTTTGGGATCACACCGGAAGCGCAACCCACGCCGTTGGGATTGCGATAGGGTGGCGGCGAAAGCAGCCAAGTCTTTCTTGCCGCGCACGACCCCGCTAAAGACGGCTACCGCAACAAGGGTAAGCATCCCGGCCAACGGAAAACCCAGTGCATGGCCCGATCGATACTCCGGGATCTTGGCCAGATGA
>JACOSB010000090.1 GCA_016179105.1 Candidatus Acetothermia bacterium
CGTGCAGAATGCCGACCTGATCGGATCAGCGCTAGCAGGCTGCGGCGGTCGGAGACCTTGAGCTGCACTCGATGCTTTCTCATGTCTCATTTTAATCCCTCACCATCTACCCATCAATTTCACATGGTTAGAGTACTAGATCACGCTTGATGGTGATTGTAATGTCTTTATCTGTGAAGCCACAGAACATAAAACCTGCGCCGAATAGGAACATCAAACCAAAGAAAACTATCAGAGCTTGACCGTACATTTCTCCGTAGCCACTCATGATTCGATAGAACCAATAAGGAGTTTGCTGTAGTGCGCTACGCTGCAGTCGTTTCATCTCCATCTCACCGTAGTGGAAATCTCCGGCCCGGCTGTAGTCACGTTGGTTTTCAAAGTTCTGCTTCAGATAACGGTATAGTCGCTCAATCTTTGCTACTTGAGTTTGATTGTTTCGATCTAGTACTTCAGCTACTTGAAATTGATGGGTTGTGATGTTGTGAACGTCGACGACAAGAGCGAAATTAACCAACTTGACCCATCCAAGTAAAGTTGTCGGAGTACTAGGTTATGTGTTTCGTCGCAGAGCGCAGATATGGGATAAGAAAACCAGTAACGCTTCGTTATTGCCCACGTCACATCGCCAAAGTCAATGAGACGAAGATTGGTGCCAAGAAAAATCCAACGACTAAGGTTAAGGTGATGAAATGTGACCTCTTGAGGTTTTTGAAGTGTCACTACTGTAAAATTGACTTCATCGCTCTCAGGGCTTTTCACTTGGGAAAAGCTTGCCCTCTCTAAAAACGTAGCTTGATTGAAGTTGATCGCACTTGAGAAGTTAGCCTCAGCGAAGTTAGTCGCTCCCAAAAATCTGGTTTCCATAAATCTTGCCATGCCCATGAGGGTTGAACGCTTGAAGTTAGCCTCCGATGAGAAGGTGGCTGCTTCAAAATTTGCAATGCCTGAGAACGTCGCTGAAGCGAAGTAAGCATTACTTAGAAAAGTGGCAGACATAAAGCCGGCAGCTTTTGTGAAAGTAGCGCCGATGAAGTTAGCTCCTTGCTCAAAGGAAGCAAGATCGAAGAGCGCTGCTTCTGAGAATACAGCATTAGAGAAAATGGCTCTGCCTTCAAACTTTACGCTCTGGAAAAAAGCCTCGCCATAAAAGGTCACCTCATGGAAGATACAATGATGCACAAAAGCTTTCTCCAGGCTGCGACAATTGAATCCTTTGGGAAAATGAATACAGGAAAAGTCGCATTTTGTTTCTTCCTTTTTTATCTTCGCTCCAAAAGTTGGTTGAATAATCTCGTCTAGGGATTGCTGAAATTTTTTCAAATCCTTATCAGGAATCGGCGCATGAAGTATACAGTGCCCTTGCGCTTGAGGGTCATTAAGTATCGGACGTTGGCAGCGTTTACAAGTCTGAGCGTGCAAGTCTTTTCCTTGTGTAAGTGCCTTAGACCTTGGTTCTTTCATATGCCTATTATAGCTGGTTCATTCTGGAAAAGAGACAATCATTTAACTAAAGTTAGTCCCTGGGGATTTCAGCATTGACGCATGACGCGGTAAAATACTAAGCGATTTACATACGCGGCTAAGCATAAAAAGGAGTGGTGAATGAAACAAGTCGTCATAGAAAACCCGATCCTTAACTCTCCTTTTGAAGAGCCAAAGCGCCATTTTCGATTCACTGAAGATGGAATTACAAACGAGATCGTCGAGTCTCGTCGAGTCAGTTCATACTTCATTCCGATCCCACAACCGAAGAAGCGCGGTAAGCAACTGTCTCTTGAGACTCAATGGACTAAAGAGCGAGTCAAAGAAAACAAGGATATCAACCGAGTCCGTGGCCGCGTTTCCATGTGGCGTCAGGGCGGCTATCAAGGCATAACCAAAACAACTGCTCGATTGTTGGCGCATTGGACTCGTTCGGATCGCGACAAAAGACTCTTCTTCTGCCAGATCGAGGCCGTTGAGACCGCTATTTACATCACGGAAGCTGCTAGGCGATTTGGTGACGCCTGGATCGAAAACGACTTGCGTATAGCCAATGAACAGTCGAATCCGTTGCTCCATCGGATCGCGTTCAAGATGGCCACTGGTAGCGGTAAGACCGTCGTGATGGCCATGCTCATCGCGTGGCAGGCACTCAACAAACAAGCTAATCCTCAAGATGCGCGTTTCTCTGATGCCTTCCTTATTGTTACACCCGGTATCACAATTCGCGACAGGTTAAGAGTGCTATGGCCCAACGACCCGCAAAACTTCTATCGCGTGATGGACCTCGCTCCTCCTGAACTGCTAGAAGACTTGGGAAAGATCAAGATGGTTATCACCAATTTTCACGCGTTCAAGCCGCGTGAACGAACTCCAGCGAGTAAAGTGGCAAAAAGCATATTGAGGCAAGATCAGGCAAGTCCCTTCACAGAAACGCCAGATCAGATGGTGCGCCGCGTTTGCCGCGAATTGGGGAACAAGAACAACATCATTGTCATCAACGACGAAGCGCATCACTGCTATAGGCGCAAGCCCGACAGCGAAGAAGAAAAGCTCTCCGGCGATGAGCGCAAGGAAGCCGAGAAGCGAGATGAAGAAGCCCGTGTTTGGATTTCTGGCCTAGAAGCAGTCAAAGCGAAAATGGGCGTCAAGGTCATCTATGATCTCTCGGCAACCCCATTCTTTCTCAAAGGCTCTGGCTATTCGGAAGGCACACTCTTCCCGTGGGTCGTCTCGGATTTTTCATTGGTAGATGCGATTGAATGTGGCATCGTCAAAGTGCCTCGCGTGCCTGTCAGCGACGATAGGATGATCGGCGCACAACCCACCTACCGCAATTTGTGGCAGAATATTCGTGAAGATTTGCCGAAAAAAGGTCGTAGAACGGACGAATTAAAGGGTGAGCCCAAACTCCCCGCAGGATTAGAAGGTGCCCTGCAAAGCCTTTACAGTAACTATGAGAAGTATTATCGTCAGTGGGAACAAAATACTGAGGCGCGAACAAAGGGCCAGACACCGCCGGTCTTCATCGTCGTCTGTAACAATACGAATGTGTCTAAATTGGTTTTTGATTATGTCGCCGGTTGGGAAAAAGAGTTAGCCGATGGCTCAAAAGTCCGAGTGCCTGGGAAACTCTCTCTCTTCAGCAACGTTGCCAACGGTGCTTGGCTACCGCGCCCGAACGCAATCTTGGTAGATAGCGAGCAGCTAGAGTCTGGCGAAGCCATGAGTGATGAATTTAAGAAGATTGCCGCCCGCGAGATCGAGGAGTTCAAAGAAGATTATAGAAGACGCTTCCCCGGTCGTGATACGGATTCGCTAACGGATGAAGATTTGCTCCGCGAAGTAATGAACACTGTTGGAAAGCTTGGAAAGCTGGGTGAACAAGTGAAGTGCGTCGTCTCGGTTTCAATGCTTACTGAAGGCTGGGATGCCAATACCGTCACTCACATTCTAGGGGTGCGCGCCTTCGGTACACAATTGCTCTGTGAGCAAGTCGTAGGGCGCGGGTTGCGTCGTAGAAGTTATGTCACAGAGCCTCGCACTCTATCGCTCAACGGAAAGACCACTCAGTTTGAGGGCTTCCCAGTCGAATATGCTGAAGTTTACGGTGTGCCGTTCTCGTTCATCCCATGCTCCGGCTCAGCGAAAGATCCAAAGCCCGGCCCAATGCCTACTCGCGTCCGCGCCATAGAAGAAAGGTTGGATTGTGAGATTACCTTCCCTCGACTGATGGGCTATCGCTATGAGTTGCCTTCGGAAAAACTCATAGCAAAGTTCACTGTAGACTCCAAGCTCACATTGTCAACGGAAGAAGTTCCGACAAAAACAGAGAACGCTCCGATCATTGGAGAATCGGTCATCCATACACTCGATGATCTCAAGCGTCGTCGTCCGCAAGAAGTGGCTTTTCTGCTGGCCAAGCTTACGCTGGAAAAGTATTTCCGAGATGATGAGGAAAATATCAAGCCTTGGCTCTTTCCACAAATTTTGGAGATCGCCAAACGCTGGCTCGCCGAGTGTGTTTTCTGTAAAGACAACACTTTCCCTCAGCTCTTGCTATTGGTTGAATTTGCTCACAATGCTGCAGATAAAATCTATCAAGCGATCGTATCTTCAACGGAGAATGCCAAGACTCTGAAACCTATCTTGCGTCCCTACGACACGGTGGGGTCTACACGCTATGTGGATTTCGATACCATACGCCCAGTCTACGAGACCCGATCTGATAAATCGCACATTTCGCATGTCGTGTTAGATAGCGATTGGGAAGCCAAGATGGCCCAAGCACTCGAAGAGATGGATGACGAAGTTCTATGCTATGCCAAGAATTATAACGTGGGCTTTGCGATTCCCTACACGATCAACGGCAGCGAGAGAAATTATTTCCCGGACTATATCATCCGCGTGAAAGACAGCCAAGGCGAGCCGCTGAATCTCATTCTAGAGGTGACTGGTGAATCGAAGAAAGACAAAGAGATCAAAGCGAGCACAGCCCGCACACTCTGGGTGCCCGCCGTCAACAATCACGGCGGGTTCGGTCGCTGGACGTTTTTAGAGATTCAGGACCCCTGGGACGCGAAGAATCTGATTCGAACATTTCTACAGCACCTTGCTGATAGAGCAGTGGAGGTCAATTAAGAATGCCGCCGAGAAAACAGAAATTACCCAAAGAAATTGAAGCCATCAAGCACAAAGACAAGCGCACGAATATTCCCACCGAAGAGTTGCGGGACTTCGTGGCTGACGATGAGAAGAGCCCGAAGACCGTTAAATTCCCTGGTTTGCTCTATGCCCGCGATCCTTCGCTCGACCCTCAGCTGGTTTGGAAGGGCAAGGATGAGCAAGATCAACAACCGCTCGAAGTCCCTTCGGTGCCAATCTACATCCAAGAGAAGATTCATCCTCAAGCGATCATCGAGCAAGTGCGCGCTGAAGCCAAGAAAGATGCTCCACAGCAAGCACTGCTCTTCGACGATTTCAACGGGATCAAGTTCGAGCAATTGATTGAGTTCTACCAGCACAAGGACGGCGTGAATTGGGCAAACCGCTTCATCCTCGGCGACTCCCTGCTCGTGATGACCTCTCTCGCCGAAAAGGAAGGGCTGAAGGGCAAGGTGCAGTGCCTCTACTTCGACCCGCCTACGGCATCAACTTCGGCTCCAACTGGCAGGTCTCCACCCGCAAACGCGATGTCAAAGACGGCAAAGCCGAGGACGCCACCCGCCAGCCCGAACAAATCCGCGCCTTCCGCGACACCTGGAAACTCGGCATCCATTCCTATCTCGCCTACCTCCGCGACCGCCTCATCGTCGCCCGCGAACTGCTTACAGAAAGCGGCAGCGTCTTCGTCCAAATCGGCGATGAAAACGTCCACCTCGTGCGTTTGCTTTTGGATGAAGTTTTCGGAAGCGAAAATTTTATCAGTCAAATCACAACTCTAAAAACTTCAGGCAAAGCGAGTGAATTTTTGGACCCCGTTTACGATGTAATCCTGTGGTATGCAAAGGACAGATCAAATCTGAAGTATCGCCAACAGTTTTCTTGGAAAGAACTTGGCGGCGAAGGCACTACTCAATACGTCTCGATTCAGTCTCCCGATGGAAACGAAGAACGAAGATTGACTGAAGCAGAGCTATTGAATCCAGATTCAATCCCGATGGACTGGCGAGTTTTTGCCTCGGACAACCTCACAAGCCAGAGTGCCAGTAAAACCACGCTGTATGAATATAAATACAAAGGCCAAACGTTCACGCCAGGAAAAGGAGGGTGGAAGACAAATGTCGAAGGCATGAAAAAGCTAGAACAAGCGAAGCGTCTCAGAATTATCGGCAATTCGCTCATGTATCGCCGCTATTTTGATGATTTTCCCGTGTCTCCCATAAACAACATCTGGCGTGACGTTCTGATGACGGGTTTTTCTGAAGACAAACTCTACGTGGTTCAAACCAGCTCGAAAATTATCGCGCGCTGTATGCTCATGACGACCGACCCAGGGGACTTGGTGCTCGACCCGACGTGCGGCAGCGGCACGACGGCGTTTGTGGCGGAGCAGTGGGGACGGCGCTGGATCACGATCGACACCAGCCGCGTCGCCATCGCGCTGGCGCGCACCCGCTTGATGGCCGCCAAATTCCCTTACTATCTGCTCGCCGATTCGCCCGAAGGCATCCGCAAAGAGGCGGAGTTGACGGGCAAAACTCCGCCCAGTTACAAGACGGAAAACGACATCAAACGCGGTTTCATCTGCAAGCGCGTCCCGCACGTCACGCTCAAGTCCATCGCCAACAATCCCGACATCAAAGAAGGGATGAGCCGCGAGGAGATTGACCGCGCCATCGCCAAACACGCTGACACCGAGTTGCTCTACGACCAGCCCTACGAGGACGGCAAACGCATCCGTGTCACCGGCCCGTTCACCGTCGAAAGCCTCTCGCCGCACCGCGTCCTCACCACCGACGAAGACCGTCCCGCCACGGAAACCGAGGGGCGGAAACAATCCGCCGTTGGGCAGTTCGAGACGATGATTATCGAGAATTTGAAGAAATCGGGCGTGCAAAACACGGTGAAGAACGAGCGTTTGAATTTTGATCGGCTCGAACCTTATGCCGGAAGCTGGATTCACGCTACCGGAGAGTACACCGAGACGGATGGGAAGGTAAAGCGAGCTGCCATCTCGATCGGCCCAGAGCACGGCACGGTCGGGCCGGAGCAGGTGAAAGAAGCCGCTAAAGAAGCGGTGCAAGGAATAGGTTTCGATCTCTTGCTCGTCTGTGGGTTCGCGTTCGACCCGCACGTTTCCGAAGAGGCCAAACGCTATGGCAAGCTCGCAGTGTTGACGACGCGCATGAACCCCGACCTTGCGATGGGAGACGAGCTGCTCAAGAAGACCGGAGCGGGCAATCTCTTTATGGTCTTCGGCGAGCCGGATATTGAGATCAAGAAGCAATCCGACGGCAAGCTTGCTGTTGAGATCAAAGGGCTGGACATCTACGATCCCACGACAGGGCAGATCAGAAACAACTCGACCGATGACATTGCATGTTGGTTCATAGACACCAATTACAACGGTGAAAGCTTTTTCGTCCGGCACGCCTACTTCACAGGAGCGGGCGAGCCTTATGAGAAGCTCAAGAGAGCATTGAAGGCTGAAGTCGATGAAGCCGCTTGGTCGGCGCTCTATTCCACGAAGAGTTTCCCGTTTGATCGTCCGAAGACGGGCAAGATCGCGATCAAAGTTATCAACCATTACGGTGATGAGGTGCTGAAGGTATTCCAGGTATAAGGCTCTAACCGAGTCCTACGAATTCGCGGAAGCAAAAACAGTAAAATTGGCGAAACTTATTAAGGTGGTGGAGCTGACCGGACTCGAACCGGCGACCCCCTGCTTGCAAAGCAGGTGCTCTCCCAGCTGAGCTACAGCCCCGTGAAAGTGCTGCAGTTGTCTAGTGTTGCAGTGCTGCAGTTATTTGGTGTGTTCATCTCCTTTTTGTAAGTAAGCAATGAAACCGCCGATGAGCTTACCTACAGTTTGTGCTTGTGAGTAAATCTTGTCGAAATCACTCTTGTTCATATAACCTTGATCGAGACCAACATACAAATGACTCTTAACCTCAGCCACTGAAGCATTCGCAATGCGTAGAAAGTTAACAAATCGGCGGCGTTGCTGTGTCTCAAATCCTTCAGCGATATTTGCCATCACAGATACAGCCGCACGTTGAATCTGGCTGGCTAGTCCTAAATCGCGCTTGAAACCAGCTTGCTGTGTGGCATTATATACCAAACTTGTCAAAGACCGTGCTTCTTGCCATGCCTTGATTTCTTCAAACTTCGTAATCTTCACACAATCACCCAACCGCAGCACTGCAACACTTCTGCACGATAACACTTCTCTGGTGGGTCTAGGAAGAATCGAACTTCCGGCCTCGCGCTTATCAGGCGCGCGCTCTACCACTGAGCTATAGACCCAAAAGTGCCTTATCTTAGCGTGCCCATCATCGGCTGTCAAGCCGGAGCGCTGACCCAGTGCAGTCTCTCGCTTCACTCCACGAATGCTGAGAGGAATCCCAGCGACGTTCCAATAACTCGTTTGTCTCGTCTCACTGGACTCGCTAAGATGCACCCATGCTGGAGCTAACTTGGACGAATTTCATTCTGGCCTTCATCCCTCTCTTTGTGGCGATGGACGCCGCCGGGGCGGTTCCTTTCTATATCTCGCTGACTTCAACGCTCGATCATCGCGCGAAACGCCGCGTGATCGTCCAATCCTTGATGACAGCCGGAGCTCTGGGAATTGTCTTCTTATTCATCGGCAATCGCTTACTTCATTTTCTAGGCATCACGCTCGAAGATTTCAAGATCGCCGGAGGGATTGTGCTCTTGGTACTGGCTGTGCTCGATCTGATCAAGTCGAGTTGACGAAGAAAGACTTGACGAAAACGATGGGCGTCGTGCCCTTGGGGACCCCGTTGATCGTCGGGCCGGCTGTGTTGACCTCGCTCTTGATTCTGGGCGGAGTTCAAGGGACCTCCGCGACGATTCTTGCGTTCTTGGTCAATCTACTGATCGTCGCGATCGCTTTCTTGGCCGCCGGGCCGATGACGAGGATGCTCGGCGAGAGCGGCACCCGCGCCATTTCTAAGATCACGGCGCTCTTGCTGGCAGCGTACGCCGTGATGATGATCCGTTCCGGTGTCGAGTCTTTGATGAGATAATTTTCGGGAAATGCGGACATGGCGGCTTGCCTAGATAATAAAAACTCTTCTATAATGCCAACGGAGGCGATGACCATGGCCGTGAGCGCCAAAGAGATTCGCGCCCCGCGCGGGACGCAACTATCATGCAAGAGCTGGCTCACCGAAGCCCCGATGCGCATGTTGATGAACAACCTGGACCCCGAAGTGGCCGGAGACCCAGCGCATCTGATTGTCTACGGGGGTACGGGAAAAGCAGCGCGTACCTGGGAAGATTTTTATGCGATCGTCGAAACACTAAAGACGTTAGAAATCGATGAGACTCTGGTGATTCAGTCTGGGAAGCCCGTTGCTGTATGGAAAACTCATACTGATGCTCCTCGCGTCTTAATCAGCAACTCGATGTTGGTTCCCCACTGGGCGAGCTGGGAAAAATTCAGAGAACTCGAACAGAAGGGTCTCATTATGTATGGTCAGATGACGGCCGGAAGCTGGATTTACATCGGCACTCAGGGAATTTTGCAGGGCACCTACGAGACGCTCGCTGCCGTCGCGAAAAAACATTTCAATGGTTCGCTCAAAGGGAAGTTTGTGCTCTCGGCGGGGCTCGGTGAGATGGGCGGTGCGCAGCCGTTGGCCATCACCATGAACGAAGGCGTCGGGCTCATTGTGGAGATCAACAAAGAAAAGATCGATAGAAGATTGCAGAAAAAATATCTCGACACGTGGACCGATGATCTCGACGAAGCATTGCGAACTGTCCAAGAGAAAGTGAAGCAAGGTGAAGCGCTTTCGATTGGTCTCTTGGCGAATGCGGCCGATGTTTTCCCGGAGTTAATGCGCCGCAAGATTATCCCCGATGTGGTGACCGATCAGACGAGCGCACACGATGAGCTGAACGGCTACGTGCCCGGCGGCATGAGCTACGAAGATGCGCTACGATTGCGCGAGAAAGATCCCAAAGAATATATCAAACGTTCGTTTGCCTCAATGGTTAGGCACACACAGGCGATGATCGATTTCCAAAAACAGGGTGCTGTGGTCTTCGACTATGGGAATAATTTAAGGGGCCAAGCCGAGAAGGGCGGTCTCCCCAATGCTTTTGAATTTCCCGGGTTTGTTCCGGCGTTCATTCGCCCGCTCTTCTGCGAGGGCAAAGGGCCGTTCCGCTGGTGTGCGCTCTCGGGGGATCCTCAAGATATTCATAGAACCGACCAAGCCATCATCGAATTATTTCCCCATGACAACGCGCTCGTGCGCTGGATCAAGATGGCCCAAGAGCGAGTCAAATTTCAGGGCTTGCCCGCACGCATCTGCTGGCTTGGTTATGGCGAGCGCGCGAAAGCCGGGCTCTACTTTAATGAGCTTGTTCGCCGAGGAGAACTCAAAGCGCCGATCGTGATCGGGCGAGACCATCTGGATGCAGGCTCGGTGGCCTCGCCGTATCGTGAAACAGAAGCAATGAAAGATGGGAGCGACGCGATCGCGGACTGGCCGATTTTGAACGCACTCTTGAACGCCGTCTGCGGAGCCACGTGGGTCTCTGTCCATCACGGAGGCGGGGTGGGCATTGGGAAATCGATTCACGCAGGAATGGTCATCGTCTGTGATGGGAGCAAAGAAGCCGATGCGCGATTGGAACGCGTCTTGACCGTTGACCCCGGTATGGGGGTCGTCCGTCATGCCGATGCCGGCTATGAAGAAGCGATTGAGGTAGCGCGTGAGCGGGGCGTTCGTATGCCGCGCTTGCGCTAAGTCATCCATTGGCCACTTGGACTATTGAAGAGGAACAGATGAAAGGGGGACACAATGTCTGATCTCTTGAAATGGGTCATCATCGGTCTCGGTTTGGTCTTATTGGTGAGTTTATTGACAAACAAAGAGCCCAGCAAGAAGCCACCATCCAAGCCAAAATCGCCAGAAGTTATCACCAAACCGATGGAGAAAATGCCTGCTGAAACACCCGCAGAGCCGTCGGCTTTTACCGTGAACGGCGAGGCCGTCTCGCAGAAAGAATTCGATAAAGCCTTCGAAGATTCACTCGCACAACAGCGCCAGCTCTATAAACAATTCGGCCAAGATTTCGACAAGATGCTTCAAGGTGCCGAGGGCGCGTATATGAAGTTGCGTCTCAAGGGCGAGGCAGCCGAGAATTTGATTCAGAAGAAAATCAACGCTCAAGTCGCTAAGAAATACGGTGTGAGCGTCTCGGATACTCAAGTCGATGATCGTTTTAAGAAAGAATATCAACGCGTGCTGGATTTTTATAAGCAACGCAATGGCTGGAC
Source organism: Candidatus Acetothermia bacterium (assembly GCA_016179105.1). Lineage (GTDB taxonomy): Bacteria > Bipolaricaulota > Bipolaricaulia > RBG-16-55-9 > DRXL01 > JACOSB01. Next base: position 10,967 of record JACOSB010000090.1, read on the forward strand.
AGAAAAAGACATCGAAGAAAAACTGAAAGAACAAAAGAATTCTCTGGACGAATTCAAAAAACAGATTCGCGCGTTTGTGGTCGACACGCTTAAGCAAGAAGCGCTGAAAGCCGCTGTGTCTGGCGAGATCGAGCTGAACGATGTCGAGGTTTTGGCGTTCATCGAAAAGGACCCCTCTCGGTATGCTCAAGAGATTATTAAACCATTCAACCCAATTGATGCTGAACTAAAGGCGTTTTGGGAAAAACATCCAGATCAGTTTGGCCAATCGCGTGTGCACGTGCGACATATCTTGATTCGAGTCGCGCAAGACGCGTCAGAAGAAGCCGTCAAGGCCGCGCAAGCCAAGATCGCGGAGATACAGAAGAAGCTTTCTGATGGCGCTGACTTTGGCGAGTTAGCAAAGGCGTATTCGGAAGACCCCGGAACCAAAGATCGTGGCGGCGATCTGGGTTTTGTCGACGAGAAAACGCCCTTCATCAAAGAATTCAAAGATGTCGCGCTGAAGCTTCAAGCCGGACAGCTGAGCGAGCCCGTGCGCACGCGCTTTGGCTTCCATCTCATCAAGGCCGATGCGCGCGAAGACCTCACGCTCGAACAGTTACGCCCTCAGCTCAAGGAAGCGTTTCAAGAAGCGAAGCAAACAGAATTGGTGAACGACTGGATCACGCGGGCTAAAGCGGGCAAGACGGGCCGCGAACTGACCCACGCGCGGTTTATCTTAGTCGCGCAAACGGAATCGCAAAAAGTGGGCGAGTTGCTCAAAAATGCGGAGGATTTTGACAAGTTGGTAAAGGCTTACTCCAAAGATGGTGCGACCGTTGACGAGGGCGGAGATTTGGGTTGGTTCAGTGTCGGACGCTTTGGCCCAGAGTTCGACGACGCGGTCTCCAAGCTCGAAATCGGTCACGTGAGCGGAGTCTTTGCGACACCTCTGGGAGAGTTGGTGGTCAAATTGGAAGCACGTGAGTCCGAGAAGACCTTCGAGCAGGTGCGCGAGTTGGTAAAAGAAGACTTTCTCAGTGCCGAACGAGAGGATCGCTTCAAGAAATGGTACGACAAAACTAGAACACAAGCTCAAATCAACTTCCAAGACCCGCTGCTCACGGCATATTCTCTAGAGCACGATAATAAGATTGAGGACGCTCTCGCATCGTATCAAAAACTGTTGGATGACAAAACGCTCAAAGATCCGTACGTGGCTTATTACATTGCCCGGATCTATCAGAACAAGATCACACAAGCTCAGAAACAACACAAAGACTTAGAGAAACAGAGCGACAAAAAAACTGAGCTTGAAGCGCTCGATAAACAAATCGCCGACTACAAGGTCAACGCTCTCAAATACTTGGTCGAGACGCTCCAGCGAACCAGCGGCGACGGGAGCCTGTACGACGCGATCTTGCAACTCGATAACACGGACGCGCTGGTGCATTACAAATACAGCCTCTGGCTCTATGGCCAGGGCAAGATGAATGATGCACTCACTCACGTCAAGCACGCGGTCGAGATCGATCCAAAATACACGGACGCGCTCGTGCTCTACGGAGATCTGTTGCGAACCGACAAGAACTTTAGCTCAGCGGCCGAGTACTATGAAAAAGCGTTGGCACTCTTGCCAGAGAGCGCCGAACTCCAACGAAAGCTGGCTGAATCCTACGCGGGCACGGGTAGCTGGGACAAAGCCAAAGAACTATATACAAAGTTACTGGAGAAAAATCCCAAGGACGCGATGCTCTCAGTCGCACTGGGCGACGTTGCTTTCGCGTCGGGAGATTTTGAGGGTGCTGAGAAAAATCTGAGCCAAGCGATCGCGATCGATCCTCAAGTTCCTTATCAACTCAAGCTGGCGAATGTCTATCTTACTTCAAATAAGCTCGATAAAGCCCAAGAGCTGTACGAAGCGATTCTGAAAGCATCTCCGGATGAAGCAAATGCCTATTTGGGATTGGGAGAAACACAAGAACTGAAAGGGGATAAAGACGCAGCACTCAAGACTTATCGGCAAGGGTACGAGAAGCCGACGGCCACAAGCATCCGAGAAGAGCTAGGTGAAAAAATTCTTGCGCTCGACCCGTCCAATCTGGAGATCCATCTGCAGCTCGCGAAAGTCTATCTGGATCGAAAGCTCTACGATCAAGCGGTCACTCACTATCAAGCGATCTTGGACCACAACCCGACGCCCGCGCAAAAGAGCGACGCGCTCCTGGGTATCGCGGATGCACGCCTAGGGCAGTCGGATTACGCGATGGCGAAGGAAGCGCTCAAGGCCGCGCTCGCAGCCACAGCAGACCAGAAAGCGCAAGTCGATGTCTACGAAAAGTTGGTCGACGTGGAAAGGTCGATCGCGGGCGAGGGCAAGCCCTTGAGCGAAGAGGGTCTTGATGCGCTCTTGAATCTGGCCAAACTCTACAAAGCGCTCAATCAGATGGATGACGCCAAAGAAACGCTTCAAGCCATACAGAGCGAGAACCCGAACTATCACGCCGAGGAAGTCAAGGCGCTGATGGATGAATTAGAGAAACCGAAGATGCCGGAGATGTCGAACCTTGGGCCCGACGGAAAGCCGGGCCAGCCGGTGGAAATTCAAGAAACGAAGCACATCGAAGCCGGCGAGTCCCATCCGGCATATAACTCGCTACCGCCGACCTCGGGATGGCATCAAGCGATCGCAGCTTCGTGGGGAGTTTACGAAGAGCCAATCCCGGATGAAGTCCAAGTGCATAATCTTGAGCATGGCGGCATTATGGTGCAGTACCGGCCTGATATCACAGAAGACCAGAAGAAAGACCTGACGGAGTTGGTCAATCAGATACGCAGCGAGGCAAGCGCCTGCAAAGTGATCTTGGCTCCGTATCCCAAGCTGGATCACGCGTTTGCGCTTACTGCCTGGGGACGGATCGATAAATTCGACGAGCTCGACGCAGGCCGGGTTGTCCAATTCATCCTGACGTGGATCGACCAAGGGCCGGAGAAAGTCCCGTGTTCCTGAGCTAGCTCTCGATCACAGAAGTAAATTAGTCTTGAAGGGGCGAAGCATGCTTCGCCCCTTCAGTTCATCAAAATTCACTTCGGCGGTTCAAGACAGCTTAGACGAATCTTCACCTCCGCGAACCCTGATCCTTGCAATGGATCAAATACCTCTAACCGGATCGTCACATCTTGCGGAGTATAGAGTTGTTGGCATAAGCCGCTATCTTCCGGCTTCCAAGCGACGGTAGACCCCGTACCGATCTGTTTTTTGCTATTGACACCTCCTCCTCGCGGATACCAATACCAGTCGTAATGGACGGAGCTGATGGGAGGGGGAGGCGTGTATGCAGGGTTCACACGACTCGACGCTCCCGTGATTGTAGAGGCACCCTGAAGCGAGATGATGTTCCCACTCCCCTTCGTGATGGTAAATTCTTGACCATTGTAGGGACTGAGAATCTGTGCACTCAATCCTTGAACTTGGGCTACGTTGATCTGCACCACGGCTGTCCCCTTGTCTCCCAAGCGATTGCTCGCCGTGAGCTGGATTTCTCTCGGACCGGGGGTCGTGAAAGTGATCTGAGCCTGACACACGCCATCGCTGGAGTAGGTCGAGCCTGGCACCGAAGGGATCGGTGTGTTGTCCATCGGTTGTTTGATTCCTCCCGACGCAAAGCTCGTCCAGATCATTTTGTCGCAGGGGATCCACCGACTAAGCTTCCGGGATCGGTGGACTTGGCATAACCAGCGAGCTTATAGGCTCCTGGAGGAATGGTCGCGTTCGGTTGAGGCTGTAGGATGACGGGTTGGGGTGGACTGTGTCCAAACGAGAGGTGCACCGTGATGGTATCGCTGGCGGTTAGTCCGACGCTGTTCGTAGCCGTCGCCGTGATCTGCCGATCCCCCTCGGCAGCATCGGTGAAATCATAGGTGACGGAAGCGCCCTGGCCTAAAGAACCATCCTTGTCGCTGCTCCAAGAGACCGAGGGAAGGCCGTCTTTTAGGTCGAACGCTTTCGCAGAGAAATTAGTCAGATAGAACCCACTGATGGGCTGTAACGTGTCTCCGTCTGACGGCTTGGTGATCTTGATATCTGGAGGGATATGGTACCCGCCCGCAGCTTCGACGACGGCTGCGTAGGCGTTCACGTAGGCCCCCACTTCGGAGTCGGGCGAGTCTCTCCATGCCGTCTTGGAGATAATAGCTTTGATTCGCTCGCCATCGAGACTCGGGTCGATTGCCTTCACCATCGCGGCAATTCCGGTGAGGAAGGGACATGCAGCGCTCGTTCCGCTGTGAGTCGTGAGCTTTCCACTGCTACCTCCGTCGGGCATCGCGTGGATGTCGGTCGGTGCCCAGATACCGACCCCGCCATAGTTGGAGTAGCTCTTCGAGGTGTTCTTGCCGTCCTCGAGGGCGCCGACACAATAGACTCCATCAACTTCGCAGGGTTGAGTGTAATGGGGCTCGAGCGTATCCTCCCCGTCGTTGCCCGCCGCGGCGACCAGCACGAGTCCATTTGCTTTGGCATAACTAAACGCTCTGTAGTAGCCCGAGCTGCGGTAATGCGAGGTGCACCAGCCGTTGCAGTCTCCGCCAAAACTCATCGAGATCACGTCCGCTCCCCAGGCGACGGCCGTCCGGACGGCGCGCGCGACCTGATCGTCAGACATCGCGATCTTAAAGAGCATCGGGTCAGCCACGAAGCCGCCGGTGCCGGCGGCGCCCGTGCCGTTGTTGGCGATCCCGACCGCTACGCTGGCGCTGCCGTTGCCATGCCAGGGACAGCTGGAGCCGCCAGTGCATGTAAACAACGCTTGGCCATCGGCGATGTAATCGTCTCCGGCAAAATCATACTGGACGGGATCTTTCGGAAGGTCCGAAAGGCCCTTAGAATCCGTGTACGGATGACCAGCGCTGTCGAGCCAGAACCCGCTGTCGATAATCGCTACGTTGACGCGACGCACGATGCCGTGCGCGAGCACGAACTGCCAGGCCTTCGTGACGTTGGATTTTGACCCCGCACTGCCGAACTCAGGCTACTTGAAGGCATCGCTGACTCCGCTGTCATCGGCCTGTTCGGTGGTGGAGTAGAGATATCCGTAGGATTGCGCAGCGAAGTTCACGCTGACTTCGGTTCCGCCCGCGCGCTCATGCGCGACCAGCGCGAGCAATTTGGCCCCGTTGTCCGACGAAATCTTGGACGCGCCGTGCACACCCATGAGGGCGGCGTCCGTCACAAAATTCTTGAGACTGAACTGCGCGGGGTCCAGCCGAATGAGATACCATTTAGGAGGAGACGAACTTTGGCGCGCCTGAACTCCCGGGGGAGGCAACGGAACGGACGTATCGCCGATGATGACGCCCTTGTAGCGAGTGAGAAAATCTTGGAGAGCTGTTTGATCCTTGGGCAAAAGCAGAACTTCATCGGCCACAAAGACGCTGCGAACCCCCTTGTCGTCTACTACGGCAGCTAAGGGACGAGGCCCTTTGCCCTGATCGGGGATTATGTTGGGCACAGGCTGGACACTGGGGTCGATGACATACGTCAAAGGAGGTACGCCTGTGGGTGGAGCGACGATCTGTTGAGTGCATCCGCTCAGCAGGAGCGTAAGAGCCAGAAAGCCAACGTTACCGAACAAGAAGAATCTGATCTTGTCCATCACAATCCCTCCTAAATCTATAAATTTGAAAGACCAGAGTTAACAGCAAGCCCACTGTGCTGCAGCTACCTAAAGCCAATACTAACATCAAAAGAATCATCTTTGCAATTTAGAAGTTTTATTGAAACTGTTAATGTAATTTGCCAAGCAAAGCCTGACAATCACGTTGCACATTTCTTCCTAAGGCGTTAAAATCATGGTAGTGTACGATGAGGAGGGCAGTTCATGCCTGAAAAACCAAGAATGAATGAAAAAAAATGGCCTTTGCACTTTGAACCTGCGCCGGGTAAAAAACGCTGGGAAATCGTCGATCGCGCCGAGCCCAACCTGATTCGCGAACTTTTCCCCTACACCGAGCCACCCAAAGTAGCCTTCGACGGAAGTACCGTCCCGATGGACCCCGCCGAAGAAATTTTCATCACGGACACCACATTCAGAGATGGCCAGCAAGCACGCCAGCCTTATACCGTCCAACAGATTGTCGACCTCTATAAATTGATGGCCAAGCTCGGCGGCCCGAACGGCGTCATCCGTAAATCCGAATTTTTTCTATACACCAACAAAGACCGCGAGGCCGTCGAGAAGTGCCGTGCGTTGGGCTACAAGTATCCTCAAGTGAACGGCTGGATTCGTGCCCAGATCAAGGATTTTGAATTAGTTAAACAAGCAGGCCTCAAAGAGACGGGCATTCTCACTTCGCTATCGGACTATCATATTTATCACAAACTGAAGAAGACGAGAAAGCAAGCCGTTGAAGATTATCTGAAAATTGTCGATGCGGCTTTGGAGAACGGGATCATCCCGCGTTGTCATTTTGAGGACAGCACCCGCGGCGATTTCTGGCAAGTCACGATTCCTTTCGCTCAAAGACTCATGGAACGCGCGGAACAAGCCAAAATTCCCGTCTTGATTCGTTTCCCCGATACGATGGGTTTTGGCGTCCCTTGGCCGGAGGCCGCTCCGCCGCGCAGCATTCCCAAATTAGTGTACTATCTGCACCACGAAGCCGGAGTCCCCAAAGAATGGCTCGAAGGGCACAATCATAATGATTTCCACATGGTCATTGCCAACTCCGTCGCGGCCTGGCTCTACGGTGCGGCCGCGAATAATGGAACGCTGCTCAGCATCGGAGAGCGCACGGGCAATACCCCCCTCGAAGGGCTCGTCATGTGGTACGTGATGCTCACTGGGGATAACTCTGTTGAACTGAGCGTCATCACCGAGATCGCCGAGTATTATCAGAGCCAACTCGGAGAGACGATCCCGACCCGCCAACCCTTCGTCGGCGAGCGCTTCAACATCACCCAAGCGGGCATCCACGCAGACGGTTTGATGAAAGATGAAGAGATTTACAATATCTTCGACACGACCAAAATCCTGCGCCGGCCGCCGGGAGTGATGATCACCGACAAGACAGGTACAGCGGGCATCACGCTCTGGGTGGAACGCTATATTGGTCAAGACCTTGTGGGAACGCTCGACAAGCGCGACCCGAAGATCCAAGCCATCGAGAAGGCGATCGTCGCTGAGTATGAAAAGGGCCGCGTCTCCAGCATGTCGAACGAAGAGATGGCTTCTCTATTCAAAAAACATGCTGCAGAAAAGTGGAGCCCTGAGGTCGAGAAACGCTTGGCATCCCGTGGCGTGCGGGTGAGCGATAATTCGAAATCTTAATCCGGCCAAAATGACAGCAAACGTGAAAAAAAATCTGAAGTGCAAGACATGCCTTCACCTCTACAATACAAATAGAGCACTATGAGCTTCTTCACACACTTGGAGTGCACTCACTGCAAAACAGAGCATGATGCGAAGCAAATTCAAAACGTCTGTCGTCAGTGTGGCAAGGCACTCTATGCCCGCTATGATTTAGAGAAAGTCGCTCGTGCGTTCGACCAACGCGAATTGATGCGACGCACTCCCAACTTATGGCGCTATCACGAATTGCTCCCCGTGAATGATCTTTCGAAAATTATCTCTTTGGGCGAAGTCAACACGCCCTTACTGAACGCAACAAAGCTCGCGCGACGCTTAAATCTAAAAAAGCTCTGGGTCAAAGACGAGTCTCGACTTCCCACGGGAACGTTCAAAGCGCGCGGGCTAGCGATGGCGGTCACCAAAGCGCACGAGCTTCACGTCAAACGCTTGGCGATTCCCTCGGCGGGAAACGCCGCCGAAGCGCTTTCAGCCTATGCCGCGCAAGCTGGCATGGAAGCGTTTATCTTCATGCCCCAGGATGCACCGCTTAGCAATCAGTTAGCTTCACACATGCACGGGGCAAAAGTCTTTCTCGTTGACGGGCTCATCAGCGATGCGGGAAAAATAGTTGCCGCGGGCAAATCCATATGCGATTGGTTTGATGTCTCAACGCTCAAAGAGCCCTACCGTGTCGAGGGCAAGAAGACGATGGGCTTGGAGCTGGCCGAGCAATTGAATGGGGAGCTGCCCGACGCGATTCTTTATCCGACCGGCGGAGGCACGGGTCTCTTGGGTATGTGGAAAGCCTTCGAAGAACTGGAAGCCATCGGCTGGATCGGGAAGCATCGCCCGCGCATGATCGCGGTCCAATCTTCTGGGTGTGCACCGATCGTAAAAGCATTTGAAGCCAATAAGATAGATGCAGAGATGTGGTCGAACGCGCAGACGCTCGCCCCGGGCATTCGGGTGCCCAAACCCTTTGCGGATACGCTGATACTTCGGGCGATTCGCGAGAGTGAAGGAACTGCACTCTCCGTGACCGACGATGAGATCGTGAAAGCCATACACACATTCGCCCAAATTGAAGGGATTCCCGTATGTCCCGAGGGTGCTGCAACTTTGGCTGGCTTGGAGAAACTCATTGCTCGTAAAGAAATTCATCCTACGGATCGGGTTGTGCTCTTCAATACGGGAACAGCTCTCAAGCACATGGATCTCATCACGGCGCCCTCGTTTCCCATCTTAGATCCCAAAGGACTTATTGACTTCCAACGCCTCACTCAGCCCTCTCATTAACCTCGATTTGTCCAACCGGCTCCTTTTCTTCTAGAATAGCATCAACGGATGAGGAGGGACTATGAACAGCCTTGCGTCGAACACGGGTTTATTCATTGGAATTGCCCTACTGGTTTTGGTGGTTGTCGCGGTAATCTGGATGATGAGCAGCCGCTCGCGCCAGAGCCCGACGGCGTGGTTGATGGGCCTGGGCGTTGTCGTCTTAGTCATTGTGGGATTGATCGTCTTTCTCAACCTTGGGGGTAATTTTCAGCTGGGTGCATCAACCGGCGCCTCCAAAAATACGTCGCCGCCTCCAACGTCTAGATCGAATCAAGGAGCTACGACTACCCCTTCGACTCCTACGACTACGGGGATTTCACCCCACACATCCAACAATAAATGGGCCGAACTCCAGAAAATTGCCAAGGGGCTCTTGCCCGACTGTCTCCAGGGCGCTGGGCTCAATAACGCCTGGGATTATATGGTCGTCTCGGATCCCATCGCGGGACAAAATTCGCTGGTCGTCGCTTTCTTACTCATCACCCCTGAGACGGCTCAGAAATATAAAAATGCGTGCAAGGAACCCAACCTCGGCGAGCACAAGGAAGGCAGCGCCTTCGTAGCTCTCTTTGCACAAGCCCTGCGTCCTGCACAGCTCGACTTGGGGCAGATCAAATTTGCCCAGGACGACAAAAGCTATAATCTCGCTGAGTATCTAGTCGATGACCAGCGCTCCGACAGCGAACGATGGGTGCCTCAGGGTTCTCCATGGCTTACGATTTCAGGAAATTTCCCGAACGCTCCCTACTTGCTGGCAGATTTGCTGGCCGGCGCTGAGGGAGAATCTGTGGGGCTCATCGCGTTACCCACCGGACAAACGCAAGACGGCCATGCGACGCTGCTCGATCCCACTCGCAGTTTTCAGGTCTACGAGGGAGACCAGCTCGTCACGTTGAGCAAGCCTTAGATTTCGGTGTGTGTAAAAGTTAGAAAAGGGATGCGGGGGCAGTTCGCGAACCGCCCCCGCATATTTATGGGCCTTGGAGAAAATTACGGCTTGTAGAAGTTCACTCCGGGTGACTTGAAACCAACCTTGGCGTGCGTCCCGTCGCACAGAGGCTTTTTGTTGGAGTGCCCGCAGCGACAGAGCGCGACCCACTGTCTGTCAATCAGCGTCTCTGTACCGTTCTCATCGACCATCTTGAGTGGGCCGCGAACGAGATTGGGGCCGTCTTTCATCGTCTCCATGCACGTTTCACTCATAGGAACCCTCCCGCTGAAAATTTAGGTTTGAAGCGCTTTAGCATACAAGCTGCGAGCGCTTTCGTCCAGCGAGAACCTCTTCAGCTGAGCGCGGGGAGGAAGGAGCAGGGTTGCGCAGTCAGGGAGTAGGCAACCCTGCTCTGGGGATGGAGCTTCACTCTTTGGATTTCCACACATGCGGAGTCTGCCCACTCACCCGGAACGAGAGCTTTACTGCCGAGCAATGCTCGTCGACGGACACCAATTCGTAGTGAAATCCCAGCAAGCCGGGAGTGCGCGTGAAGGTGCTACCAGTCCGTTTGAGCAAGTCCGCGAGCGTTCCGCCGGAGATGACTGTACCGAGCGCGTGGCTGAGGTCACCGGCCGGCTCGCGAAGGACTTGGAACTCCCATTCGAGATCTTCGCCAACCAGTCGCAAGGCTGAAAATTCATACAACCCGCCGCGGTACAAAGCTGGATCGAGCCCTAAGAGACGAGCCAAATTTTCTCCAGTGAGCCACGTCTTTTCTGCGACCTTATACTCCTTCAAGGTTTTCTCAAGCGTCAACATAGTGCAATCCTTTCGTTGGTATGAGCTTTCTGGAACGCTTGCTCCGCTGCGATGAGTCAACGCACTGCTGAGTTAGCTTAGCAATGTCTTAACGCAAGCGAGGCATAAAATTAGCGTTGGCCTGCGAGCTACAACTGCCTAGTTAGGTGAGACGCGGAATTATGCCCTTTGGGGGGCGAGGATACAGGACCCTTGCGGTCCTTTAAGTTTGTAGATGCTAAGGATGGCCGGGGTGGCCTGATCAGCGAGGGAATTGAGGGAAGGCACGAAAAAACTATCTAAAGTCGAGACGGTCGTGTGCGACCATCGCCATTTACGGTGTGTACGGCTCACGTGTGTCATCATAATCCCCTCCTTAAAAAGGGAAACAGAGCTATAACTATAGCAAAGGGGCTCCAAGCTGTCAAGCGCCAATCGTCTCGTTGCAACTAAGACTGGCTTCTCGATTGAACTTCGCTTGCACTTAGAGTCAGCTAGGTTATATACTTTGAAAACAAGAAATCGCGGTGCAATTCCAATCTCGGTAAACCATCAAGGGAGGGAATACTATGGTGGTCGGCGCGAGAATCGCAACGAAGGAGAAACTTCCCAACTACATCGGAGGCGAGTGGCACACCGAAAGTGTCGATAGTTATCTGCCCGTTTACAACCCGGCCTTGGACGAGGTCATCGCCGAGGTTCCGCTCTCGTCAAAAGCAGAAGTGGATCGAGCCGTTCAAGTGGCGAAAAAAGCTTACGCCACGTGGAGCAATACCCCGGCCGTCGATCGCGTACAGTATCTCTTCAAACTAAAACAGCTCTTGGAAGATCACAAAGAAGAGATCGCTCGAATCCTGACCCAAGAGCACGGCAAGACGCTCGAAGAAGCCCGCGGCGAGATGCGACGCACCATCGAGAACGTCGAGGTCGCCACGGGGATTCCTTCTCTGATGCAGGGGCGTCTCTTGCAAGATGTGAGTCGCGGTATCGATCAAGAAGAAATTCGCCAGCCCATGGGTGTCTTTGCCATGCTCGCGCCGTTCAATTTCCCGGCGATGGTCCCGTGGTGGTTCGCTCCGCACGCTCTCGCCACGGGGAACACGTACATCATCAAGCCCTCCGAGCAAACCCCTTGCTCTCAACAGGCGATCTTTGAACTCATTGAGAAAGCCGGCTTTCCCAAAGGTGTCATCAATTTGGTCCACGGTGCCCGCGAGACGGCCGAGGCTTTGATCGAACACCCCGATATTGAGGGTATCTCTTTTGTAGGGTCTACCCCGGTGGCTCGCGCCATCTACAAGAAAGCCGCCGAGTACGGCAAGCGCGTGCAAGCACAAGGAGGAGCGAAGAATTTTCTTGTGGTCATGCCCGATGCTTCGATGAAATTTACTGTCGACTCCATCGTCAGTTCTGCATATGGATGCGCGGGCCAGCGATGCCTGGCAGGGAGCGCTGTTCTCTCGATCGGAGAGAAGCATCGAGCTTTGACCGATCAGTTAATCGACGCAACGTCTCGGCTCAAAGTCGGGTATGGTCTATCAGAAGGCGTAGATATGGGCCCGGTCATCTCTCGCAAACAGCAGGCGCGCGTGTTGGATTATATTCAAATTGGATCGGACGAAGGGGCCAAGCCGATCTTGGATGGGCGCGCTAAGAAAGTCAAAGAATACAAGGGATATTTTGTGCATCCTACGATCTTTGATGAAGTCGAGCCGGAAATGAGAATCGCGCGCGAGGAGATCTTCGGCCCCGTGCTCTCGGTGACCCATGCAAGAGACTTAGAAGAAGCACTTGCGATTGTCGAGAAAAATCCTTACGGGAATGCGATCTCACTCTATACGCAGAGCGGCAAATGGGCGCGCGAGTTTAAACTCCGAGTCCGTTGTGGGAACGTGGGGATCAACGTGGGTGTGGCCGCGGCGATGGCCTTCTTCCCCTTTGCAGGCATGAAAGATTCTTTCTTTGGTGACCTGCACGGGCAAGGCATGGATGCTATTCGTTTCTTTACGGATGCCAAGGTGGTTATCAGCCGTTGGGTGTGAAGAGTGCCCATCTTTGCTAGATCGTGAACACACCCATCATCGCCTTTCAAGAGGTTGACAAAGTTTTCGCGAGCAGGGGTAGCAACCATCTTGTCGCACTAGAGCACGTAAACTTGAGCATCGTCCCGGAGGAGTTTATCGCCTTCATCGGACCTTCCGGCTGTGGCAAGACGACGTTATTGCGTTTGGCGGCCGACCTCGAACAGCCCACCTCGGGCCGCATTACGATCAAAGAGAAGACTCCGGAGCAAGCTCGCTTAGATCGTGACTACGGGTATGTTTTTCAAGACCCCGTGCTGTATGAGTGGCGCACGGTCGAGCAGAACGTGCAACTGCCTTTGGAGATCATGGGAGTGCCCAAGCCAAAACGAGAGACGCGCGCACACCATCTGTTGGGTTTAGTCGGCTTGAGTGAATTTTCGCATCATTACCCTTGGCAACTCTCGGGCGGTATGCAGCAGCGCGTCTCGATCGCTCGTGCGCTCTCGTTTTCTCCGAGCATTTTGCTCATGGACGAACCTTTCGGAGCGCTGGACGAGATCACGCGGGAGCAGATGCAACTGGAATTACTGCGCATCTGGCGCAACTTGAAAACGACTGTTTTGTTCGTCACCCACTCGATCCCCGAAGCCGTTTTTCTCTCTACGCGCACAGTCGTAATGAGCCCGCGTCCCGGACGAATTCACGAAATTATTGAGATCGACCTGCCCCAGCCCCGCACCGTGGAGACGCGCGAGTGCGAGCGTTTTTTCGAGCTGACAACCGTCGTACGGGAATCGTTGCGCGGCACCGAGAACGGACATTGAGTGATGAGACTGATTTGAGTTCATGGTGTCACCCTGAGCGGAGCGAAGGGTCTCTCTGGAAGAGATTCTTCGCTTCGCTCAAAATGAGGAAGAAGAGCGGAATCACTATAACATGAAGCGAGGCTTGATGAATAATCTATCGACTATTCTGTAAGGAAGAACGACTGAAAGGAGGATGGATCATGAAATTGAAAATAGGCATAGTAGAAGTAGAGGCTTCCGATTGGAAGCGGTCCGTCAAATTCTATCGGGATACGCTAGGTTTAGACCCCTTATATCTCGATGAGGAGCATAAATGGGGCCAGCTGAAAGCGGGAGAGATCACCATCGGCTTAAACGGTAACCGCCAGGCAGAGTATCCATCGAACCCTTCCCGATCGCCGGTTACGATCATCTTTGAGGTTGAGGGGATCGCAGAGGCGATCGCCGCACTAGAGGGTCGAGGGATCGAGTTCTACGATAAGCAGCTGAGCGGAGACGAGGGGTATAAGATCGCCTACTTCTCAGATCCCGACGGTAACCGTCTAGCGATTTTCAAGTATTGCTGACTTCCGGAGCTTTCTCTCCATAGGAGCTTCTAATAATTCAACAGTCGCCATGAAGCGCATTCGGAACACAGCCCCGCTCTTAGTGGTGCTCGCCGGACTGTTCGTCCTGGGCTATCCGATGGCTTTTTTGTTGGGATACCCCCAGGCAAAGAACAACTTTGAGGATCGCAATCGCTGGATTCAACGCGTCATCAAGGCTGCCCCGCCCCTGAATCTGGATTCCACCACCTTGCGCTTTGACGCGGCCGCTGATCTCAGCAATGGCCTACTCGTACGCGACGGCACTCCTCTGGCGGACCGTTACCAGATCGAACCGGGGAAGATCAAGCTTTCGCAGCCCATTCCCTTGATCGTACCCGTTGGCGTCGAGGGCCTCGTTGACGGACAAAATCGCCTATTTCACGTTGCGACAGCCGAGCGCGAGAGACCACTCTACTTGAACGGAAAATTGATGACGATGGCGTACGAAGTGGCTCCAGAAAAGCCGGACGGCCAGCGAGAGACATTTACATTTACGGATACAAAGGGAGTCTTTGTATTTCGCGGGAAATGGCTGCAACTTGGCAAAGATTACGCGCTAGATGGGGACACGCTGCGCCTTTATGAGCCCGCACCGTTGTGGCTAGAACTTCGAGCTGAGCCGGAATGGGCTCGACCCCTTCGAGTCACCGGTGATTACGCCTGGGCGGACGACAAAACCATAGTATTGCAAGAGCCTCCGCCACCGGGCAGCGAGATTGTACTCGGTGAGTCTACAGTAACGTGGGCTGAAAAGCTGCGCGGGCCAATCGATGGCGCGAACCGCACGTTCGCGTTCTCACACGGAGACCTTGTACCCGATGACGCCACGCGACGGTTGTTCGTGGGCAATCGACAGTTGAGCCCGCAAGAGTATCTCATTACTGATGCAAAGCAGGGAACCGTGGTATTGAAGGAAACTCCACCCCCAGGCAGCATTGTGTGGACGGACTGGTACACAATCTATGACCATCCGACGTGCGGGACGACCGTGCTCCAATGTTTTTTTTCCTTGCCGCAACATCCCATGCCACTGCCGCATGAGATCATCGCACGTATTCCCTCCTTTGTGATGCGCTATGATTTCCAGAGTGAGCGTAACGTCGTGCGCGAAGCAATCTATACCGCACAGGGAACGTTAGTTGCCTTGTTGCTTGGCAGCATCGTCGGGATGACTTTCGCAGTACTCTTCGTGCTTGCTGTTCCGCTCGAACGGGCATTACTTCCCTGGGTCATCGCCTCTCAAACTGTCCCGATTATTGCGCTTGTTCCCATGCTGGTGCTGATCCTGGCCCAATTCGGCGTCCAAATACAAAGCAGTCGATTGCCCTCTGCATTGATTGGGGGCTATTTGAGCTTCTTTCCGATCACGGTCGGTATGACGAAGGGCTTGCGCTCTGTCGATCCGTTGAAGCTGGATTTAATGCGTTCCTATGGTGCGACACGACCACAAGAGTTTATGAAACTACGGTTCTATGCGGCGATGTCGTATCTGTTTCCCAGTCTCAAGGTTGGAGTAGCGGTTTCGCTGCTCGGAGCATTGATCTCCGAAACCGAGACGTCCAACGCCAAGGGACTCGGGTTTGCCATTTTGGGTCAAGTACAAGCGGGCAATGTGGCCGATTTGTGGGTCTTGTTCTTGGTGACGGCAGCGATGGGAATTCTGTTCGTCTCTGTGGTAGGTTGGCTAGAAAAACTGATCGCCCCCTGGGTGCGTAAGCTATGAAGAAAGTAAATGTTACCTCGCTACTCAGCGCTCTCATCGCATTGGCAGGCTTGTTCTTGCCCTGGGTAGCAACTCAAAGCCAAGTGTCGGGACTGGCCCAAGTTGAAACGGCATCGTGGGCTTGGATACCGTTGTTGGCTCTCATCGTACTTGGGCTCATCGGATCGTGGTCGCGAGCTCCTGTAGTAGCAGCCATTGGACTCATCTTGGGACTCAGTGGAGCACTGTTAGCACTGGTGGCAGTCAAGAGCGCACTCGCTACGGGATACACTGGGTCTGCTTCGCTCGGCTTTTGGTTCGTTTTCTTGGGGGAGTTGCTAGGGGCGGCTGGCATGGTGAACTGCCTCACTACCCTATCAGGTGCCGATCGCGTAACTTATGTCTTGCGCGAGGTTGTACCGCCCCTCGTAGTTCCCGCATTTTTGCTCCTGCTTTGGCAAGGCATCGTAGAAGGGCTACGCGTGCCCATCGCGTTTTTCCCGAGCGTCACCGACGTCGTTCGGGTGCTCTTCTCTGCCCATGCGGTGCTCGTGGACGACAGCATTCACACTTTCATCCGTCAGATGTTGTTCGGATATATCTTAGGCGCTGCGATGGGTGTCTTGACGGGAATGATGATTGCGTTAAGTCCGTTCTTGCGGCGAGGCTTTCTTCCCTTAGCGACGGCGGTCAGTTCCATTCCTGTCATAGGACTGGCTCCCGTGCTGGGGCGCGCTTTCGGAGTGGACTGGGAATCCAAAGCTGCCGTGGCCTCCATCGTCACTTTCTTTCCTGTCGTTATCAATATGGTTCAAGGGTTGATGACCGCTGACCCGCGCAAGATGGATTTATTGCACTCCTATGCCGCGCGCCGTGGACAAATCTTTCGCAAGTTGCGTTTTCCCCACGCGTTGCCCTATCTATTCAACGCGCTGAAGATCACCAGCATCATCAGCTTGATCAGCGTGATCGTCGCCGAGTTCCTGATCCCCGGTCCCCCGGAAGGACTAGGCCAACGCATCAGCCTATCTGCTCGTAGCGGCCGCTATGACATAACGTTTGCGGCGATCGCATTTGCCAGCACCCTTGGCATCTTGTTCTATGGCTTCATCGCCTTACTGGAAAGGGTTTTCACAGCTTGGCACAGTTCTTTTCGCGGAGCACAACGGCGCTAATTCGCTCCCATATTTCTTCTATACTGTTTGAATCTATTTAGGACACTTCACACCGATCGCGTCCAAAATTTCAAAGGAGACAACTTTGTTCGGGTCGCCTACGCCTGAAGAAATTAATCCTACTTTCTCCAGAAGCTTGACTGTACGGTCATAGTCTGTGAGATTGAGACAACCGAGAATGGCTGCTGGAGGCGTTTCTTTCAGTCCGAAAACTTTCAAAATTTCCGGCGAGGTCATCAGACTGGGCTGGGTCATCTCCGCGACGCGTGCCATCTGCCAGGCCTGGTGAATCAACGATGACTGCGTTTTCCCTGAGCCTTGACAGGTGTCGCCACAGAAGTCGATCACGACCTTGACCGCCTGTGACTGGTTCTCGATAGCCCACTGCCATCCCTTGAGGGTGGCACGGACGAAACGCTTGGCCAGCTCTTTTCCACTAAGACCGGTGTTCTTCCAGCTATTGGACTCCAGCAATTTGCGGGTGGTGAAGATGAAGTCCTCCAGCAGACCACAACCGTTTGCCAAGGCAGATACGACGCTGAGCTGATCCAGCGGAAACCCCAGACCCACGATCTGGTCGAGCTCGTTATAGATCATGGCGCTCGCTACATTCACCTTATTGGGGAAGACGAGCGCTGGGTCAAAGGCGTAGACGGTGGTCTTCATATCGGGCTTTTGCACGTTGGGATCCAAATTGCTGGTTAGCCCGTTGGCCATGAAGCAGGCTTGCGCAGGGAACTCATTGCCGAACGCCCAGACACCGACATTTTTGCTCTTGAATCCCTGGACGCTCTCGATCCCTGAATTCTTCTGTGCGACAAACAAGTAACCGGGGATCTGGAAGATCTGACCGATGTGCACCAAATCCAACCCCGCCTTCCGCTGGACGAGCATGTTCGCAATCCAATCGGTTCCGAAATCGGCGTTACCGGTGGCTACGTTGACGGAGGGGTTGACGCTGCCGCCGTTGAGAATCGTGACGTCCAAACCCTCTTGGGCGTAGAAGTTTTTCCCATTGTTGTCCTTGGGGGCGTTTTTCGAAGGGGCCTCTCCCGGCAGGTGACCGCCCGCAACCCAATACCCGGCGAACTGCGATTGCGGGAACCACTTCGACTGGAAGACGACGGAGACTAACTTTCCCCCTTGACCGCATCCATATGAAGACAGATCGAAAGCAACAAGTAATATGATCAAGGTCAGCAACTTCACAATGCGCATATTGTATCCTCCCCTTAGCAACTGTACTCCTCATGCAGCGGATCCATAAAACTGAATTCTACACTTTAGATCTTCTCCTGACAATTATTAGAGTATAAAGATTAACAAGGGAGATGAGTTCAAGTTTTGTCCGGCTTGGCTCCCCGAGTAGGATTCGAACCTACGACCTACCGGTTAACAGCCGGCCGCTCTACCGCTGAGCTATCGGGGATCATGTGAGTAAATTATAGCACAACTCTGCCAAACCAACAAACTCACTCGATGCCAGAAGCGCTGATTGAGTGAGCTGTGCTTGCAATCTATAATCTACTCATCATGCTGCAAATCGTCCATGCTCGTACCATGCAAGAGATCGAAAATGTGCGAAAACTTTTCCTTGAATACCAACGCTGGTTGGGTCATGATCTCACGTTTCAACATTTCGATACCGAGTTGGCAGAGCTTCCCGGAAAGTACGCGCCGCCCACTGGCTGCTTGCTGCTGGCAGTCTATGAGAACAAACCTATCGGCTGCGTCGCGCCCAGAAAACTGAAAGAGAGCATCTGTGAGATGAAACGACTATTTGTTAGAACTGAGCATAGGAACTTGGGTGCAGGTAGAGCACTGGTTGAAGCTATTATTTCTGAAGCAAAAAAGCTCGGCTACGCCAAGATGCGACTCGACACACTGCCGTCTATGCAGCGGGCGATCACGCTTTATAAGTCACTGGGATTCAAAGAAATTGAATCTTATTATGATACGCCTATCGAGGGTACGGTCTTTATGGAATTGGATCTCAAGCAGATAACAAATGACTTGACAATATAGTTCTGTCAATCATCTGCTTTGATGAGTGCAGGTAGAAAAGAGCCGCTACAAAAAGTGTTCAGTATCTCAATCGCCGAGAGTAACATTTCCATCTACACAGTTTACCCGCTTGCCTCAGCCTCAAATTCTTCAGCAGTGAGAAGATACGACGGATGCCGTAAACCAGTGGGTGGATAGAATTCATCATGTGTATAGCGAAAGCCGAGCTTCTGAACGATTCGGCGGGAGACCTCATTGTTGGGGTGGTGCCCAGCAAACAATGCCCATCCTCCAAGCTCGGTAAACGCATACTTCATCACAGCTCGCGCGGCTTCGGAGGCATACCCCTTACCCCAGTGCGCCGTCCGAATATGAAAGCCCAGCTCGAAGATTCGTTCCTCGGGTTTGTAAGGCCGCAGTCCGCAGCACCCGATGTGCTCGCCGCTCGAAAGAAGAAAAATCGGCAAATACTGTAATCCATCAGACTTCATGGTTGAAATTTCTCTTGCGAGACGGTCTTTCACCTGCTGTTCAGAAAACGGGCCGCCAATCCAGCGTGTCACTTCAGGGTCTCCCCATAAGCCCCAGGCGAGCTCCAAATCTTCATCAGACCATCGACGAAACCCAAGACGGCTGGACCGCAAGAAGTATTCGCTCATGCATCGCAATGGTAGACCACATTCGCTTCCACGGCAAGCACTGTCCTCAAGAGAAAGATACATAAGCTATTATCCTAGCCGCTGGTGGGCTTAACAGCCGTGTTCGCTATGGGAAAGAGTGTTTCCCCGCCGCTGTTGAGCCACTAGGCATCTGTCTTTATTCTGACATGCTCTTCATCCTCACCCAGAGGCTCGAAGCGCCCCTTGAAAAGATCAAAGGCCGACTCATCGATCCATAAGGCATCCACAGGCAGTTCTTCAGTCCGGTTCAGAACTCGGCGACGCATGACTTCCTCCGAGCAATCCAAAAAATAGAGCTTGTATGGAACGCCAGCCGCTGTCGCTCTTGCGCGGGCCGCATCACGGGAAGCACGGCTCCAGAAGCCAAAGTCAAGAATGACATCGAGTCCCAGATCTAATAAACGGAGGGTGGTTTGCCAGACCAGATCCACCACACGGTCATAATAGTCCTGAAAATCTTGCTCGGGTGGATTGTGCCCATAAAGCCTCACCATCCACTCATCGGGGCTGAAACGCACAGCAGGAATGTCCCGTTCCAGCTTCTTGGCGAAAGTGGTCTTGCCTGCTCCGGTGAAACCGCAAAGAAGATGAAGAGTCGGCATGGGTTTCAAACAAAAAACAGGCGGCATCCTACTCTTGCCGTGCAGTTACTTGCGTCGGGTGCGAGCCCTTTTGGGGCGGTAACGGTTTGCGGGTTTTATCCTTTGCAGTCCGATAAGGCCGTAACAGAACTTCTACGGGAATGCCCAGCTCGCTGTGCAACCGCTGGATCATCCGAAGTGTAAGCGGGCGTTTGCGGTTGAGGATTTCCGAGACGCGCGCCCGATTGCCAATGTGAGGTTCGAGATCGTGCCGCGTCAGGCCGTGACTTTCCATGTGATACACGATCGCTTCCACGGGGTCCGGTAAGGGGAGCGCATAGTGTTGTTCTTCGTAAGCTTCTACCAATGTCGTCAAGATTTCCAGACGATCCCCTTCGCGGGTATTCGGGGCCGCGTCGAACAGCGCTTCAATCTCCTTCAAAGCCATTTCGTAATCGGCTTTGGTTTTGATAGGTCGAATGTTCATGGCTGACCACTCCTTCCAAGCTTGCAAGGATTGTCGTGCGTCGGGATGCTTTTCCCAAAACACCCTTAAAGCCTTGCGGGAGATGATCCGCATGCCGTTATTGTATGCTGTTCCCGAAACGGGAACAAGAGTGCTTTGCGAAGTAATTTGATGAGACTACCGATACTTCGACCGAATCACTTGAGCTGTCATAGAGACGATCGCTTGATTTGGCATTAGTGGTCGCATTTACTTTTGAGGCAAAAAGAGCAGCTTAGAATAGTTCGCACGCCTTATAGTAATTCGTGTAGTATGGCATTGACGTCGGGATTAGGTGTAGGATGGGTAACGTGGGCTGACATTGAGCGCGATCCTTCACACGAACAGGAGAACGGATTTTCGGGCGATCCCTCAACAGTCGGCTGCAACCTAATGTTAGGCCTGTGGCCGCGCTGAAAGAAGTTCATATCTTTCGAGATGTTCACGGATCGTCGTTCCCAGGAGTAGCGACGACTGTTGAAGCACCTCCTCAGCTTGGACAGCAACCCCAAGTGTTAGCGCTTCGTATTGTTCAAATGAGGAAGTCTTTCCATTTTCGGCTTCCTGTTCCTGAGATCGAAAAACGACCATTCGCGATTCGCTATTTCCGATCACGACTCCATGTACAACAACAGTCCCGCTAGCATTTAATAAAGGAGCACCAGATAAGCCTCGCGGAGCCATGAATGACAGCTCATAGACGCTAAATGGACGGCCTTCCATACCTAATGGCTTGAAGTTGTTAAGACCAGAAACAATGTGACCCTGAAAGGCGCGAACTACAACGGATTGGTGCTCCTCAACAATGTGCATTCCATAGGCGTAGCCAGCGCTTCGAACTGTCTCAAGAGGTTGGAGAGGGTGCTCGGACCACTTGAGCCGGTGGAACCAATTCTCTGATTCCGGGAACACAAACTCGACCCTGAGGAGTCCCAGATCACAGGGAAGTAGTTCGGCATCAATGACTTTTGCAGCTTTGAAGAAGCCATCGGGTCCCTGAATTCCAACCACAAGCGCATCGCTTTCAGATTTTGGCTTTATAGCGATTACGTGGCCAGCGGTCAGCATGTAGGGTCCGCCAATTGAGAAGCATGTCCCATTGATACTAGCCGTAATCTGGAAGCGACCCTCATCTAATACCTTTGCTGGCATGACAGGCAATGCCATAGAATATCCACTGGTCATATCCATGAACTGTACCACTCTAGATTACAGAGCTGAAAAAATAAAAACCAGGCGGCGTCCTACTCTTGCAGTCCCTTCCGAGACTACTACCATAGGCGCTGGCGGGCTTAACGGCCGTGTTCGGTATGGGAACGGGTGTTTCCCCGCCGCTGTTGGGCCACCTGGAATCCTTTGAAAATTCCGAAGTGCTGCAGTTCTGCCGTGCTGCTGTTTTGTAACGGCAGCACTTCTACACTACAACACTTCTTAACTTTTTCGGTCCCTCAAAAGTGGATAGAGTGCTCGCGCAAACAATTGACGTATTAGTACGGCTCGGCTGCACGCATTACTGCGCTTCCACCTGCCGCCTATCAACCAGGTGATCTTCCTGGCGTCTGTGAGGCCTCATCTTGGAGTGGGCTTCGCGCTTAGATGCCTTCAGCGCTTATCCGGTCCGGACTTAGCTACCCAGCGATGCTCTTGGCAGAACAACTGGTCGACCATTGGTCCAGCCCTCCTGGTCCTCTCGTACTAAGGAGAGTGCTCCTCAAGCCTCATACGCCCCTGGCGGATATGGACCGACCTGTCTTGCGACGGTCTAAACCCAGCTCGCGTACCTCTTTAACCGGCGAACAGACGGACCCTTGGGACCTGCTTCAGCCCCAGGATGAGATGAGCCGACATCGAGGTGCCGAACTTCGCCGTCGATGTGAACTCTCGGGCGAAACTAGCCTGTTATCCCCGGGGTAACTTTTATCCGATGATCGATCGCCTTTCCACGCAGATCGACCGGGTCACTTGGGCCTGCTTTCGCATCTGTTCCCCCTGTCGGGGTCACAGTGAAGCCAGCTTATGCCCATACACTCCACAGCGGATCGCTAACCCGCCTGAGCTGACCTTTGCGCGCCTCCGTTACTCTTTGGGAGGCAACCGCCCCAGTTAAACTGTCCATCTAGCACGGTCCTCGCCCCGCCTTATCGGGTTCGAGTTAGAGTTGCAACGTACGGAGGGTGGTATTTCAAGATTGCCTCCGCCCAAGCTAGCGCCTGGGCCTCATAGGCTCCCACCTATCCTACACAGCGAACGTCAAAACACAATGCCAAATTCCAGTAAAGCTCCACGGGGTCTTTCCGTCCTGCCAGGGGTCACTGGCGTTTTCACCAGTGCTTCTATTTCACCGAGTCCCTCGTTAAGACAGCGCTGGGATAGTTATACCATTCATGCGCGTCGGAACTTACCCGACAAGGAATTTCGCTACCTTAGGACCGTTTGTCTACGTTGCAATCTGCATTCTTCGCAGTTGCGACTCTTGCGAGTCCTCCATATCGCTATGGAGACCGGACCATATCATCGTCTTGTTCAGACGCCCGACGTATGGTCTCTGAGGATTCCCTAAACCGTGCCATGATTTCTGTTTCGCTGTATCGACGATTACCACCATCATTCATCTCTCGACGGATTTCCAAAATTTTCTTGATTCCGTCTTGATGAAGATGTTCTCCTTGCTTTAGCAGCTCTGCGATCTGGCAGAACTTTGCGAAATCCCGTTTTTTCTTCGCTGACAAAAAATTGAAGCGCTCAAAAAACGGAATGACGTTCTCCAGAATCGCATCGAAGTTATTCACTTCATAGTACCAGATGCCATCTTCGCGTTGTCTCATCGTGCCGCACTCTAAGTGCCGCTTGAAGAGCGCCAAGATGACTCTGTCTCGCTGCGAGATGTTAAAGCAAAGAGAGACTTTCCATGGAAGATGATAGTCATCACGTGGTCTGAAGACGACGTTGAAACTTCCTTCGCCGTCCGTAAACCCCGCGAGATACCATCCTATCTGAGGAGAGACTTTGTTTGCATTAAACATTATCTTACCTCCTCATTGGCACGGGCTGGGCCTTTCCTGCGGATTGTCCGCACCGGTCGTTTTGTTACTGTGCTATTTATTCAAGCACAAGTACCGCCGGATGCACCGGAGTTTCCCGCATATAGTCAGGTTTATTAACGTAACTACAACGGTCTGGTTTATAGTTACGGCCGGCCTTCGCTGGGGCTTCAGTTCGAGGCGTGAACCCCTCCCCTTGACCTTCCAGCAGTGGCCAGGTCTCAGACCCTATACGTCCTCTTATACGAGTTAGCAGGGTCCTGTGTTTTTACTAAACAGTCTCCCCAGCCTGCTCTCTGCGGCCCCCTCGGACCTTGCGGCCCTAACGGGGCTCTCCTTCTCGCGAACTTACGGAGATATTTTGCCGAGTTCCTCAACGAGGGTTATCTCGCCCACCTTAGGCTACTCGCCTTGCCTACCTGTGTTAGTTTGCGGTACGGACTCTCTCTGACTCTGTAGAGGATTTTCTCGGCAGCTGACTCGTCTTCCTTCGGCGCCGTAGCGCTTCCCCCTGCGGCTCGACTTAACCCGCGCGCGGATTTGCCTACGCACGGACGCCTCGCCGCCCGGACCGGGACGACCGTCACCCGGCTGAAAGAGCCTGCTGCGTCCCCCCATAATCAACGGCAGAAAGAGGGGCCGGAATATTAACCGGCTGTCCATCGCCTACCCCTTTCGGGTTCGACTTAGGGCCGCCTAACCCTGGGTGGATGAGCCTTCCCCAGGAAACCTCAGGCAATCGGTGGTTGAGTTTCTCGCTCAACTCGCGCTACTCAATCCTGCATTCTCACTTCTGCTTCGTCCACAGTCCCTCTCGAGACTGCTTCGGCCTATGGCAGAAAGCTCCCCTACCGTAGTCGCTGCACGCAGCAGCAACTCTCTCATGGCTTCGGCACCGTGCTTGAGCCCCGTTACATTTTCGGCGCATCTTCCCTCGACTGGTGAGCTATTACGCACTCTTTAAAGGGTGGCTGCTTCTAAGCCAACCTCCCAGCTGTTTAAGGAAAAACACATCCTTTACCACTTAGCACGGATTTTGGGGCCTTAACCGATGATCTGGGTCGTTTCCCTTTTGACGATGAAGGTTATCCCCCACCGTCTGACTCCCGGGGATCCGTCGTTGGTATTCGGAGTTTGATTGGAAGAGGGTTGCCCCGCATCCATTCAGTGCTCTACCCCCAACGAGTTCAATTCCCGAGGCTAGTCCCAAAACTATTTCGGGGAGAACCAGCTATACCCGAGGCCCGTCTGGCTTTTCACCGCTACCCACAAGTCATCACGAACCTTTTCCTTGGTTATGCGTTCGGCCCTCGACCGAGTTTTACCTCGGCTTCAGCCTGCTCATGGGTTGATCGCTCGGCATTCGGGCCTACAGCACGTGACTTATTAGTGCCCTCTTCGGACTTGCTTTCGCTTCGGCTGCGTCCCACACACGAGACTTAGCCTTGCCACGCACCGTAGCTCGCAGGATCATACTGCAAAAGGCATGCCGTCAGGCCATTGCCGTTCAGACATCTTGCGATGCCTGAAAGATGGCAATAGTACCCTCCGACTGTCTGTGAGCGGATGGTTTCAGGCTCTATTTCACTCCCCTCCCGGGGTTCTTTTCACCTTTCCCTTGCGGTACTAGTTCCCTATCGGTCAGCTGTGAGTATTTAGCCTTAGAAGGTGGTCCTCCTGGGTTCACACCGGATTTCAAGAGTCCAGTGTTACTCAGCACTAGCCTTCAGAGTCGCTCGCCTTTTCGCCTACGGGACTGTCACCCTCTGTGGTCGCTCGTTCCAGTGGCTTTGCTAGCCGTTCGGCTAAAGCTCGCGTTTAACCTGCTAGATATACTCTAGTCAGACTAGGCTACAACCCCGTGCTAATAAATTAGCACGGTTTGGGCTTTTCCCGGTTCGCTCGCCGCTACTAAGGGAATCTCCAATGCCATCACTCAAGTGCTTAATCAAAAAGCACTTAAGCGATGACACTGCGTTGATTGATTTCTCTTCCTCTGGGTACTGAGATGCTTCACTTCCCCAGGTTCGCTTCTGGAAGTTATGGATTGGCCTCCAGATACCCGACCTTCCGTCGGGTGGGTTACCCCATTCAGAGATCCACGGATCAATGCCTGCTCGACGGCTCCCCGTGGCTTATCGCAGTCTGCCGCGTCTTTCGTCGCCTTCAGCTGCCAGGGCATCCACCATCCGCCCTTACTGAGCTTGCGCGATTTGTATGCACTCTATCCACTTTTCAAGGACCGAATTATCGTCTACGAATTAGGAATTAATGTGTATCCCCCCGTTCGTAGGTTCGGCTATTATAGCAATGAGTTTGTAGCTTGTCAAGCCAAAGGCAAGCTAACTCAAAACGACTTATAGATCAATAATTTTCAGCTTTTTCGACTCCTAAAAGCGTTACGTCTGATTACTTCGCGAGCTCGCCCGTGGGGGCCGCATCGTCTAATCTTATCTCGGTGTCCCCCCATAAGCCTTCCAAGTCATAGAATCTTCTCAAATCGCGCTGAAAGACGTGAATCATCGCCTCGCCAAAATCTAGGACAATCCAGCCTTTGGAGTCCCAGCCCTCGCTCTGATGTAAAGGGTTTGAGAGTTTTTCGGCAATATTTTCGGCGATCGCTTTGACGTGCTTGGCGTTATCCCCCTCGGTGATCACAAAAAAATCTGTGGGGATGGGGAACTCACGCATGTCTAAGATCACCGTCTTTTCGCCTTTTTTTTCTGCAATGAGGTTGATAACCTGCCGTAACGACTCTTCTGCTGTACCTAGCCCTAAAACCTTTGCTTCGCTCATAACTCCTTTCGATAAATTTTATTCTTGAAGCACAAAATCCTTTCCAATCACTAAGATGATATCAAACCCGCTGCCGGTTATCCCCTGGTTATTGAGATAGACCATCAGATTCTTCAAATCTTCGGGTTTCGCCACGACTGTCGGGGACTTGAGCGCCTGCTGGAGTTTCTTCGCCTTCTCGGGTTGACCCATTATATCTATAATATACGATTTACCGTAGTCGAGTCTATCGGCATTAGACGCCCGTTCGGCGGAAAACCCTTCTTTCTTCAAATACTCACTCATGGCGCGAGCGATGCCCGCCTTGCCCGCCCCGTTCAGCGTCAAAACTCTAATTTCGTCGTTGGTCAAGCGCTCTTTCCCGCGCAGCATCTCGTCTACGGCGACCTCGGTCAGGACCGGGTCGGGCTCCAAATACGCCCCATATTCTTTGCTCGTCTTCGGCTCTCCTCCGAGCGTCTGAATCCGCACTTCTTTGGGCGTAAGGCCCCGTAGCGGTTGCGCCAGCGTATTGATTTCGATAAAAGACATATTCGTCTTGATAAACTGCATTGCTTGGGAGACAAAGCGAGTCACGTCTTGGTTATCGTTGAGCTTGACTCCCTGCTGGAGGACCGCCGCGATCAATTGATGATGCCGACGAATGCGCGCCAAATCCCCCCCATTTTTGTCGCGATAGCGCACGTAGTTGAGCGCCTGTGCGCCGTTAAAGTGCTGCACTCCCGGAGCGATGTCGATGTGCAAATCTTGCGCCCTGTCATCGTATTTCATGCGTTCCGGGACGTTGACCGTCACGCCACCCACTAGGTCGATCAGCTTAGAAAACCCCAAATAATCCAAAACTATATAGTATTTGATGGGCACCCCGAGAAATTTGGAGATCACGTCGCGCGCGAAGTCGGGCCCCTTGCTGGCGTAGGCGGCATTTAGCTTGCGCAGCGTGCCGTCGGGGAATTTGATGCGCAGGTCTCTTGGCACCGAGAGCACCCGCACGTCTTTTTCTTTCACGCTGACCACCGCAATCGAGTCGCTGCGCTGGGCGGTTGCTCCGCTGCCGATGTTGTCCACCCCGAGCAACAGAATATTGGTACGTGGGGGCGGCAAGGCCGGAACTTCTGGAGAGAAACGCCCACTGATCCACGAGATGAGCGCAATCCCTGCCGCCAACATCAACAGAGCAGCGAGGATCAACGGACCTCGGGGTTTACGCTGAGTTCGGACGCGCGCCACAGTCACCTCTTGGCAGAAAAATATCGCAAGTTTTCCCATAAGTCAACCCCCCGCCTCCCAAGGCTTTAAAGACCCGAAGACCTCAAATTGCTTTCTGGAACTTTCTTCTCCGCGACGAGTATATTTTTATGATTTGATGGAGGTGCCCAATGTCTAACGCGCGAGTGACGGCATGGTCGTGTGGATTACCGTCCTCTTGTTTTCGAGATGTGCTATAATGACAATCAACGCCAGCCTGCGAACGCGCAGGCGTCAACCGCAAGGGGGTGACGGCGATGGCAATGGAAAGTCTGATGCGAGAAATCGCACGCGAGTACAAGGACGAACAGGTCAAGGACAAGTACAAACCCATCAGCTTTGAGGAGTACTTACAGATGGTGATGGAGGACCCTCGGCTGGTGCGTAATGCCTATCAGCGCTTGTATGACATGATTCTCTCTCACGGGACGCGCATCGTCAAGGTGCACGACAAAGAGAGCGTGCGCTACAACTTCTTCGATGACCCCTTCGGGGAGGGCGAAGATGCGATCTACGGGATCGACGATGCTCTCAAAAATTTAGTGGACATCTTTAACGCCGCAGCCAAGGGACTTGGTCCCGACCGCAGAGTCATCTTGCTCCACGGCCCGGTCGCGACCAGCAAATCGACCATCGGGCGCTTGGTGCGTAAGGGTCTCGAAGAATACAGCAGGCTCGACGACGGGCGGCTCTACACGTTTGAATGGGACGTCTCGGATCTTGAGGACGAGCCCCACGATGTCGTCGCGTGTCCCATCTTCGAAGAGCCCCTGAGATTGATTCCCGACAGCAAGCGCACCGAGATCTCCGCGCGACTCAATGCACACTTAAAAGAAAAATATCCGCACATCGAGTATTCGTTACGCATCGAGGGCGTACTCTGTCCCAAGTGCCGGTTCTACTTCAATCGCTTTATGCGCATGTACGACGATGATTTGGAGAAAGTCTTCAAGCACATCACGGTGCGCCGGCTCTTACTGAGCGAGAAAGACCGCAAGGGCATCGCCACGTTTGAGCCGAAAGACAAGAAGAACCAAGATGAAGAAGAACTGACCGGCGGCATGAATTGGCGCTTGGTTCAAGTGTACGGCTCGGACTCCGACCCCAGGGCGTTCAACTATGATGGCGAACTTTGCATCGCGAACCGGGGGATCTTTGATGGCGAAGAGCTCTTAAAACTTCAAGAGGAGTTTTTGTATGACTTCTTGCACGCGACGCAAGAGCACGTCATCAAGCCCAAGAAAAACCCGAGAATCGACATCGATGCGGTGATCTTGGGCCGCACCAACAATCCCGAATATAAGCGCGTACGCAACAACGAGAAGATGGAAGCCTTCAACGACCGCACGCGCAAGGTAGATATTCCCTACGTGCTGCGCAAGTCCGACGAAACAAGGATTTACCAAAAATTCTTCGGACGGACGCGTGTGGTCGGCAAGCACATCGCACCGCACACGCTCGAGATGGCCGCGCTCTGGGGTATTCTCACCCGACTGGCCGAGCCGAGCGGAGATATAAAAATCTTACAAAAAGCGAAAGTCTACGACGGCGAGTCCATCCCGAACCGGAACATAGACTTAAAGAAGCTACACGAAGAATCCAAAGAAGAAGGGTTCTTCGGCGTCAGCCCGCGCTATGTGATCGACATGATCTCCCAAGCGCTCGTCGCTGACGGCGAGGGCTGTGTCAATCCCTATCGCGTGCTCGCGATGCTCGAGGACAATCTTCGAAATCATTCGGCGATCGACGAGAATCGCATCGACGAGTACAAAGAGTACATCGAGATCGTCAAGGACGAGCTCTCCCAGATTTCTCAAGAAGAAGTGCGTCGGGTCATCTCGCACGATCCCAATGAACTTCGCGAAGTCGGCCAAAAGTATCTGGACCACGTGATGGCCTATTTACACGACGAGAAGGTCGAAGACCGCTACACGGGCGGAGAGATAGAGCCTGACGAAGATTTCATGCGCTCGATCGAGAAACAAATCGGCGTGACCGAAGCGCAAAAAGACGACTTCCGCCAAGAGATTTCAAACTGGATCAGCGAACGCGCGCGCAAGGGCGTAGCGTTCAACCCCGAACAAAACGACCGACTGCGCCGGGCGCTGGAGAAAAAACTCTGGGAAGACAAGAAACACAACATCAACTTCACGGCCATGGTCAGCGATAAGACCACAGACCCCGAACACAAGAAGCGCAAGGCCGAGTGGGTCGAGCGACTGAAATCCGAGTACGGCTACTGCGACATCTGCGCGGAGAACGTGATCGACCACGCCGGCGCGGAAGTGGCACGCGAAGAGTTGGACGACCGCGAAGGCCGGATGATCTAGGAAGTTAAGAAGTGCTGCGGTGCAGAAGTGCTGCCGCCCAAGGCTAACTGCAGCACCGCAGCATTACAAAACGGCAGCACTTACTTATGCACAAGCGTATCCTAAAAGATCTTGAACGCTTCAAGCGCATCGTGCGCGGCGAGATCCGCAAAAACTTAAAAGATTTGATCGAGAGCGATGCGATCGTCGGCCAAAAGGGCGGCGATGTCGTGAAAATTCCGGTCAAATCGATTCGCATCCCGCAGTTTCGCTACGATCCGCGCGATGCCGGCGGGATCGGAGCGGGCGAGGGCGAGATTGGCGAACCGATCAAGCCCGGCGATCAGCCCGGCCTTTCGAACCATGCGGGAGAAGGCCCCGGCGCGCACTTTCCCGAGGTCGAGATCGAGCTGCGCGAACTCGCCGAGATCTTGGGAGAAGAGTTAGAGCTTCCGCACATCCAGCCCAAAGGCGAGCAGCGCATCATCCGCGGCGACGATGATTATACAGATGTCTCGGTGCAAGGTCCGGAGTCGCTCTTGATGAAGAAACGCTCGTTCAGACAAGGCCTGATGCGCCAGATGCTCCTGAGCGATCCGAATCGCCCCAACCCATCGCCGTCTTTGGTGGACGCTCAGCCGATGGTCGTCACGCCGATCAAAGAAGACAAGCGCTATCTCTACGGCGAGCCGCAAGAGGCTCCCGAAGCGAATTGTCTCATCGTCTTCATGCGCGACGCCTCGGGTTCGATGAGCGGCGAGAAGACCGAGATCATCCGCCAAGAGAACTGGTGGATTGATTTATGGCTCCGCACCAACTATGAGAATGTAGAACGGGTTTATATCATTCACGATTACGAAGCCCACGAAGTGAACGAAGAAGAATTCTATGCGCTGAGCACCGGCGGCGGCACCCGTATCTCGGCGGCGTATGAGCTGTGCGACAAGATCATCGATCGTCGTTTCCCCACCGAGCAATGGAACATCTATCCGTTCCATTTTAGCGACGGCGAGAACTGGATCGGCGACACCGAAAACGTCTGCGTGCCGCTCCTGCGCGATCGGCTCTTGGCGAAAGTAAATCTCTTTGCGTACGGTCAAGTCGCACTGGGACGCCGCTCGCCGGGAATGCACTTGATTAAACTCAAAGAAGTATTGACAGACAGAGATAATCTAACAACGTCGATCATCTCCGGGCGCGAGGATATTCTCGCGTCGATCAAAGAATTTCTGGGCACGGGTCGATGAGCTCTTATGAAGAAGGCGAAACTCAAAGAATTAGATAAGATGCGCGAAGAGGCCCGGCGCCTCGCCGTCGAAGCGGGCTTAGACCCCTGGCCTGTGACCTTCGGCGTCGTCAACTATGATGAGTTGAACGAAGTCTCTTCCTACGACGGATTCCCGGAAAGATACTCGCACTGGCACTTCGGCATGAGCTACGATTATTTCAGAAAACGCTCGGCCTATTCCGGCTGGTGGACCTATGAATTAGTGATCAACACCAACCCGGCCATCGCTTATCTCAGAGACAGCAATTCTCCCATTGAGAACAAGGGCGTGATGGTCCATGTCTACGGCCACGTCGACTTTTTCAAGAACAACCGTTGGTTCAGCAAGACGCCTAAAGACATGGTCAAGCTGATGCACAATCACGCGATAGTTACTGAGGAGTACATGAACAAGCACGGCGTCGCCGAGGTCGAGTCCTTCATCGACCGAGCGCTCTCCATCGAGTACAACATCGACCAGTATTCCCAATTTATCAAGCGACGCTGGCAGACCGAAGAGGCCGAAGAAAACCATCGAGAGCCGTCCAAGATTCCCGTGAAGCGCGAGTACATGGACCGCTTCGTGAACCCGCCGAACTGGGTCGAGCAACGCAAGAGCAAGATCAAAGAGACCAAGGACAAGCACAAGCATCTGCACGACCAGACCGATCTGCCCAAGCCACACAAAGACCTGATCTGGTTTTTGATGCGTTATGGTCGACTCGAAGATTGGCAGCGAGACATCCTGTCGATGCTTCGCGAAGAGTCCTATTACTTTGTGCCGCAAATTATGACCAAGGTGATGAACGAGGGCTGGGCGATGTACTGGCAGTCTAAGATCATGGCCGAGTTCGCTCACCCGAACGAATTCTTGGATCACGCAGACATGGTGAGCAAAGTGCTGGCCGGCGGCGTGGTGAACCCGTATGCACTGGGTAAACTCATTTGGGAAGATATAAAAGAGCGCTGGGATAAGGGCCGCTTTGGGCGCGAGTGGGAACTGTGCAATGACAAAGAGAAGCGCGAGAAATGGGATACCAAAGCGAACTTGGGCACGGAGAAGATTTTCGAAGTGCGTCGCAATTATAATGACTTAACGTTCATTGCCGAGTTTTTCACCGAAGAACTCTATGAAAAATTGAAACTCTTCACGTACGAGTATCTGCCGGAGACGGGCGCGTATCATATTACTTCGAGAGACTTTGCCGACGTGAAACAGAAGCTGCTCTTTCAGTACACGAACCTAGGCAAGCCCACCATGAAAGTCGCGACGGGCAATTATGGCAACAAGAGCGAACTGCTGCTCTTACACGAGTACAACGGGATCGGGCTGAATCTCGAAGAAGCGAAAGAAACACTTAAGCACGTTTTCCATATGTGGGGCCGCCCGGTGAACTTAAAAACAATCATTCGGCGCAAAGTAAAAGACCCCGATCCGACGCGCAACCGCATTCACCCGGAGCAGCCCCTGACGGCGGTCACTGAAGAGCAGGGTATACTGATTCGTTACGACGGCGAGGCGTTCAAGGAACTGGCGCTGAGCGCTGATGAAGTGAAAGATATTCGCTTGAACGAGGACTACAATACCATTCCCAAAGAATGGGTGGGGTAAGACAGCAAGAATTAATTTGTGGCCAATCTAAAGATTTATCCATCCCAGCAGCAAAAATTTCGCGGCGTTGCATTCTCGGTCCAGTAGCGCTAAGATCGAAAAGAATGAGGATCGTCAGAGAATGGTAAGAGTCGCGTTCCATACGTTCGGCTGCCGTGCGAATCAGTACGACACCGAGATGATGAAAGCCCAGCTCACCCGCGAGGGCCTCGCAGTCGTCCCCGAAGAGAGCGATGCCGACGTCTACGTGGTCAACACCTGTGCGGTCACCCGCCGCGCCGAGAACAAAGCCCGCCAATACATACGCCACTTGGCCCACACACGAGAGAACCCCTTGATTTTCGTCACGGGTTGCTACGCAGACACGTCAGCACAAGAAGTTGCGGACGTCGAGGGCGCGAGCGTCGTCTTCGGCAACGCGGGCAAGTCTCAGCTGCTCAAGATGCTGCGAGCCGCTCAGCAAGGTCAACGCGGCGTGCTCAAAGCTGCAGCGAAGCGCACGCTCGATGATGAGCAGATTGCGACAGATTTTGAGCGCACCCGCGCGTTCGTCAAAATCCAAGATGGATGCGATCAGTTCTGTGCTTTTTGCAAGACGGTCTACGCACGCGGGCGGCCGAGAGATAAATCTGTCGACTCCATCGTCCGCGAAGTCCAAGCGTTGGTCGACAACGGTTACAGGGAAGTCGTCTTCACTGGGATCAACATCGCTCAGTACGGCGAAGCGACTTCTACTCGATTGAGTGATGTGCTCGCCCGTGTTGCTTCGATTCCCGAACTCAAGCGTATGCGGTTGAGTTCGATCAACTTGAGTGGGGTCACTCCCAATCTCATCGATTTTTTTGGGAGCGAACCGAAAGCTTGTCCGCATTTTCATATTCCATTACAGAGTGGCGATGACACTGTTTTGAAACACATGAACCGAGGGCACACGACCTCAGACTTCGAACGCGTTGCCGACGAACTCCGAACACGCATCAAGAAACTAACGTTGGGCACGGATTTGCTCGTCGGCTTTCCCGGAGAGACAGAAGAAGAGTTCAAGAATACATCTTGTTTTGTCGAACGGATCGGCTTTGCCAATGTGCATCTTTTCCGGTATTCCCGGCGACCCGGCACAGCCGCGGCATTGTTCGCCGATCAAGTTTCGCCCGAAGTCAAAAAATCGCGGGCAGCCCGCCTGAGCCGCGTCGTCAATACGATCGCACGAAAGATCAAAGAGAATTTTGTCGGAGAAAGACTCGAAGTGCTGATTGAAGCTAGCCAACAAGCCGACCATCGCCCTCGCGGGTACTCAGAAAATTATTTTGATGTGCATTTGCTGGGAGCAAACGAGTTCCAGCGCGGTGCGCTCGTTCCCGTGCAAATACAGATGGCCCGCAAGGATTACCTGATTGGTCAACCCGTCACGTCTCAATAAAAAGGAGAGTTGAGTGGAAGAGAAAAATACCCTAGCGCATTACGAGATCATCCTAAAATCGGGCGACGAAGCCACAGCTCTATTAGGTCAATTCAATCGCAATTTAAATTATATCAAGGGTGCTTTCCCTGTCAGAATTACCCAGCGGGGCGAGAAAGTGCGCATCGAAGGCCCCGCGAGCGAAGTCGAACGCGTTAGGTCGCTCTTCGAAAAGTTGCTCGACCTCATTCACAGCGATCACGTGCCGAGCTACGACGAAGTGCAGTATTTGTCTCAGCAAGTCAAAGCCTCTGCGAACCTTGACGGCGTGCTGACCAACACCGTCCAAACCACCTACTGGGGCGAGGCGATTCGCCCCAAAACTGTGGGCCAAACGCGATATGTGGAGGCGATTCAGAAGAATGACATCGTCTTCGCGATCGGCCCGTCGGGCACGGGAAAAACTTATCTGGCCGTAGCGGTCGCCATTGACCATCTGAAGAAGGGCAACATTCATCGGTTGATTCTCACCCGCCCGGCCGTCGAGGCCGGAGAAGAGCTGGGTTTTTTGCCCGGCGACATCGAAGCCAAAGTTAGCCCCTACTTACGCCCCTTGTATGACGCGATCTACGATATGATCCCGCATGAAGAAATTCAACGATTGACGGAAAACGGTCGCATCGAGATCGCTCCGCTGGCCTTCATGCGCGGCCGGACGCTCAACAACAGCTTTATCATTCTGGATGAAGCGCAGAACACGACCCACACCCAGATGAAGATGTTTTTAACACGATTGGGATTCAATTCCAGAGCCGTCATCACCGGCGACATCACGCAGATAGATTTGGAGCGCGGGAAATCCGGCCTCAAAGACGTACAGCAAATTCTCCGCGGCATTGAGGGGATCGAATTTTTCTACCTCGACAAGAGCGATGTCGTGCGCCACCATCTCGTCAAGAAAATCATCGAGGCTTATGAAAAAGTTGAGAAGAAGGACTGAGGGAGAATCGCTCGAGCGCTTATCTCCCCAGTGGCGGGCGCGCCTTCAGGAGTGGCTCTGGTTGGGCTTATTCGTCCTCGGCCTTGTCGCTCTCAATGCTCTCCAGTTTAGTCGAACGACTCGTTTGACTCCGAGCTTTTTATTGCCCCGAGAGATCTTAGCCCATTTGATGATCTTGGGAACTTTAATTACGGCGGTTTACTATTACAGCCGGATTCGCATGCCCGCGATCTGGCAGCGACTTCGCTGGACTCTGTTCACAGTCGGTGTGATCTTGACGGTTGCTCTTCTGGATAAGATCATTGGAGTCTTTTCCGTTGCTTATCAAATTTCCAGTCTTTCTTACGCCGTGCCCGCAGCGTTTGGGGCTGCCTCGATGGGCCTCTTCTTCGGCGCGGGCGCGGGCTTTATGACCAATATCGTTGTTTCAGTGCTGGTCAGTTTGGGCGCCCCCTTGGCACCCGTCGATTTTCTGATGGCTTTCGGCGGCGGGCTCATCGGTCTTTTTAGCGTCTTGCGCCTGAGCAAAATAGCAGACCTCGCGTTCGGCGGAGTCGGCATCGGCTTGATGAACATCGCGCTTTACCTAGCGGGGACAACTTTAGAGAAGGCTTCCATCGATCTCTGGGCTGTCCTCTGGGCAGGCCTTGGGGGATTGGTCAGCGCTCTGCTCACGCTCGCGGCCATTCCGATCGCCGAGTGGGCCACGCAGCGCACCAGCCCACTCGGATTGGTTCAACTCTTGAACCCCTCGCACCCGCTGCTCGCCATGCTTCGCGAAAAAGCCCCCGGCACGTACCATCACAGCTGCAATGTGGCAGACCTAGGCGAGAGCGCCGCGCAAGCGATCGGTGCGGATCCGTTATTGACGAAAGTCGGCGGCTACTTTCATGACATCGGCAAGATCGAGCGTCCCGAATTTTTCATGGAGAACCAACGCGATGGGATCAACCCGCATGACGAGCTCGTCCCCAACATGAGCAAGATGATCCTCGCTACTCACATCAAGAAGGGTTTAGAGCTAGGCCGAGAGTTCGGTCTCAACGAAGACATCCTTCAGTTTATCTTGGAGCATCACGGGACCTCGGTGATTCGCTACTTTTACGTCAAAGCGCTCCAGTCGGGCAACAAAGACTGCGTCATCTCCATGGATGACTATCGCTACGATTCGCAGCCGCCCCAGGCCCGAGAGACGGCCATCATCATGTTGGCCGATTCGGTCGAAGCGGCCTCGCGTACGGCCGATAATGGCGCCCGATTAGAGTCGCTGGTCGAAGAAGCGATTCGCGATCGACTCAACGACGGGCAGCTGAGCCAGGCACCCCTCACGATGGCGGATATCGAGAAGATCAAGCTCGCGTTTTGTGAAACGCTCCATGCCATGAAGCATACTCGCGCTGAAGCTTACCCCAAGCTTGAACCCAAAAGACCCTCCTGGTGGACGCGAACCGTTTGACGGCATTGCCTCCCGCGTGCCATAATAGCCCGATCACTCAGAAGGGAGCGACGATGAACGAGATGATGTCAAGTTTTTCGTCAGTTTTGGTAGGCACGGCAGCTCTTTTAGTCGGCGTGGGAGCATTGCTGGTGGCCGTGCGTATCGTACGATTCTTGGATGTGTGGGAAGAGCGACTCAGAGAGAAATAGCGTGCGGCTTGCTGCTCTTAATTTCAGGGCAAGGCCTGTCTGTAAGCCACAGCACGCTATACTCCTACGCAGAATAACCTAGAATGACCTCTCTCTCTCTCAAACAAGCGCAG
Organism: Candidatus Acetothermia bacterium; assembly: GCA_016179105.1. Classification (GTDB taxonomy): domain Bacteria; phylum Bipolaricaulota; class Bipolaricaulia; order RBG-16-55-9; family DRXL01; genus JACOSB01. Next base: position 47,864 of record JACOSB010000090.1, read on the forward strand.
CAGCGCATCGAGCAGTTGCGCGCCGAGATTGAAGAACATAACTACAGTTATTGGGTGCTCCAGCAACCGACTATCTCCGATCATTTGTATGACCAGATGATGCGCGAATTGCTCTCATTAGAAGAGCAATTTACCCAGTTCAAGTCGCCCAGCTCACCGACTCAGCGGGTCGGTGCGACTCCGCAAGAAGAGTTCAAAACGGTTCGACATTCAATCCCAATGCTGAGCCTAGCCAACGCGTTTTCCGACGAAGAGTTACACGAGTTCGATGCTCGTGTGAAAAAGTTTTCTGAGCGGGAAACGATCGAATATGTCGCTGAGCCCAAGTTCGATGGGCTCGCCGTGGAGCTCGTTTATGAGAAGGGTTTGCTAGTAGTTGGCTCTACCCGCGGCGACGGCGAAGTCGGCGAAGACGTGACCCACAATCTCAAAACCATTAAGAGCATTCCACTCAAACTTCGCTCTCCAGGGCGAGCGATTCCGCGAAAGCTGGAGGCTCGCGGCGAAGTCTACATGGAAATCGCTGATTTCCATAAACTCAACGAGGCCCGCGAGCAAAAAGAAGAATCTCGCTTTGCCAACCCCCGCAACGCGGCGGCCGGCAGTTTGCGCCAACTGGACCCAAAAATCACTGCTGGGCGCCGACTCAATTTCTTCTGCTATGACGTAGGCAAGACAGATGGGATTGAATTCTCTTCGCAAGAAGAGCTCTTGAAGACACTTCCCCAGTTTGGCTTGCGGGTGCACTCTCAGTTTCGCAAATGTCGCAACATCGACGAAGCGATCGGTTATTATCGCGAACTCCAAGAGAAGCGGGAGCACCTCCCCTATGAGATCGACGGCGTCGTGATCAAAGTGAATGACTTTGAAATTCGCAGAGTTGTCGGAGAAATCTCCCGCAGCCCGCGCTGGGCGATCGCGTATAAGTTCCCGCCGCGCCAAGCGACGACTCGCATTAAAAAGATTGTCTTGCAAGTGGGACGTACGGGCAAACTGACACCCGTCGCCGTGCTCGAACCCGTCAAATTGGCCGGTGTGACGATTCAGCACGCGACGCTCCACAACCAAGACGAGATCGACAAGAAAGATATTCGCATGGGAGACTTCGTCTTGATTCAACGGGCTGGCGATGTGATCCCCGAAGTTGTCCAGCCCATTGTGAGCAGGCGCACCGGCGACGAGCGAACATTCAAGATGCCCGAAAACTGCCCGGAGTGCGGCGACAAGGTCGTTCGTCTGCCCGATGAAGTGGACTTCCGTTGCGAGAATATCTCATGCCCTGCACGTCTGAAAGAGAGCGTTCGGCACTACGCGTCCAAAAGCGCCGCCGACATTGAGGGGCTCGGCGATAAATGGGTCGAAGCGCTCATGCAAGCCCATCTGGTGGGCGAGATTCCCGATCTCTATCGTTTGAAGAAAGAGCAACTCCTGGGGTTAGAGCGGATGGGCGAAAAATCTGCCCAGAATTTGCTGGATGCGATTGAGCGGAGCAAAAGAATCTCTCTCAGTCGCTATCTCTATGGACTGGGTATTCGGCATGTAGGAGAGAGTTTGGCCGAGCTCCTGGCTTCGCATTTTCGCGATCTGGAGAAACTGATCAAAGCGCCCGAAGAAGAGTTGTTGGCGATTCCAGAAATAGGTCCCAAAGTCGCCGAGAGCATTTTGAGTTTTTTCCATGACGAGAGAAATCGCCAGATGATCAAAAAATTGTCTGCCGCAGGCGTTCAGATCCATCACGAACAACCGGCTTCTGTACGGCCCGATCTGGTTGGGAAAACATTCTCATTCACTGGCACACTGAAGACTCTCACCCGGTCAGAGGCTGAGGTGCTGGTCAAGTCGTTCGGCGCGCGCATAGCGTCCTCGGTGAGCCGAAAAACAAATTATCTTGTCGCGGGCGAGGAAGCGGGCTCCAAACTTGAGAAAGCGCGAGAATTCGGAGTGAAAGTTTTGTCTGAAGAAGAGTTCTTACGATGGGTCAGAAGCTCCTAAAGTATCTTGCCTTGGAGGTGCCCAAAGACTTATCGTGAAAAAAACAGAAGGCCCTTTGAGAGAGCGCACTGTTCTCTCAAAGGGCCTTTACTATGAATCTAAGCGAGTTACTGCAAGCGGAAACAAACGGTCGTTGATAAGCCTCCCTGGTTCGGGTTCGGCGTGCAGATATTGAGCGGGATCGCTGCCGCGAACGGCAGGAGATTCGCCGCTGGCGTGGTCAAAATGAACGGATTGCTGAGCGGATTGAGCAGCTGTCCGTTCAAGTAGATGAACGCCACATTTGTCTGGCTGTCGAGCGCCCCGTCGCCGTCAAGATCAATTTGCAAGGTAAATTTCATCGTCTTCGTTCCGGGTGCCAAACCAAACGCGTAGTCTACGCGTCCGCTGCGCACGCTGCCCGCAACTGAGATCTTTTGTAGCCCCGCGGGCACTGGCGCAATCCCTTGAGGCGCGGCGGGTCCACTCAAAGTCTGGTCCAAGCTGGTGAAACTGCCATCCGTCTCCAGTTCGATCTTGTACGGGCGGTCGTTCAGCCACGATGTCGAGCCTTGCACGATCACATAGAGCTTATCCGTGCCGACCACATAAATGCCCGCGACGTTCGGCAACTGCGGCAAGTTCGAAGACGCCGGCGGTTGCTGACCCTTGGCGCGGATTGTGAGCGGCTGCGTGTAGCGCGTCACTGCGCCTTTGTCGTCCGTCAAGATCAGCGTAATGGGATACGTCTTTGCTTCCTGGAAGAAGAGGATCGTCACTTTGACGCCGCGCGCGTTGATCTGGCCGTCGTTGTCATAGTCCCATTCGTACTTGACAATCTGACCATCGGGATCACGTGAGCAGGAGGCATCAAACGTCACCGGCTGGAAGACTTCTGGACTTTGTGGAGTGACAGTAAAGCAACCGATCGGAGGCTGGTTCTGGCCTGAAGAGGCACTGGTGACTTGGAAACTCGCGAAATTTCTCGCATAACCCGCCGAGGGCGCGCGGCTCTGGATGCGATTGGCCAACTCGGCTTGGAAGGTGCTCGGGTTAAGCCAGGCTGAGTTCGACTGATTGTCCAAGCCCAAGTCAACGGGTTGTGATACGACGAGGGCGTGGACGTACTCTGTGCCCGCCGGGCCTACCACGCCGAGCGTATAGTTCGCATCGGGAATGTTGTAATTGCCGGGGCCGATCAGATTGTTCGCCGAGACGCTATTAGGGAAGACCAGCGAAACTTTCCCGGTCGCGTCGATGTCGAAGATGTACGTGTACGCGCGAGCGGAAAGTGTGAGCTGAATTTGTAAATTTTCACCGATCTGATAGCTCGATTTATTCGTGTGTATATCGACAGCGAGTGACGGTCCGCCGGATTGTGCCGTGACTCGAATCGAGCGGGAGTTGTTGGATTTGTCCAATTCATCGAGCACATTGGTCGAGTCAGCGACGGCTGTGTATGTTTCTGTTGAGACAGAAATACGACGCGTGAAGCTTATTGTTACCGTTCCACCGACGCGCAGGCCCGCACTGACGGATCGGCGATCCGAGCCAACGCTGTCGCGGATGTCGACAAAGAAGGGATTAGCATCGGCCGTCCCGCCGTTGCGTATGAGGGCTGTTAGTGTGACGTTCTGGCCCAGGGTTGGGTTGGCCGGCGAAGCCATCAGGTCATCGATGATTAAGTCCGGCTTGCCGATGTTCTGCAGGGCGTCGACGCGAATCGAGAATGTGTTGTTTGTCTCGTCGCTCTCATCGACTTGGTTGAGCACGTCGGCCATCGCCGTGAAGACTTCAGAGTTGCTGTTCATGCGGCGCGCGAAGTTCAAGCTGACAGACGACCCAGCGTTGAGTGAAGAGACATTCAATCGCTGTTGCCCGCCACTGTCGCGGACTTCAACCACGAAGAAGCCCGCATTGCCTGAGCCTTGGTTGCGCACCACGACATTGATTGTAACGTTATCTCCCACGCGCGGCGTCGTCGGTGAGGGCATCATGCGATCAATGACTAAGTCTGGTCTTTGCACGGGTTGCTGAGCGTTGACCCGTATTTGCGAAGTATTGTTGTTCTCGTTGGATTCGTCTACTTGGTTGAACGCATCGACTGTGACCGTGAACAATTCGCTATTGCTGTTCATGCGACGAGTGAAGGTGAGCGAGAGCGAACCGTTGGCACTGAGTCCAGAGAAGCTTTGGCGATCGGTGCCCCCGCTGTCGCTGATTTGCACGACGAACGGGCCAGCGCTGACAGAGCCGATATTTCGTACGGAGACATTGAGGTTGACATTGTCCCCGACGCGCGGCGCGCTCGGCACGGCGTCCAGCCGTTCGATCGTCAAGTCGGGCTTGGCCACGGGCTGAATCGCATCGACGCGCAGCGTGATCGTGTTGTTGCTCTCGTTGGACTCATCGACTTGGTTGGTGGAGTCGACCGTGATCGTAAAAATCTCAGGGTTCACGTTGATGCGTCGAGAGAAAGACACAGAGGTCGTGCGGCTCGCCGTCAAGCTGGTGATGGTGCGACGATCGGTGCCAGCGCTGTCACGAATTTCGACCAAGAAGCTTCCTGCATCGCCCGTACCGACGTTCTGCACCGTGACGGTGACATTCACCGTATCGCCTACGTTCGGGTTGCGAGGGGAGAAATCTGGATTGATCGGGATTAAATCCGGTTTGCTCGCGGCTTGCGGTGTGACGCGCAATGTAAACGTATTGTTGGAGCGATTCGCGTCATCCAGTTGGTTATCCACATCAGCGATGAGCGTAAAATCTTCAGGATTTTGGCGAACCTGGCGCTGGAAGCTCAAGCTGACCGAGCCACCCGCGTTTAGACTATTCACAAAGCGACGGTCGCTTCCACCGCTGTCGCGAATCTCGACTGAGAATGCCCCGGCATTGCCTGCGCCGGTATTGCGCACTTGAAAATTAATCGTGACAAGATCCCCGATGCGCGGGCTAGAAGGCGTAAATGTCACGTTCGCAAAACTGAGATCGGGGCGCTGTACGGGCACGACTGCACTCAAGTTCACGCGGCCAGCGCCGAACTGATTGGGCGAGCCCATGGGGATCGCATCGTTCTTTAGTTTTTGCTCGACTTGAGAGGCGGTGAAGCCCGGGTTGGCTGCAAGAAGCAGCGCGGCGGCTCCGGCGATGTGCGGTGCTGCTGCTGAGGTGCCGGGGAATAATCCATTCGCTCCGCAGAAGGCTGCGGAGGCCGCTCCCGCGAAGGTCACCGTCGAGACACAGTCAGGGCCTGTGATGTCTGGTTTACTCACGCCCGCGTTCGACGGCCCTTGTGAGCTGTAAGGCTGAATCGGTCCGGTCGTCCAGCGATCCTTGCCCACGGCACCGACAGTGATGACGTTCGGGGAATCCGCTGGGCTGATCAGGCTCGCTTGCACGATCGGATACTCAATATCTTGGTTCAAATTAAAGAGTGAAAAAGTCCTAGGGCTCGGATTGTTATCGCCTCTGATCCTCAAATGATAAATCCCCGTCGAAGGCACTCTGAACGAGAATGTTTCCGTCGGCGTCTCGGTGCCCGACTGAATGCGTTCCGAAGACGTCAATTGATTGCCGTTGTTATCGAGCAGAAAGAGATCGAAATCGTTGCGCGAAGCGGGCCAATCGTTCCAGGTGAGAAAGACTGTGACAAAATCTCCGCCATTGGCCTGGAAGCTGAGTGTATCGTCGGTACCAGCAAATTGGTTATAGCCCTGTGCGTTAGGCCGATAGGTTCCTTGCCAGTGGCGCTGACCGTAGTTGCCCGCTGCGTTGACCCAGACGATTCCCTTGGCACGAGCATCGTTAGCAATTTCTACGATTTTTCCAGTGCCATCGTAGAAGCTCGTGTTGAACCATCCGACGGAGTGGTTGATGACTTTCACGCCCATCCGTACGGCATCGTCCTTGGCGTTCTCCAAATCTACTTCGTCGCTCACTTTCATCAAAATAAGTTGCGCATCGGGGGCCATATCGTTGACGATTTCAGCGACGGCCGTGCCGTGGGGTGTCACGCTCTCCATGCCCGAGCCAGTGTAGTCGATCGTCTGAATATTGCCGGGCAACTCACCGCGCGCCTGAGCCGAGGCAATTCCAATAAATCCTAGGTCAATGATTGCTATTTTTACTCCCGCACCGCGGATGCCGTTCGCATGATAACTCGACGCGCCGGTGAGGCTCACGCCCTCGCTGGTGACTAACGTGAGGGGGAGCAACGGAGGGCGAATAAAATTCACTTCGGCCAGGGCGGCGACTTTTTTGACGCCCTCGGGGTTCAACGGAACCTGCGCCTTGACTAGGTTGCGCGCCGTCCGTTGAATGTTTCCACCCGTCAGTTGGCGAATGAGGTCGAGCACACGCTTAAAGACTTGCGGCGGATCGTCAGGGATCACGTTCAAATCGAAGATGACCGTGATCGAATTGCCCGCGTAGGGGATGTTCGCTTGCGCGGCGAGCTGACCGGCCGCGCTCGCATTGCCCGTAGCTCCGAGTTTCAGGATTCGCTCCAAGGCGCTGTCAATTTTTGGGTTATGGTCGGCTTTTTGGGCGGCCTTTTCGCTCTGAGCCCAGCCGGCGAAATGTACGGGATCGTTGAGTGCCCCGAAGGCAAGCAAGATCAGGATCAATAGGCTTTTCATGAAGACACGGCGCATGGTTCTCCTCCTCGAGATGCGTCAGCCCTTGGGAACGGCGGGCGGACGGATGATCTTGATCGCTGGGTCGCGCGAGACTTCGCTCAGAGCGTGAACGGGGATCAGTGCACGGACCAATCCGGAACTCGACCGTGCCTCGACGATCAGATTGGAGCTGGGCATCAGTGGTGCGTCGGGTGAGGTGAGTTCGATCAGCACGCGCACGCGCAAGCCCCACATTTCTAGTTGTTGTGTCGCCGCAAACTCGTACCAATCGGGCATGAGCGAGAGCCCATAGAGCACAGAATCCAGCTTAATACCCTCGGGAACTTTGGGTAACTTCGTGCCGGGTAGCACGGTTATCTCTTCGAGCGTCAGGTCTACCGACGCTGTGGCGATCACGCCCAGGTCCAATAATTTTTGCAAAATCTCGGTGGCGGCGGTGAAGCCTCCCAGGTTGCTAGCTGGTTGGATGGTGATCTCATAACGTCCGGCATCTGTCGGCGAGGGACGAAGCGTATACTTATAGCGCTCGGTGGATAAACGCAATAAAAAGAGCCCGTTATCGACATAGAGCGCCGGGACGTGCGCGAGAAATTCTTTATCCTGCGAAGGGTCGCAGGTGGTGCAAGGGGTTGTCCCCTGGAAGTAAGAGAGTCCTTTCCCGTCATAGATTCTCACCCACAGGCCGGCTTGCTGAGATTTGGAAATAATCTGCGTGAGATCGTACAAGCCTACGGGCAGCAGCGCGCGATAGGCGTGTCCTACTAAAAGCAACGGCTCAGCCCCGTAGGAGACAGTACGCTCCGGCGAATCTCCCAGGGAAATCCACCCAGCCAGGAGCAGGATCAACGGGACGAACGCGAGTAATCGGAACATCGGTCCCTCCTTCTGTTTATTGTTCGTAGGGCAAGAGACGAGCGAGCTGCTGAACGAACGCTCGCTCGTCTCGCCATTTCCGTCATGTCAGAGATCGCGCCAATTGACACAGAACGTCACTGAAAAATCTGATCCGAGGCTGAACGTCACGCACACTCGTAGATTGTTGTCAAACGGGACGAAGAGCCTCGCCGGGAATTGCAAGACCAACGGGTCCGAGAGCGGATGTTTTAAGACGCTCCCGTCGGCCGTGAGCCAGACGAAGTCAGAACGCTGCTCCAAGTTCCCGTCGCCGTCGACATCCAGACGCAAATCCAAGCCGATCTTGGTCGTGTCCGGGGCGAACCCAATGATATAGTCGATGCGCCCGGTGGAGATATTCTCGTTGAGCTCGAGCTGGCTGCCGCCGGTTGGAGTCGGGACGATGCCGAGCGGCGCTGTACCACTGGGTGGATCGCGCCGGATCTCGTTGATGGTTCCGTCGGTGAAAATTGTGATTCTGAACTTATGCGGCGTAAACCAGCTCTGGTCACCGCGCACCGAGATCTTGATATGCGTCAGATCAAAGGGAGAGACGACAAAGCCGCGCGTCACGACGGGTACGGGGTTTCCGATGTTGATCGTCTGAGATTTCGAATCAGCGAGACCGCTGTTGTCGATCACGCGAAGGGTCACAACACGCGTACCCGCGGCGCTAAAGCTGCGGGTGACTTGCACACCCGAAGCATCGAAGATGCCGTCGTTATTAAAGTCCCAGAGATAAGCGACAATGAAGCCATCGGGGTCACTGGAGCAAGCGGCGTTAAAGAGGACATTCTGTCCGACGAGTGGATTGCCCGGCGTGACCGTGAAACACGCCTGCGGGCCGCGTCGAACGCTCGTCACGTTGATGGTTTGCGATTGCTCACCGAGCGCGCCACGGCTGTCCATGACCCGCAAGGTCACGCGCGGAGCGCCGGGATTGTTGAACACCCGACTCACACGAACACCGGCCGCATCAAAGATTCCGTCGCTGTTGAAATCCCACAGATATTGGATGATAGAGTCGCCATCGGGGTCCGAAGAACTGGAGGCGTCAAACATGACGGCTTGTCCCACGATCGGGTTTAACGGAGCGTAGGTGAAGCTTGCCAAGGGGTTTCGATTGCCCGCTGGAGCCAGCCGGATGAAAAGCTGCTTTGTTTCACCGGATGCGACCGAGACCAACTGAGACGCATCGAGGAAACCCGTCTTGCGCACGAGCACGGTATGAGTGGTCGCTTCGACGAAGAAAGTTTTGGGAGCAAATCCCCTAAAAATTCCATCGACGATGATCTCGGCACCGATGGGGTCTGTGGCAATGCTGAGCGTACCGAAGAGCACGGTCGGGGTCGAGCCGAACGTTTGGAAGACCGTGTAAGCGGTCGCGACCTTGCCCGTCGGAATGAGCCCCTGAATGGCCCCTTGGATGACGCCCTGAGCGGCCTGTGGCGTCGTCCCGATAAGCGGGAAGACTTGGCCAAAGTTCAATTGACCCAAGTTGATGGGCTGCGTCGTCGCGACGATCTGAAGAAACTCACTCCCAAAAGGAGGCGAGACGGCGAATGTGTAACTATTCTTGTCGGGGAGAACGTGTTCGCCCATCTGGACAAAGTTATCCTGAGAGAATTGATTGGGGAAGACCAAACGCACAGTTCCCGATGAATCGATGTCAAAGACATAAATATAAGCGGACTGGTTGATATTATAGGTGATGATCACATTCTGACCCAAGACGTAAGCGGGTCTGTCGGTGCGGATGTCCACCGTCAGTTCGCCTTGAGGAACGACGATGATGCCCTGTGGAGCATTTTGCGCCGATGCTACAGTGCTGAAGAACGCGACCAGCGCGAAGCATCCGAGGAGAATCTTTTTCCAGCGATGGGGATTCATAGTGCTCCCTCCTTGGGAGCTGCTCCGGTGAGCAGTCTCACAGTCCATATTTATCCAAGAGATGGTCCATTCGTTTCAAAAGTTACACTTTAGTGTCCCCTGCGGGGATGGTCGAAACCCCTCGCCTTCAGGCGAAGAGAAGTTTGTGGTAATATGGTCGCGTGCGAAAGTATCGCCTGGGAGCGCACACGAAGCATGATCTGAAGGTTCACTTGATCTGGATCCCCA